>DASYXS010000078.1:0-8319 GCA_035934535.1 bacterium
CGGCGGCCGGCGCGAGCCTCGGCGGGACGAGCACCGCGGATGGCGCGGTGCGGGCCAGCGCCTCCTTGAGGGGATGCAGGATCGTACGGCCGGCATCGAAGACGCCGCCGACCGGTCCGACCGCGACCGGTCCGTCCGGCCAGCGCAGCTGCGCGATCACGGCGCCCGCGAGACGGGCCAGCGCGGCCGCCGCCTCGTCGATGAGGCGCCGGGCCACCGCGTCGTGCTCCTCCGCCGCGCGCGACACCGCGCGCGCAAGCGCCGCGATCTTGGACCGGTCGATCCGCCCCTCGTAGAAGGCCATCGGAATATCGGTGACCGGCATGCCGGCGGTCTCGGCGAAGCGTTCGACGAGCACCGTCGGCTCACCCGTCCCGTCGCGGGCGTGGAGGGCGGCGCGCACCGCGCCGCATCCGATCGCGAACCCGCTGCCCTCGTCGCCGAAGACGTATCCCCACCCGCCGGCGCGGGCCTGCCGCCCGCTCGGATCTTCCCCGAGCGCCACCGAGCCTGTGCCGGCGATCACCATGACGCCGGGGCGTCCCGCCAAGGCACCGGCGCGCGCGATCACGGCGTCGTTCTCGATCCGGACGATCGCCGCCCTGACCGTTTCGGCGACGACCCCGGCGAACGCGTGCGCCTGCTCGGTGTCGTGGGTGATCCCCGTCATCCCGAACTGCGCCGCGCGGAACTCGACGGCTCCCAATCCCGCCGCGGCGAGCGCGTGGGCGACGGCGCCGCCGACGGCCGCGCGGGCGCGTTCGCGGCCTCCGGGAGCCAGGATGTGATTGCTCGGTCCGGCGTGCCCGATGCCGACGACCGCTCCGTCGCCGGTGGCGACGGCGCAGGTGGTGCTGGACGCCCCGCCGTCGACGCCGAGAAAGTAGTCCATTGCGTGCGGCTTCGTGAGCACCGAAACGCGGTCCTCTACCCCAAGACAGGTGATCGTCATGCGAACGTCGAAACACCGGACATCACACGAACGAGATCGGGGTGGAGGGGAGATGCCTTGACGAGAATTGTCCGGCTTCGCGCACTCGCGATATTCGTCGTCACGCTGGTCTGCGGCTTCAGTCTGGCGTCCCGGCCGGCGGACGCAACATGGGAACTCAAATTAAACTACTGGCCGACGACGGTGACCAACTCCAAGTCGTCGGGACAGTTCGGCAACTGGTCCACGAACTTCTGGGGCGGCGACCTCCGCTGGACCAGTGACACGTCGCACTGGGGCATCCATCTCAAGTACGACACCGCCACCCCGGGAAGCTGGGGCGGCACGTACGCCGGCTCGACGGGCGGCACCGACACCGTGTGGAGCGGCGACCTCTTCTACGCCTGGCAGCTGACCACGGTGACCCTTCGGGGATTCGCGGGATGGGGCGATATCAAGCACGTCTCGAATTTTGGCCTTGCGCAGACGCTCGAGGCAAGGGGGTACCGGGTCGGGGCCGACGTCATGATTCCGGTGCCGAATACCCGATGGGCCTTCAACGCCACCGCGGCGTGGTATCCGTCCACGTCGACGAGCTTTACGTTCGGGAGCACGACCACGTCCGGCGGCAACGCGACGGACTTCGGCGCGAGCGTCCAGTACATGTGGCCGCGGGGATGGCTGGTCGAGGGCGGCTACCGGTGGATCACCGAGAACACCGGGGCGCTCCCCAACACGGTCTGTCCCTGCACCGTGCGCACATCGGGTCCGTTCTTCGATGTCGGGTATCACATGTAGGACGAAGGTGATCTGACCGGGCACGGGACCGAGCCGAACGGGCAACGGAGGACCGGGTGCGCCGCACCCGGTCCTCCGTAATTAATGAAGTTTTCGTAATATAGTGACATACGCCCGACAATCTGCTATCATGCCCTCATGGCGCCCACCCTTCGCACCCGACGAGACTTCGCTGCTCTGGAAGCGCGCCGGCAACGCGCCGCGGAGTTGTTCGCGCGTGGCCAGCGCCAAGCCGACGTCGTGCGCCACCTGCGCGTGTCCCGCGAGACGGCGAGCCGCTGGTATGAGGCGTGGCGGACCCACGGCGCGGCCGGTCTGCGCGGGGCCGGCCGCGCTGGCCGGAAGCCTCGCCTCGACGCCGCCGCCTTGCAGCGGCTGGAGGCTGCGCTCGTCCGCGGCCCCACCGCGTGGGGCTTCCCCACGCACTTGTGGACGCTGCAGCGCATCGTCACGGTAATCTGGAAAGTCTGCCATGTCCGCTACTCCGTCCCGCAGGCCTGGCGTGTCTTGCGCCACTTGGGGTGGAGCCGCCAACGCCCGGCGCGACAGGCCAAAGAGCGCAATCCCGAGGCCGTGGCCCGCTGGATCCACACGACGTGGCCGCGGGTAAAAAAAACGCCGCTCGGCTGAGGGCCGTGCTGGGCTTCCTGGACGAGAGCGGCTTCACGCAACGCCCGCCGATTCGCGCGACGTGGGCCCCGAAGGGCCGCACCCCGGTGGTCGTGGAGCCGTTCAATCACTGGAAGCATCTCTCGGCCATCGGGGCGCTGTTGACAACGGCGCGCGGCCATCGTCCCCGCTGGTCCCTCGCGTTCCATCCGGGCCCCGGGCGCAGCGCGCAGGTGGTCCGGTTCCTGACGGCGCTCCGGCACCACGCGCGACGTCGCGTGATTCTCGTGTGGGATCGCCTGCCTGCCCACCGCAGCCGCGTGGTCCAGGAGACGCTCGCCCGATATCGATCGTGGCTGACCGTCGAGTGGCTGCCCGCGTACGCCCCGGACCTCAATCCCGTCGAGCAGCTGTGGGCCCACCTCGATGCCACGGCCTTGGCGAACACCCCCGCCGACGATCTGCGCCGGCTCCGCCGCAGCGTCCGCAACGGTGTCCACCGGCTCCGCCGGCATCCCGCGGTGAGCCAAGGGTTCCTGAGACACACCGGCCTTTTTTGATGCTTGAGTCATCACTATATTATGAAAACCTCATTAATACGCCAATTAGTGCGCCGTCGTATGCCGAGCGGTCCGACCCGTCCGAGCCGCCCGCGCGGCTAGGCGATCGCGGCCGCGACCGCCGCCGCGATCGCCGGTCTGAGCGACAGGATGCCGGTGCGGTCACGGCCGAGATGGACCGCGTTGCTCAGCAGCACGATCGCGAGGTCCCGCGCCTGATCCACGACGATCGACGTGCCGGTGAAGCCGGTGTGACCGAACGCGCCCGGCGACAGCGCGTCGCGCCACCAGCCGTGCTCGCCGGTCAGGGCCCACCCCAGCCCGCGGACGTTCGGCGGCGGCGTCTGCGGGGTGATCGCATCGCGCACGAGCGCGGGCTCGAGAACGGGGCCGTGGGGCCCGCGGCCGCCGGCCAGCCACATCCGGGCATACGCGAGAAGATCCTCGGCCGTGCCGAACAGCCCCGCGTGTCCGGATACCCCGCCCATCGCGTGCGCGTTGCTGTCGTGCACCTCCCCCCAGATGAGGTACCGGCGCCAGGTGTGCCGGCGCCCCGCCTCGACCCATCGGGGATCCCGCGCCATGTGCTGCTCGACCGCCGTGCCGTCTTCGGTCGGTGCGATCGCGCGGAGATCCTCGCCGCCGCCCGCCGCGCCGGATGCCTGCCCCGCGCCGCCGGGGCCCTGCCCGGCAGCGGCGGCCTGCACCGGCCGGTAGCCCGTGTGCGTCATCTCGAGGGGTGCGTAGAGCCGTTTTCTCGCGAGCACGTCCAGCGGTGCGCCAAGCGTCCGCCGGGCGATTTCGCCGAGCAGCACGAACCCGATGTCGCTGTACGTGACCTGTGAGCCGGGTTGGGCGACGAGCGGTGTCGCCGCGGCGCCCCGCACGATGGCGTCGCCCGCCATCGTGCGGAGATAGAAGGGGATCCACGCCGGCAGTCCCGACGTGTGCGTCAGCAGATGCCGGATCGTGACGTTGTGATGGGGACACTCGGGGAGGTGAACGGGGACGGGGTCGTCGAGCGCCACCCGGCCTTCCGCCACGGCCTGGAGGACGAGCGGCAGCGTGGCCACCACTTTGGTGAGCGAGGCGAGATCGTAGACGGTCTCGGGCACGACCGCGGGCGCCCCCTCGCGCGCCGCCGTGCGGCCGGTCGCGCGGCGCACGACGACGTCGCCGCGCCAGAGCACCGCGAGCACGGCGCCCGGATATGCCGCGCCGGCCGCGCGGTCGAGGAGGCGGACGGCCTCGGCGAATCGGTCGGAGCTCACGGCGCGGGCGGGGTCATGAGGGCCGCAGCCGGTTCACCGGCGGCCACGTCCACGTGCCGAGAATCGCCGGATACCCCGCGCCCGTGACCCGCGGCAGGGCGCCGGGGCGGCCGAGGAGGCTCGCGTGCCCCAGCAGCGCGAAGGCCAGCGCCTCCTTTGCGTCGCCGGGGATGCCCACATCGTCGATGCGGCGGACGCGCATGGGCGCGACCGCCTCGGCGAGGCGCTCCATCAACACCGGATTATGCGTGCCGCCGCCCGACGCGATCAACTCATCGACCGAGTGCGCCGGCGCCACGTAGTGCGCGATATTCCAAGCGACCGCGGCCGCGGAGAACGCCGTGGCCGTGGCGATCAGGTCGTCCTGCGGCACGTCGCCCCAGCGTGCGAGGAGCGCGCGAAGGAACGGTTGGCCGTACTGCTCGTGCCCGGCCGTCTTCGGCGGCGCGGCGGTGACGAACGGATCCCGCATCAACTCCGCGAGCACGTCCGGGCGGACGCTGCCGCGCGCGGCGCGCCGGCCGTCGTGGTCGAACCGTTCGGCGCCGCCGCTGAAGTGCCGGACCAGCCCGTCGATCACCATGTTGGACGGTCCGCAGTCGAACGCGTAGACGTCGTCGCGCCGGGGGTCCGGCGGCAGCACCGTGAAGTTCGCGATGCCGCCGAGGTTCAACGCGATGCGTCCGTGGGAGGCGCCGAGCAGCAGCAGGTCGGCGTAGGGGACGAAGGGCGCGGCCTGCCCGCCGGCCGCGATGTCCGCGGAGCGAAAGTCCGCGATCACCGGACGGCCCGTCCGCGCGGCGATGACGGCCGGCTCGGCGATCTGCATCGTGGCCGCGCGCGCCCAGGGATCGGCCGGGTCGGGCATGCCCACGTGGGCGACCGTCTGGCCGTGCGAGGCGATGAGGTCCACGTCGTCGAGCTCCACTCCGGCGGCCCGGACCACCCCGCGCGCCGCCTCGACAAACAATTCCCCGAGCAGGTAGGAGAGCGACGCCAGCGACTGTGTGGTCAGCGGCTCGATGACCGCGTGCAGCACGCGGGCGCGGACTTCGTCCGGAAACGGCGACATCGCGAATCCGCGCAGCGCGACCCCCGGGTGGTCGGCGTCGGTGCCGGTCGTGATGTCGACCAGGGCCGCGGCGACGCCGTCCGCGGACGTGCCGGAGATCAGACCGACGATGCGCTTGGTCGGCTTCGCGAGCAGCGCGTCGAGCCAGGGCCACCCCATCAGTTCGCCTCCCCGAGCGCGCGCCGGATCGATCCGCCCGTGCGCTCGAGCCGCGCAGCGGCCGCGCGCGCGTCGAGGCCGAGGCGGAGCATCACGATCGCCACCGGGACGCGTCCGCCGGCGAGGCCGAGGGCGGCGCCGGCCCGGTCCTCGCCGGTGGCGGCCGCCGCGGCGACGATGCGCGCCGCGCGGCGGCGCAGTTTGGCGTTCGTCGCGCGAAGGTCGACCATGAGGTTTCCGTACACCTTGCCGAGCCGCACCATCGCAAGCGTGCTCAACATGTTGAGGACGAGCTTCTGGGCGGTCCCGGCCTTGAGCCGCGTGCTGCCGCCGATCACCTCCGGCCCGACCAGCGGGACGATCGCGAGGTCGGACGCCGCCTCGAGCGACGTGCCCGCGTTGCACGCGATCCCGGCGGTCCACGCCCCGCGCTCGCGGGCCCGGCGCACCGCGCCGACGGTGAACGGCGTCTCGCCGCTCGCGGCGATGCCGACGACGACGTCGGCGGAGTTCACGCCGCGCGCATCCATTTCGCGCGCCCCGGCGGCCGCGTCGTCCTCCGCGCCCTCCACGGCTTCGACCATCGCCTTCGCGCCCCCGGCCAGCACGGCCTGGACCGCCTCCGGATCGGTGCCGAAGGTCGGCGGACACTCCGCGGCGTCGAGGGCGGCGATGCGTCCGCTCGTCCCGGCGCCGACGTAGATGAGCCGCCCGCCGTGCCCGAGCGCCTCGGCGACCCGCGCGACGGCGGTCGCGAGCGCCGGCAGCGTGGCGGCGACGGCCGTCGGCACGCGGTGATCCTCCGTGTTCATCAGGCGCGCCTGCTCGAGCACCGGCAGCAGGTCGAAATCCCGCGTGGCCGGGTTGGCGGCTTCGGTGCTGCGCTCATGCGCGGACATCACGGACCCTCCACACGATCGAATCGGCCGATCCCGGTCACAGACGCAGCCGCGGGTCGAGCAGGTCGCGCAATCCGTCTCCGAGCAGGTTGAAGCCGAGCACGATCAGCGCGATCGCGGCGCCCGGCGCGACCGCGGTCCACGGCGCGATCACCATGAACCGCCGGGCCTCGGCCAGCATGTTGCCCCACGACGGCGTCGGGGGCTGGGTCCCGAGGCCCAGAAAGCTCAGCGCCGATTCGGTGAGGATCGCGAAGGACAGGCTGAGCGACGTCTGCACGATGAGGGGCGCCGTGATGTTTGGCAGCACGTGGCTGCGCAGAATCCGGAGCGTACCGGCGCCGAGCGCGCCGGCCGCCTCGACGTACTCGAGGCCGCGGGTCTCGAGCGTGCTCGCCCGGATCACGCGCGCGAACTGCGGCGTGTAGACGATCCCGATCGCCACGATGACGTTGCCGACGGCGGTGCCGGCGATCGCCATGATCGCGATCGCGAGCAGCACCGCCGGAAACGCGAAGATCACGTCCATCGCGCGCATCAGCACGTTGTCGAGTACGCCGCCGCGGTAGCCGCCGAGGATCCCGGCGAGGCCCCCCGCCGCCAGCGCGAGCGCGACCGAGCCGAACGCCACGGCGAGCGACGAGCGGGCGCCGTAGAGCAGCCGCGCCAGCAAATCGCGCCCGAACTGGTCCGTCCCGAACGGATGCCCGCCGCCGGGCGGTGCCAGCAGCGCCTCCGAGTGCATGCGGAGCGGATCGTCGGGCGAGAACAGCGGGGCTCCGGCCGCGGCGAGGAGGTAGGCCGCGACGATGAGCACGCCCGCCACGGCCAACGGGGTCCGCGCGAGGCGCATGGCGAACGCCGGCCGGCTCTTCGACGGGCCGGCCTGCCGGCGGGCGGCCGCGGCTTTCGCCAGCGCAGACGTCGACGGCGGCGTCATCCGTACCGCACCCTGGGATCGACGAACGCGTACGCGACGTCGACGGCGAGGTTGACGAGCACGAACAGGAGCGCGATGACGAGCACGACGCCCTGCACCACCGGGTAGTCGCGCTGGCTGATCGCCGCGAGCGCGAGCCGCCCCATGCCGGGCAGCGCGAACACTTCCTCGATGACCACGGTGCCGCCGAGCAGATAGCCGGCCTGGAAGCCCACGACGGTGATGACCGGGATCAGCGCGTTGCGCAGCGCGTGGCGGTACAGGACCACCTGCTCGCGGAGTCCCTTCGCCCGCGCCGTCCGGACGTAGTCGTGGCCGAGCACTTCGAGCAGCGACGAACGGATGAACCGCATGATCACGGCGGCGAGCGCGATCCCGAGCGAAAATGACGGCAGCAGCATGACGGCGAGGTTGCGGAGCGGACTGGTGAAGAAGCCGACGTAGATCCCGATCGAGGCGATCGTCCCGACGTTCCCGAGTGCCAGCAGCATCATCGTGGCCAGCCAGAAGTTGGGGATGCTGAGGCCGGCGAGCCCGCCCAACTGGATCGCCGCGTCGGCCGCGGATCCCCGCCGCAGCGCGGCCGTGATGCCGACGGGCACGGCGATCATGAGCGCGATCACCAGCGCGAGCAGCGTGATCTCCCCGCTGAGCGGCAGGCGCGCCAGGATGTCGGGCAGGACCGCGCGGCTCGTCCGCAGCGAGACGCCGAAGTCGCCGCGGAGGAGGTGGCTGATCCAATCGACGTACTGCAGCGGCAGCGGCTTGTTGAGGCCGAACAGCCGCCGCAGCTCGTCCATCTGCGCCGGCGTCATCTCCACCTGTGTGCCGAGAAACATCTGGATCGCGTTGCCCGGCAGGAGGTGGACGAGCAGAAACACGACAATCGAGACGCCCAAGAGGACGGGGACGAGTGTCAGCAGCCGGCCGGCGAGAAAGGCGCTCACTCCGGCCGGCTCCGGTGAAGCTTCGCGGCGCGGACGGGGCTACCGCTCGATGGACGTCTGCTCCACGTAGTTGAGGGCGCCCGTCGGGATGATCCGGAAGCCCTTCACGTACGTCTGCAGGACCTGCGATTCC
>DASYXS010000089.1:0-56415 GCA_035934535.1 bacterium
GGTAGAGGTTGTTCTGCAGCACGTAGTTGATGAGCCCGCCGAAGTAGGCGACGTCCGTGCCGGTTCGGATGCGGAGGTAGGTATCCGCGAGCGCGGACGTTCGCGTGAACCGCGGGTCCACGTGAACGATCTTCGCCCCGCCGCCCTTCCCCGGGCCGCGCTTCGGATCGAGCTTGGCGCGCATGAACCACTGGAAGCCCACGGGATGCGCTTCCGCGGGGTTCGCGCCGTTGATCAGGATGAGGTCTGCGTTCTTGATGTCCCTCCAGTGGTTCGTCATTGCTCCTCTTCCGAACGTGGCGGCCAGACTGACCACCGTAGGCCCGTGTCAGACACGGGCCTGCTGCTCTAAGTGCACCACCCCCAGCCCGCGCATCAGCTTGGTGGAGAGGTAGCCTTCCTCGCTGCTGAACGCGGCGCCGCCGGCGAACCCAATGCCATCGCAGCGGTTGACGGTGTTGCCCTTGTCGTCTTGAGTCACGAACGTACGGTCCCGAGCATCCTTGACGAGCCGCGCCACGCGGTCGAGCATGAAATCCCACGGGACCTGCTTCCAGGCGTTCTCGCCCGCGGCGCGATAGAGCGGCTGGGCCACCCGCCGGCTCGAGGTGGCGATCGACATCGCGCTCGCGCCTTTGGGACAGAGACGGCCTTCGTTGACCGGGCTGTCGGGATCGCCCTCTATTTGCAGGATCTCGGTGTTACCGTCGGCGCGCTTGCGCGTGAACGCGATCAGCGAGCAGCCCACGGCGCAGTAGGGGCAGACGGAATGGGATTCCGCGGCGCCCGCGACGTGGAGCTGCTGCTTGACCTCGGTGGCCTCGACGAGATCGAAGCCGAGCGCCGAGAACGCCGCCGTGCCCGCGCCGGCGCCGGCCAATTTGAACAAACCACGACGGGTAACCGTGGTCATCGCGTGCGCCTCCTCTGTGGGATCAATTCCATCGAAAGACGCGGAGCGATCCGCGAACGAGCGAAACGCGGTGGCGAGACGACGGGGACCGCGTGCGGGATCGTAGTCGTACGGCGTCCTCCCCAAGAACGTCCGTGGAACGGCGTAAAACTGGGCGGTACTTCCACGAGATGCGCGGGCCTCCTCCCCGCCGGGCGCCCCGCGGCCGGCGCGGCGCCGTGCGGGGAGGCCTGCGCAGTACGGCGTGGAAAAAGAGCGGCCGTGGTGACGCGCGGCGCTCCCGGCGCCGACCTTCAAGAGGTCTTGGAACGGCTGCTGGCCGTGGTACGACCCCTTCCGGCCGAAACCGTTCCGGTGTGGGAGGCGGCAGGACGGATCGCGACGGGACGCCTTCGCGCGCCCGTGGCCGTTCCCCGCATCCGACGCGCCGCGATGGATGGCTACGTCTGCCACGATGCGGACGTGGCCCGGGCCGCGGAAGGCCGGCCCGTCACCCTCCGGATCACCGGAGCGTCCGTTATGGGCGAGCCGGCCGGGCCGGGACCGGCGCGCGGTGAAGCCTGGGCCATCACGACCGGCGCGCCCGTGCCCCGGCGGGGCGACCGTGTGCTGCCGCTCGAAACTGTGCGCGCGGAGGGAACGGCGCTCCATCTCGACCGCGCCGCGCCGGGGAGGCACCACGTCGCCGAACCCGGCGAGGACATCCAGCCGGGCGACATCCTCGCGGCGCCGGCCGAACCGATTCCGCCCGCGGCCTGCGGCGCGCTCGCGGCGTGCGGCGTGGCCGCGGTCTCGGTCTACCGCCGGCCGCGCGTCGCGCTCGTCGCCACGGGCAGCGAGCTCGTCGAGTTGGCGGCCGGGGCGCCCCCGCCGCCGCCCGGCTGCATCGTCAACAGCAACGCCGTGACGCTCGCGGGCGAGCTCGCCGCGGCCGGATGCGAGATCGATTACCGCGGCATCATCGCGGATCGTCCGCGGGAGATGGCGCGCGCGTTCTCGGCCATGCAAGATCGCTACAACGTCGTGCTCTCCACCGGCGGCGTCTCGGTCGGCCGCTACGATCTGGTCCATCGCACGTGGCTGGATCTCGGCGCGCACCGGTACGCCGGGCGCGTCGACCTGAAACCGGGCGGGCCGTTCTTCGCGGCGCGAGCCGGACACACGTGGGCGATCGGGCTCTCCGGAACACCGGTGGCCTGCCTGGCCGCCTTCCATCTGCTCGTGCGCCCGGTGCTCCGCCGGCTGGCGGGCGCGCGCGCCGTCGTACGGCCGGTTGAGATGATGGCGCTCGCGGACGGATGGGCGCGGCCGACGGACCGGCTGCGCGCCCTGTGGGGACGGCTCGACGCGGACGACGAGCGCACCGTCCACCTGCTCACCGACGCGTCGCTCGGCCGCCTGACGCTGCTCACCGCCGCGAACACCCTCGTGCTGCTGCCGGGCGGAACGCCGCCGCTCGCGCCCGGCGCGCGCGTGGCGGTGATGCGTCTTGACCGGCCCGAGGACCGTGAGTACTTTCGAATCCCCGCGGCGATGCCCGGCCCGCTTGTCATCGGCCTCGTGGGCGCGTCCGGGAGCGGAAAGACCGCCGCGGCCGTCGGGCTCATCAGGCGGCTCGTCGCGCGCGGACTCCGCGTCGGCGCGATCAAGCATGCCGCGCACGGGTTCCAGATCGACCGGCCGAAGAGCGACAGTGCGCGGATGATCGAGGCGGGCGCGGTGCGGGTCGTTCTGGCCGGGCCCTCCGAAACTACGGTGCGGATCTCCGGGGAGATGCCGCTGGCATCGCTGATCCGCGGCCTGGCCGGCGCCGCGCAGGGCGCCCCCGACGTCGTGCTCGTCGAGGGCTTCGGAGCCGCGGGACACCCGGTCGTGCAGGTCGGCCCGCCCAAGCCGGGCGCCGGTGCCGGCGAGCCGTGGATGACCATCCCCGCCGTCGCCGCGTTCTCCGAGGCCGCGTTCGAGAAGACACTCGATCGCGTGACCGCACGAATCGTTGCGCTGCTCGACTCCGTCGCGGCGCGGCGGTAACGGTTGACTCCGGCAGTATAATAGGTAGGCGTGATTCCCGAGTGGAGGTGAAGGAATGACCCGCAAGGCGACACGTGGGCGGAAGACGGCGGCCAGGGCCAGGACGAGCACGGCCCCCGCTCAGGCCCGGACGACAAGCCGGACCGGCCGGAAGACCTCCAGCGCCCGCGCCTCCGAGACCGCGACCCCCACCCCCGCAACCCGCACCCCCGCGAAGCGCAGACCGGCGCCGGCGGCCGCCCGCTCCGCCCAAACCGTCGAAGCGGAGGCAATGCGCGAGCCGCTTCCTGCCGCGCAGCACGAAGACGACGAAGAGATGGACTGGCTCGGAGAAGACGAAGATCCGCGCAGCCAGATTGTCGAAGACGACGACGAGTGGGAGCCCGGCGGCGACGACGAGTGGTAGCGCGCGGCGCGGGGAACCCTCCCCTCGCTCAGATGGCTTGAAGAGATAGCCAAATCGCTCGGGTCAGGCTCCCCGCGCCACCGCTGTACTCTATCTTCTAACCCGACGATTTCAGCGTGGCGGCGGCGTGCCGGCGGAATCGCGGCATCACGTCCCGGGCCAGCAGCTCCATCGAGCGGCGCCACAGCGCCGGTTGATCCCAGTCGTGTCCGGTCACGAGGAGCGTGCCGAAGTGGCCGATCTCGTCGCGCAGCGTGACGAGCTGGTCGAGCACGCGATCCGGACCGCCCGCGATCACCTGCGCGCGCTTGATCGCATCGACGGTTGCCGCCTCGTCGGGCATCTCCGGATCCGGCTTGATCATGAACAGCGCCTTCCGGCCCACGCTGAAGCTGTGCCGGAAGAACGTGTAATAGTAGGATAGCCCGTTGCTCGAATCGGCGAGGTACGCGTCCGCCTCGGCGTCCGTGTCCGTGACGAGCACGCACCGTGCGACGCGCCAGACGTTGGGATCGGGCCGGCGGTCCGCCGCCTCGCACCCCTCCGCGTAGCGCTCCCAGTGTCCCCGCAGATACCGCTTGTTGAAGAAGTTGCCGGAGATCGGAATCCAGCCGCGCTCCCCCGCGACGCGGGCGCTCGCCGAATTCGGCGTGACCAGCGAGAGCGCGATCGGGGGGTGCGGCCGCTGATACGGCTTCGGCATCCAGCCGACCTTGAACTCCGGCCAGATGCCGTCCTTGACCGAAATCGTCCAGGCGTGCCCGCGCAGGTCGTACGGCGGATCCTCGCGCCAGATCGCCAGGATCATATCGACGGCCTCGGCCAGCATGCGGCCGCGCGCCTCCGCGTCGGTGACGGTGAACGCCTCCAGGTCGCTCACCAATCCGCCGGACCCGATGCCCATGATAAAGCGTCCCCCGCAGAGATGATCGAACTGCGCGACCCGCGCCGCGACGGTGAGCGGATGGGCCTGCGGCAGGTTCAGCACACCGGTGCCGAAGCGAATCGCGGGCGCCCGCTCGATCACCGTCGAGAAGAACATCAACGGGTCGGTGATGCGCTCGCTCCACGACGTGAAGTGCTCGCCAACATAGGCCTCCGAGAACCCGAGCGCGTCGGCCAGAACGACCGCGTGCCGGTCCTCTTCGAGAATGGCCGCGTAGTCGCGGCTCGGATGATGGAACGGCATCGTAAACAGTCCGAGCTCGACGCTCACCGTGTCCACCCGGGGAGGCCGGAACGCAGCAGGTACAGCGCCCAACCGAAGAGCGCCAGGCCCGTGGCCCGGGCTAGCCACGGCCCCCGCACGGCCGCCGTTTCGATGAGAACGAAGACGGCCAGCAGCATGATCCACAGCATGTTCATGATGCCGACGACGAAGAGCAATCCCATCAGCGCCCAGCAGCAGCCCACGCAGTAGGCGCCGTACCGGGCTCCCATGCGCAGTGCCCCGCGGGCACCCTCGCGCCACTGCGTCAACAGGAAACCGAGGGGCGTCTGGCAGCGGGTGAGACAGGCGTGCTTCAGCGGGGTGAACTGGTAGACTCCGGCGACGGCGAGAAACGTGAACGCGAGTGGCAGCCGCGCGACCGCCAGTTGCGGGGACAGGACGAGCAGCGCCTGGAGCACCCACTGCAGCCCCGCGGCGAGCCACCCCCACGCCGCCCAGACCAGCAGGAATCCCCCCGCAAAGAGGCCGGCCGGCACCGCGATCTGCCCGGCGGCGCGGCGCGTGCGCTGGACGCGTGCGAAGAGCAGCAGCATCGGCGCGGCCGAGGGAAGCATCATCGCAATCATCATGGCGGTCCACATGAACCCGTTGGCGAGCAGATCGTCGACCGTCCAGCGCGGCGGCGCAGACATGGTCATCACCGCGCCCATTTTCATTCCCATGTTGATGCCCGCGTCCTTCGACATCCCGTCGGCAATGCGCGCGAGGTCGAACCAAGCCAGGGCCGTCAGACCGGCGACACCGGCCACCACGATCGATGCATCGCGCGACAAGACCGCGGTCCGCATCGGCCTCATCGGTCCCAGGCCCGTGCTGCGCCGGCGTGAGGCGTCGGTCAAGGACCCTGCCACTGGATCTTGGCCAGTTCCCCGCACTTCCCCGGGTGCGCGAACTGCAGCTCCGGGCTCGCGCGCACCCAGAACTCCTTGAGGGAAACCTGATCGAGCTCCTTCGCCACGAACCCCTGGGCCAGCACGACCTTGAGCCGCGCTTCCGCCTTGGTCACGGGATGTGCCAGCGGGTGGTCGCCATCTTTGCTCCTCCCTCCGCGCGATTCGGGCGTTTAGCGGGGCTTCTCCATGGCGAAGTGCGCGGTATAGATTGGGTTGCACGACGGATCTATCCGCTGGAAGAGCCAGTCCAGGAACTCCTCGGAGAACAGCGGATACAACCGCAGCCGCTCCTTGGTCATCGGGACCCGCTCGCCGACGGTCGTCACGTTGGTGAACCCTGCCTTGCGCCCGTGCTCCAGAAGCGCTTGCTCCGCAAGCGCGCCGGCGAGTCAGCCCGCGTAGGCGGCTTCGTTCTCCAGCACCTCCTTCGGCAGGGTACCGTCGATCACGGAATCGGAGAACACCAGCCGGCCGCCCGGCCGGAGCACGCGGAAGATTTCGCGAAAGAGCTTTCCCTTCGACGTCACGAGGTTGATGACGCCGTTGCTGATCGCCGCGTCGACCGCGTCCGCGGGCAGCGGGATGTCCTCCATGCGTCCTTCGACGAACTCGACATTCGAGGCGCCCATCGCCGCCGCGTGGGCCCGGGCCTTCTCGAGCATCCCCGGCGTCATGTCGAGGCCGATCGCCCTCCCCGAGGGACCGACCCGCAGCGCCGCGAGCAGCGTGTCGATGCCGCCGCCGCTCCCTAGATCGAGGACGGTTTCTCCGTGCCGGAGACCAGCGTATCGGACGGGGTTTCCAAGACCGAGGGCCATCTCCGCCGCGGACCTCGTGAGCGGAGCCAATTCTTCCGGCGCGTAGAGGCTTTGCGCGACCCCGGTGTCCGCCGGAATTACCGCCCCGTACGTCTCCCGTACGATCCGGGCGGCCTGATCGTCCGACCAGTGCAGTTCACGAGTCCCGGACATGCGTCTCCCCCTTCATCGCTCTTTAAGGCTGCGGGGCCGCCTCGCGCGCAACACCCGGCGTCCTCCGCCAATGCACGGGGATCGACCGATCACTTTCGATTTGAGCGGAAAATTTTGCGTTCGCGCCCCCTGCTCCTTTCGAGGACGGGGCGGTCAGAGCATCACGGCCCGCCTGAGCCGCGCGAGATCCTCCGGGGTATCCACGTCCCACGCCTCGTCCGCGGCCAGGGTCACTTCCGCGACGCGATCCGGATGGCGCGCCGCCACGCCGCGCGCGCCCGCGTCGCCGGTGAGCGCGGAGACCTCCGAAAACAGGGCGCGGGCGAACAGCGCGGGCGGACCGGCCACACCGCCGTACCGGGACAGCACGATCGGCTTGCCGGTCGCACGGTGGGCGGCGATGAGGCGGTTGATCGCCGCTGGGCCGATGCGGGGTTGATCGCCGAGCAGGACCACGGCGGCCTCGCAGTCGGCAGGCAGCGCCGCCACACCGGCCGCGAGCGACGTCGCCATGCCCTCGGCGTAGCGCGGATTGACGACGACCGTAGCACCGAAGGCCTCCGCTTCGCGCCGCACCTCGGCGGCGTGCCATCCCGCAACGACGAGCACAGCTCCGCATCCCGACGCCCGGGCGGCCGAGATCACGTGCGCGAGCAGCGTCCGATCCCCTAGGGACAGCAAGACCTTGGGCTCGCCCATGCGCGTGGCCCGTCCCGCGGCGAGCACGATCGCCGCGATCACGTCACGCGGGCGCGTGAATAGGCCCGCCGCGCTCCCGAAGGGATGCGACGCGGCGCCCATTGTGGAGGGCCAGGATCTCCGCGAGGATGCTGAGGGCGATCTCCTCGGGCGACTCCGCGCCGAGGTCCACCCCGACCGGCCCGAAGAGGCGCGCGCGTTGGCCGTCGTCGACCGGGACGTCTTCGCGCGCCAGGTCCGCGAGCAGCCGGTCGGTGCGGGCGCGGGGTCCGAGCAGGCCGATGTACCGCGCCGGCGTTTCGAGCAGGGCGCGCAGCAGCGTCCGGTCGTGGAGGAAGTTGTGCGTCATGACGACGACAAACGTGTGCCGGTCGATCCGGACCTTCTTGGGCACGTCGGCGTCGTCGGCGAGCACGACCTCGTCCGCGCCGGGGAAGCGCTCGCGCGTCGCGAACGCCGGCCGGCTGTCGGCCACCATCACCCACCAGCCGAGCTCGTGCGCGAGCCGCACCACCGGAAGGGTGTCGTGCCCCGCCCCGCAGATCAGCAGCGGCAGCGGCGGGACCAGCACCTCCACAAAGACGTCGGCCGGGCCGCGGGCGCCCGCGAGCGACACCACGGCCGACCTGCCCGCCTCGAGTTGGGTGCGGGATGCGGCCAGGGCCGCGGCATCGAGCGCCGGATCGCCGAGCGACCCGTCCGGCGCACCCTCCTCCGGCAGGTAGATCCGCGCGCCCGGGAGGAGCCCCTCCGGTCCCGCGATGAGGGTGGCGAGCACGAGCGTCCGCCGCTCGTCGATCGCTCGGCGAAGCCGCGCCGGCAGGTCGCCCGGGACGGGTTCGATCAGCACGTCGATCGCCCCGTTGCAGCCCAATCCGAGCCCCCAGACCGCGTCGTCGTCGGATGTCAGATCGTACTGCGCCAGCCGCGCCTGTCCGGAGTCGAGCACCCCGCGCGCGATCTCCGCGATGTCGCCTTCCAGACACCCGCCGCTGACCGACCCGATCGTGCGGCCGTCGGCGCGAATCAGGAGGCGCGCGCCCTCGCGCCGGTATGTGGAGCCGCGCACGCGAATCACCGTGCCGAGCGCGGTCCGTTCCCCCCGGGCCTGCGCCTCGGCCAGCGCGTCGAGGATATCCCGCAGCTCCCTCATGCCACCCCTCCTCGGCTCGCCAGCGCGCGCAGCAGCACGCGCCGCACCGAACCCCGGCCGCGCGCCCCGCGCGGCCGCCGGAGATGCCGTTCGAGCACGCGCAGGCTGGCGAGGTTGTGGGCGGAGGCGAAGACGTCGACGAACGGGAGCGCGGCGGCCATGCCCTGCGTCACCGGCTCGTACCCCGGGCTGCCGAGCAGCGGGTTCAGCCAGATCACCTTCCCCGCCCGCGCGCGCAGCACGCGCATCGCCGCGACGAGTACGTCGAGGTCGCCGGTATCCCACCCGTCGCTGGCGACGACGACGATCGTCCGGCCGTCCACCAGCGATCCGTACTGCTCGTTGAAGGCGCGCAGCGACGCGCCGATCTTGGTACCGCCCGACCAGTCGGGCACGTGGCGCGACGCTTCCGCCAGCGCATGGCGAATGTCCCGATGGGCCAGGGCGTCCGTCACCCGCGTGAGCGAGGTGCTGAAGAAGAACGACTCGACGCGCCCCACCACACCCTGCAGCGCGTAGACGAACTGCACCAGGAACCGGCTGTACACGTCCATCGAGCCGCTGACGTCGCAGAGCAGGACGATGCGGACTTTCCGGATCTTCCGCCGGCGCCACACGAGCGCCGCGGGGTCCCCGCCGTACTGGAGGCTCCGCCGGATCGTGCGGCGGAGGTCGACGCGCTCCCCGCGGCGCGCCGCGCGCATCCGCCGCGAGAGGCGCATCGCGATCCGGCGGGCGATCCGCATGATCAACTCGGTGATCTCTTCGAGATCGTCCGCGGAGAACGCGCTGAAGTCCTTGGCCGCGCGAACCTCGGCCGGGCTGTAGGCCGGCACGGAACGCTCATCCTCGGACGCGCTGCCTTCCTCGGCCCAATCGGTGACGGTGAGCTCGGCCCGCCCGCTCTCCGGCGCGGCCCCCGCGGCGTCGGTCTCGGCCGCGTCCTCGTCGGGTCCCGGCATCGCGGGTCCGAAAGCCGGCGCCTGCCAGAACCGCTCGAACTCCTCGTCGAAGGCCGGCAGATCTTCCGCGCGCGAGCAGAGAACGGTGCGAAGCGCCAGGCGCACCGCGTCGCGGTCCGCGAGGTCGATCGTCTCGAGCGCGGTGAGGGCGAGTCCGGTCTCCGCCGGGCCGACGAGCAGACCGCGGCCGCGCAGCCGCCGGCCAAACAGCGTCAGGTTGGCGGCGAGGCTCCCGGGACGCGTCCACTTCACGGCGCCCGCGGGCGCGGCACCGCCGAGGAGCATGGGCGGCGCGGGCCGCCCGGGATCAGCGCTGGGGAAGCTGGGCTGCGAGCGAGGCGGTTCGCTCGAGCGTCCACCCATCGCCGCTTGCCTCCACGGACTCCACCGCGTCGAGGATCGGACGCAAGAACTGGCCCTTCACGCGGACGAGGTCCTCCTGATCCTTGCACAGGCAGCCGAGGGTCTCCGTGACGGCCTGCGGGTCGAGGTGATCGCGGTGCAGCGCCATGAGCGCCGCGCTCCAGTCGAGCGTCTCCGCGACGCCCGGGATCTTGTCGAGCGGCGCCTGCCGCACCAGCTGCATGAAGCCGCAGATCTGCCGGGCAAGGCGCTCGTCGATGCCGGGGACGCGCTCGTGCACGATCCGCAGCTCCTTGTCGAAGTTCGGATAGTCCATCCAGAGGTAGAGACAGCGCCGGCGCAGCGCGTCGCTCAGCTCGCGGGTGCGGTTGCTGGTCAGGACGACGTACGGCACCTGCCGGGCGCGGATCGTGCCGATCTCCGGGATGCTGACTTGGAAGTCCGAGAGCACCTCGAGGAGGAACGCCTCGAACTCCTCGTCCGCGCGGTCCACCTCGTCGATCAGCAGCACCGGCGCGTGCTCCGCGGTGATCGCCTGCAGCAGCGGCCGCTTCAGCAGAAACGGCTCGCTGAAGATCAGTGACTCCTTCTCCTCGACCGGACGGCCGGTCGCCTCTTCGAGCTTGATCCGCAGCATCTGCCGCTGGTAGTTCCACTCGTAGAGCGCGGTGTGGACGTCGAGCCCCTCATAGCACTGGAGGCGGATGAGATCCGTACCGATCGCCTGCGCCATGACCTTGGCGACTTCGGTCTTGCCGACCCCGGCCGCCCCCTCGATCAAGAGCGGCTTGTGGAGCACCACGCTGAGGTGCACCGACGTGGCAAGCTCCCGGTCGGCGATGTAGCCCTGTCGGGCCAGGATCTCGACGATCTGGGGGATGCCCCCGAATCCCTCCGGATACCGCACCGCTTGCGCCACGCCCGCCCTCCGCCATAAAAATTACCGGCTCATCATAGCATAACGAGGCGCGGGCCGAAGATCGTCCCGGATTCCGGAGAGCGCCGAATCCCTAGTGCACCTCTTTTTCCTGGATGAACGCCCCGTGCCACCCGTGGTACCAGACCTGCCCGCTATAGGCGTTCACACTCAGCATCCCGGCGACCTTGCCGTCGCGGGTGACGTCGATGGTGTAATAGCCGGGAAACGCATCGACGTTACGCACCTTGGTACCCGGAAACTGAGTGTTCAAGAATATCTGCGCGATCGTCTTCGCCCGCGCCGCCGTCACCGCCGGCGCCGCCGCCGGTGACGGGCCCGCGCCCTGCGTCCACGCGCCGCCGCCCGTCATACCGCCGGGACCGTAGCCGCTGCCCATCATGCCGCCGGGACCACCCAGACCGGCCATGTGCCCGAACTGCGTGTTTCACATCATCGTTTGCGGCTCGGGATGCGCAAATCCGCCGTACCGGTCGATCAGGAACTCAAACGCGCCGCGCCCGCCGGCCTTGTAGCGAACCGCCACGTAGAAGTTATTGGAGAACTCTTGAATCTCGTCCAGCTCGAGGCCGGCGTAGCCGGCCCGATCCAGGACCTGCTGGGCGATGTGCTCGGCCTCCTCGAGCGCGAGCGGCCGGCCCGCGGTCATCACGTAGGGCTGTGCGAGCACCGGCACTACGAGGGCCGCGAGCATGCCCGCGACGCCGAGAGCGATCCATCCCTGGATCCGTCCTGCACGCCGCCCACGACGACGCGGCGCCGTCTAGGACCAACATATCGGCGCGGGCGCTGCGCGCCCATCGGGTCCCAGGTCGATCTTTCTTCCGGTGGCCGCCCGATTGCGCGGCACCCACCCCGGGAGGAGGATGATTTGGAGCACGCGGGGGAAGCCACATCACGCGATGCACGATCTCCGAAACGCCTGTCGAGGTGACCGGGATGGCAACGCAAACGCGGTACGGATTCGGCACAAAGGTCGGGCTGGCATATCCGGATGCCGTCGCGCGCACGGTCGACCTGCTTAAAGAGGAAGGATTCGGCGTCTTGACCCAGATCGACGTGCAGAAGACGCTCAAGGAAAAGCTCGGCGTCGAGTTCCGGCGGTACATCATCCTCGGCGCCTGCAACCCGCCGCAGGCGCACCGCGCCCTTCAGGCCGAGCCGGAGATCGGGCTCATCCTGCCGTGCAACGTCATCGTGTACGAGGAGCGCGGCGGTTCCGTCGTCTCGGTCATGGATCCCATCCCCGCCCTGGGCCTGGTCGGGAACGAAGCCCTCCGGCCGATCGCCGAGGACGCCGCGGCGCGTCTGCACCGCGTGATCGATAAACTGGCCGCGGCCTGACGGCGGGCCCGGCAGGACGAGCCGCCGCGGCGGACCACTAGTCCGCCGCGGCACGGAGACCGCCCGCCGGCGGCGCCGGGCGCTCATCCGGGCTCGCGTCCGGCAAACCGCCGAGTTGCCGGTTGACGAGCGCGGCGTAGAGGCCGCCGCGCGCCAGCAGGGCCGCGTGCGTGCCGGTCTCGACCAACCGGCCCCGGTCGAGGACCGCGATCAGATCCGCCGCCCGGACGGTCGACAACCGGTGCGCGATCACAATCGTGGTACGGCCGTGCATCAATTCGCCCAGCGCGTCGCGCACGAGCATCTCGCTGACGGCGTCGAGGTGCGAGGTGGCCTCGTCGAGGATCAGGACGGGCGCGTTCTTGAGAAACGCGCGGGCGATCGCCACGCGCTGACGCTGACCCCCGGAGAGCTGCATCCCTCGTTCCCCGACCCGGGTGTCCAATCCCTCGGGCAGCGACGCTACGAACTCGCCGAGCGCGGCGCGCTCGATCGCCAGGCGGATGTCGCGCTCGTCCGCGTCGGGCCGCGCGAGACGCACGTTGGCGCGAAGCGTGTCGTTGAACAGGTAGGTGCTCTCGGCGACCAGCGCGATGCGCCGGCGCAGATGGTCGAGCGCGTACGCCCGAAGGTCGTAGCCGTCGAGGGCGATCGAGCCGTCTTGCGGATCCCAGAAGCGCAGCAGCAGGTTGGCCACGGTGGTCTTGCCGGCCCCCGACGGCCCGACGAGCGCCACCGTGGCCCCCGCCGGGATCTCCAGACTGATCGACGCGAGCGCGGCGCGATGCGCCCCAGGATAGGCGAAGCTCACCTGATCGAACCGCACGGTAGCTCCGCCGGCCGCCGGAGCGTCCGGCGTCCCCGCCCCGTCGGTGACGGCGACGGGCTCGGCATGTACCGCCTCCAGCCGGCGGGTCGACGCGAAGGTATCGGCGAGCTGACGGCCGACGTAGGTGATCTCCGCGATGGGAAGAAATGCCGCGACCGCCAGCAGCGTGAGCAGCGGCAGGATGCCCCGGTCGAGGCCCCCCCGCGAGGCCACGAGCCCCCCGATCAGCGCGACGGCGAGTCCGCCGAACCCCGTCACGATCTCCAGTTGCGCGGTCTGCCAGGACAGATCGCGAAGGAATCGCAGGCGGACGCCGTGATACGCGCGGACCACGCCCAGAAAGTCGGCGCGGCGCCGGTCCACGGCCTGAAACGCCACCAGCTCGGATAATCCCTGGATGGTGTCGGTGACGTGCGCGGTGAGACGTCCGAGCCCTTCCCGCACCTGCGCGCCGATGCGGTCGATGCGGCGGCGCGCGAACAGCGGCGCCCAGAGCGCGTAGAGGAGCAGCGGCGCGAGCGCGACGGCCGCCGGAGGCGCGGTCGTCGCGAGGATCGCAAGCACGGCGGCCGGGATCACCACGGCGACTGCGACCGGTGCGACGGTGTGGGCGAAAAAGTACTCCACCGTCTCCACGTCCTGGGTTGCGAGCCCGACCAGGTCGCCCGAACGCCGGCGCAGCAGGTAGGCGGGCGCCAGGGCATCGAGCTTGCGGAAGAGCGCGATCCGCATGTCCGCCAGCAGCCGGTAGGCCATGTCGTGCGCCAGCAGCGATTCGAGCCAGTGCAAGACGCCCGCCAGCGGCGCGACGACGGCGAGCGCGATCAGGTACGCTGCGTAAGGCGCGTGACGCCGCACGGCGGCGACGATCAGCGCCCCGGCGATCCCCACGCCCACGTAGGCGACGGTACGGGCGAACGCGAGCAGCACCGTGAGCGTCAGCCGGCCGCGCAGCGGCTCGACAAACCCCATCATCGCGGCCAGGGTGCGCGTGAGGCCGAGCCGGTCGGCGCGGAGGATGGCGTCGGCCGGCTCCCCGTCTCCGGCGGGCGCGCCGAGCAGATCCGGCACGGCGGGGGTCTCCTCGGCGCGGGCCGGCGCCGGCCCGATGACCGCGTCTCGCTCCCGCGCCTGCGCGCCCATGAGCCGGCGGTACGGACCGTCCTGCCGCATCAGCGCAACGTGACTCCCCGTTGCGACGACCCGGCCGCCCTCAACCACGATGATGCGGTCCGCGCCGACCACGCTCGAGAGCCGGTGCGCCAGGATCAGCGTCGTCCGCCCCGCCATCAGCCGATCCAACGCCTCCTGGATAACCGCCTCGTTCTCCGCATCGACGGACGAGAGCGCCTCGTCCAGGATGAGAATCGGCGCGTTGCGCAGCAGCGCGCGGGCGATCGCCAGACGCTGGCGCTGGCCGCCCGACAGCTTGGCGCCGCGCTCGCCGATGCGGGTCGCGTAGCCGTCCGGCAGCGCCTGAATGAACTCGTGCGCGTTCGCCGCGCGCGCGGCGGCTTCCAACTCGGCCGCGCCGGCGTCCGGCCCGCCGAGGCGCAAGTTCTCTTCGATCGTGCCGTGGAACAGGTAGGTGTCCTGCTGGACGACGGCGATGTGGGCGCGCACGACCTCCGGATCGATCTCGCGAAGGTCCCGGCCGCCGATCCGCACCGCGCCGGCCTGCGGGTCGTACAGGCGCAGCAGCAGGCGGGCGATCGACGACTTGCCGGCTCCGCTCATTCCGACGACGCCGATCCGCTCGCCGGCGGCAACGCGAAACGACAGGCCGCTCAGCGCGGGGCGCCGGCCGCCGGGATAGGCAAAGCCGACCTCCTCGAAGTCGATCGTGGGCTCGAGCGCCGCCGGCCGGGCGTCCTCCCCCGCCGGCAGTGGCGGGACGGCCGCGAGCAGGTTGGTGATCCCGAGTGCCGCGGCCTGGCCGGTCAGGCCCTGGTGCATGACCGTTCGCAGATCCCGCAGCGGCCGGAAGATCTCGGTCCCGGCCATCAGGATGACGAGCAGCGCCGGCAGGCTCATCAGTCCGTGCGAGACGCGGTAGGCACCGAGCGCGAGGGCCGCCGCGGCGCCGGCCGTGACGGCGATGTCGGTGATGCCCCGCGTGATCAGGTTGGTAAACAGCACGCGGGTGATGGTGCGCGCGAGGAGGCGGGCCCGTTCCGCCAGCATCCGCCCGTACGCGGCGCTCTGGCCGAAGGCTTTCAGCGTGGCGAGGCCCTGCAGCGCATCCAGAAACTCCGCGCTGAACGCCCGTGCCGACACCTGCTGCGCCCGGGCCGCGCTGTGCGACCACCGGTGGAAGGCGGACGGCAGCACGAGGCCGAGAAGCGCGAACCCCAACATCACCGCCGCCACGCGGACGTCCCACCACGCGATGAACACGAAGATGACGAGCGGGGTCAGCGCGGAGATCAACAGCTGCGGCAGATACTGCCCGAAAAAGGTCTGGAGCTGCTCCACGCCGTCCACGACGGACAGCGCGACACCGCCCGTCCGCTCGCCCGCAAACCAGGCGGGACCGAGCTCGGCGATCTTATCGTACAGCCGCGCGCGGAGATCTTCCTGAATGCGCACCGCCGTGCCGTGGGCGATGACGGTGCGGGCGTGCTCCAGCAGCCCGCGGAGCACCACCGCGCCGGCCACGGCGAGGGCCGGCGCCGCGAGCGCGCCCGCGGGCGCGCTCCGAAACACGAGCGCGAGCATCCACGCAAGCAGCGCGAACCGCGCGATCCCGACACCGGACGCAAGGAGGCCGAGCGCGACGGCGGCCGCGATCCGGCCGCGGTAACCACGGGTCCATAGCCACAAGCGCCAATCGAAATACACTGCTTAGGGAATTACCGGACGGCGCGGGCGACCCCTGTCGCCGCGCGCGGCCGTCGCCCGGTTCTTGCTACACTGGTCACGTCGAATGACCGTCGTGGTGTACGGCAAACCGGAGTGCTCGCTCTGCGACAAGGCGACCGCGATTCTCGAGCGCCTCCGCGCGGAATTTGCGTATCGGATCGAACACGTCGACATCACGGAGAATCCGGAGCTGTTCGCGCGGTACCGGTATCGGATTCCCGTCGTGACGGTCGACGGCCGGGAGATCGCGAGCGGCATCGTCACGACGCCGGCGCTGCGGGCGGCGTTGAGCCGGGGCGCGCGCGCGTAACCGCGGCCGTTACGGGCGATTTAACCGGGAGCTTCATCGCGCGCCACGCCGGGTAGCGGTAGAGTTTGCCCTCGCAGACGTTCGCGACGTAGCGGCCCCCCGCACTGAACTGCATGATCCGCTTTCCCTGCCGCGCCAGGTTGGCCCAGCGGGATGACGTCCGCGGGTTCTGCTCGATCCCGAACAGGCGGTACCGGCGGTATGGGACCTCGACGGTGCGCAGGTGCTTCGCCTTTGTGAAGCCGACCGGGAGGCGCCGCCGCCCGACCGTGACCTCCGCGAGACCGTCGACGAAGATCTGACGCCACACCGCCAGGAGCAGATCCGCCAAACCGGCGGACGCGGGACGGGAAGACCGGGACGGGCCGGGCCGCCCCACCGCGGCGCCGCGCCTCAGGCCGGCAGGCGGCCGAGCAGAATCTGCCACCGGTCGATCCGGTCGATCCGCAAGAGGCGCATCGGCACCCACGGATCCTCGGCGAAACGAGCCTCCACCGCCGCCTCGTTCTCCGCATTGACGATCATCAGGAATTCCGAGCCGTCGCCGAGCGGACCGCCGAGCATGATGAACCCCTCCTCGGCCAACCCGTCCATGAACGCGGCGTGCGCATCCCAGCGATCCTGCCCGCGCATCGGACGCGAGGGGTCCCAGGCGGGACCCGGCTGCCGGAACACCGCGAAGTACGTCATCGTGCCGGCCGGAGCCGCGCGGCCACCGCGCGCACCTCGACGGCGCGCCGCAGCGCGCTCCGAAAGCGCTCGGGAACGAGGCCCCGCGCCAACCGGTGCTTGATCGCGCGCGGCAGCTCCTTGAGCCGGCGCTCGAGCCGGAGCGCGGCTCCCGCCGTCGGCGCGCGCCAGAGCGCGACGAGGCGCACCGGCCCGCGTCCGCGCGTGTACCGGGCGCCGCGGCCGGCCCGATGCGCGGCCAGCCTCCGCGCGGGATCGCTCGTGTATCCGATGTAGTACGTGCCGTCGCCGCAGCGAAGCAGATACACGAAGTGCCGCCGGCGGCGCGTCTCCGCGTTCACGCCGCCAAGTTCGCCCCACTATAGGAATCACCTCCGAAGCCATCGAAGGGCAGACCACCCTATGAGTCTGCGAGCCGTATGAGCACGCGCTATCTCGGCGCGCGCATCCCGCGCAACGAGGACCCACGTCTGCTGACCGGCCGGGGCCTCTTCGTCGACGACGTGCAGCTCCACGGCCTCGCGCACGGCGCGGTGCTCCGCAGTCCGCACGCGCACGCCCGCCTCCGCCGGATCGACGTCCGGCGGGCCCGGCAGGCGCCGGGCGTGCTCGCCCTCTACACCGCCGCGGACCTGGGCCCCGTAAACGGCCCGCTGCCCAAGTTGATCCCGCACCCCGCGCTCACGCACCACAAGACCCAGTACGCGCTCGCGCCCCGCACGGTCCGCCATGTTGGCGAAGCCGTCGCGTTCGTGGTGGCGGAGAGCCGCTACACGGCGGAGGACGCGCTCGACCTGATCGAGGTGGACTACGAGCCGCTGCCGGCCGTCGCGACGCTCGCAGCCGCGATCGTCCCCGGGGCGCCGCGCGTGCACGAGGACATGGACTCGAACGTCTGCGCCCGCTACACGCAGCGCGTCGGCGACGTGGAGGCCGCCCTTGCCGGCGCCCCGCACCGGTTCACGGAGCGGCTCGTCCTCGACCGCGGCACCGCCTCGCCGATCGAGACGCGCGGGGTCGTCGCCGCGTGGGACGCGCGTACCGGCCGGCTGGACGTCTGGGACAGCACGCAGGCCCCGATTCCGATCCGCAACGGGCTCGCGCGGATGTTCGGCCTCTTGCAAGAGTCGGTCCGGGTCATCGCGCCCGACGTGGGCGGCGGCTTCGGCCCGAAAGTCATGATGTTCTATCCGGAGGAGATCCTCGTCCCGTTCGCCGCGATGCGCCTCGGACGGCCCGTGAAATGGATCGAGGACCGCCGCGAGCACTTCGTCGCGACCAACCAGGAGCGCGAACAGATCCACGACGCGGAGATCGCCGTGGACGCCTCCGGCCGCATCCTGGCGGTGCGGACGGTGTTCCTGTACGACGCCGGCGCGTACAATCCGTACGGGCTCATCGTGCCGATCGTCGCCGGCACGACGCTCCCGGGTCCGTATCGCCTCCCGGCGTATCACTGCGAGTTTCAGGCGGTGTTCACGAACAAGACGAGCGTGAGCCCCTACCGCGGCGCCGGCCGGCCGCACGGCGTGTTCGTAATGGAACGCCTCCTGGACCGCGTGGCGCGCGAGCTCGGCATCGACCGCGCCGACGTCCGCCGGCGCAACCTGATTCCGCCCGACGCGTTTCCCTACGACGTCGGCCTCATCTACCAGGATCAGGCGCCGCTCCGCTACGACAGCGGCGACTACCCGGCGTGCCTCGAGCGCGCGCTCGAGATGATCGACTACGCGGGATGGCCGGCGCGGCAGCGGGCGCTGCGCGCGGAGGGCCGCTACGCAGGCCTCGGACTCGCCTGCTACGTGGAAGGCACGGGCATCGGCCCCTACGAGGGCGCGCGCGTGACGGTCGAACCGTCCGGCCGCGTCGCCGTGGCGACGGGCGTCGGCACGCAGGGCCAGGGCCACGCGACGTCCTTCGCTCAACTCGCGGCGGACGCGCTCGGCGTGCACCCGCGCGACGTGATCGTGCACACCGGCGACACCGGGTTGTTCGGGTGGGGCACCGGCACCTTCGCGAGCCGCGCCGCGACGGTGGCCGGCAACGCGGTGGCGCTCGCGGCCAACGCCGTGCGCGAAAAGGCGCAGCTCGTGGCGGCCGGCATGCTCGAAGCGCCGGCGGCCGAGATCGAGCTCGCCGGCGGCGCGGCGTTCGTCCGCGGCGTGCCGGCGCGCGCGGTACCGCTCGGCGACGTGGCGCTGGCCGCGAACCCGCTCCGCTTCGCGATGCCGGCGGAGTGGGACGGCCCCGGCCTCGAAGCGATCCGCTACTTCGCCCCGCCCCAGGGCACGTTCGCCAACGGGGTCCACGCCTGCATCGTCGAGGTCGACCCGGACACCGGGACCCTGGTCTTCCACCGCTATGTGGTCGTACACGACTGCGGCCGCGTCATCAACCCGGCGGTGCTCGAGGGCCAGATCCACGGCGGCGTGGCGCAGGGGCTCGGCGGCGCCTTCTGGGAGCAGCTGGTCTACGACGAGCAGGCACAGCCGCTCAGCACGACCTTCATGGACTACCTGCTGCCCACGGCCGCCGACCTGCCGCCGATCGACGTCGCGCACCTTGAAACCCCGTCCCCGCTCAACCCGCTCGGCGTGAAGGGCGCGGGCGAAGCAGGCGTCATCCCGGTGCCCGCGGTCCTGGCCCAGGCGCTCGACGACGCGCTCGCGCCGCTCGGCGTCCGCGTGACGGCGATGCCGCTCAACCCGAACCGGCTCTGTCAGCTGATCACAGAAGCACGGAGGTCCAGATGAAACTCGACGGCACCAACACCCTGCCGGCGCCCATGGAGACGGTGTGGAACACCATCAACGACCCGGAGGCGCTGCGCCGCTGCACGCCCGGTCTGAAAGACCTCACGCCGGCCGGGCCCGACAAGTACCAGGCCACGCTCTCGATCGGGATCGCGGCGGTGAAGGGCACCTATGCCGGCACGCTCACGATCACGGACAAGCAGGCGCCGAAGCACTACAAGATCGTGCTGGAGGGCTCGGGCGGCGCGGGCTTCATGAAGGGCGAAGGGATCGTCGACCTCGAGCCCCAGGGCAATGAAACGCTGCTGCGCTGGACCGGCGACATCCAGATCGGCGGCCTCATCGCGGGCGTCGGCCAGCGGATGCTGAGCGGCGTCGGCAAGATGCTGATCGGCCAGTTCTTCAAGTGCCTCGAGCAGCAGTTCGGCGGCGCCGCGGGCGCGCCGCCTTCGGGCCGCCCCGGGTCGGGACACGGGGACCGGTGAAACCGGCGGCCTTCGAATACCACGCGCCCCGCACGGTCGAGGAGGCGGTGGGACTGCTCGCGGCCCACGGCGATGACGCGAAGGTGCTGGCCGGCGGTCAGAGCCTCGTCCCGCTCATGAACATGCGCCTCGCGCGCCCGCGCGTGATCGTGGACGTGAACCGGGTGCGCGGGCTCGACGGGCTTCGGGAAGCTCGGGGAGTCTTGAGAATCGGCGCGATGGTGCGCCAAGGTACCGCGGAGCGCTCGCCCCTCGTCGCCGCGCGGTGCCCGCTGCTGCGCGACGCGCTCGGCTGGGTCGGCCACCCGCAGATCCGGAACCGCGGGACGATCGGCGGCAGCATCGCCCATGCGGACCCCGCCGCGGAGATCCCCGCGGTGCTCGCGGCCCTCGGCGGCGAGGTGACCGTGCGGGGGCCGAAGGGCGCGCGCACGATCCGCGCGGCGGACCTGTTCGCCGGCTACCTCACGACGGCGATCGGCGCGCGCGAACTGCTGACCGAAGTCCGGATCCCGGCGCTTCCCCGCGGCGCCGGCTGGTCGTGGATGGAAATCGCGCGCCGGCACGGAGACTTTGCCCTCGCGGGCGTGGGCGTGGTGCTCGCGCTCCGCGGCGGGGTGATCACCGAGGTCCGCATCGGGCTCACGGGGGTCGGGCCGGCGCCCGTGCGGGCGGAGGCGGCGGAACGCCTCTTGACCGGATCGCGCCCGTCCGAAGAACTGTGGCAGCAGGCCGCCGGCGCGGTGCGCGGCGCGATCGACCCGGACGGCGATCTGCACGCCTCCGCGGAGTACCGGCGGCACGTCGCGGGGGTCCTCGTGATGCGGGCGCTGCGCGAGGCGCTCGGCCGGCGCGGGAGGGCGGCGTGATGGCGCCGCGCGACGTGACGCTCACGATCAACGGACGCGCGTATCGCGGGCGCGCCGAGCCGCGCAAGACGCTCGCCGACTTCATCCGCGAGGACTGCGGCCTCACCGGAACGCACCTCGGCTGCGAGCACGGCGTGTGCGGGGCGTGTACGATCTTGATGAACGGCGACGCGGTGCGGTCGTGCCTGCTCTTCGCGGTCCAGGCCGAAGGCGCGGAGCTGCGGACGGTCGAGGGGCTGGCGGACGGGGACCGTCTGCATCCGATCCAGCAGGCGTTCTGGGAGCACCACGGGCTGCAGTGCGGATTCTGCACGCCGGGGTTCCTCATGACCGCGGTCGCGTTCCTACGCGACCATCCCCATCCGTCGGAGCGCGAGATCCGCGAGGGCCTCGCCGGCAACCTCTGCCGCTGCACCGGCTACCAGAACATTGTCAAGGCTGTTGCGGCGGCCGCCGCCGTGCTAACATCTACGGCACCGGTGGGCACGAAGCGCCGCGCGGGCGCCAAGAAGGGCGCCCGGGGACGTCGGCGAACTCTCGAACACCCGCCGGCCGACAGGCAGCCGGCAACCATGAAATCAAAGCCGGCTCAGCGGCGGGCCACCGTGAAATCCAAGCGGGCACGCCGCGCGCGCAGAACGGCGCGGTAGCCGCGGCGGACGCGCGGTGACGCGAAGGAGACAGCACAGCAGCAGATCGCCATGAATCATACGATCGAGGCGCTATCGATGAGCTGGCGGGTCGCACGCGCGATCCGCCAGGAGGGATGGACCGGCGAGGTGATCGCGGTCCATCCGCACAGCGTGTATGCGACGGACGAGGACGACGAAGTCTACGCGATCGTCCACCAGCCGCTCGGCAACGGTCCGCTCAACCTCGTGATTCCGGCCGACCCCGCGCAGCTGTTCAACGGGCTGGCGCTCGGCACGAGTCTCGCGTCCAACGGCGCGCGGCTCGGCATCGGCGAGTTGATCACGATCGGGTTGGAGGCCGCCGCGATCTGGGACCCCAAGGCCTACGCCGCGCTGGCGGCGGACCCGGAGGCGCTCGACCGCGGCCTCGCGGAGTTGTGCCGCGAGATCTCGCACCGCGCCCCGGCCGAGAGTCTCGCCCGCCTGCTGCCCCACCTCGAAGACGAAGACCTGCCGGAGCCGCTGGAGCGCGTCGCCCATTTCCCCCGCAGCCACGCGCTGATCGGCGGACTCGCCGAGTCGCTCGTCCAGCGGGATCGCCGCCGGCTGAAGGTCGTGACGTCGTCCCTGGCCGGGCTCGGACCGGGACTGACCCCGGCCGGCGACGACTTCATCGCCGGCGTGCTGCTGGCGCTCGCGCTCGTGCGGCAGCAGCGCGGGGACACCGCGTTGAACGAAATCGCGACGCTGCTCGTCGAGACCGCGGCCCCGCGGACGCATGAGATCAGCGCCGCGTATCTCCGCGCCGCGTACGACGGCCAGGCCGGCGAGCGCTGGCACCCGCTGCTCGCGGCCCTCGCCGCGGGCGACGGGCCGCAGATCGCCGCCGCGGCCGCGCCGGTGCTCGCGACCGGCGAGACGTCGGGCGCCGATATGCTCGCCGGATTCGTGGTCGGAATCGGGGCGCTGCTGGGTGGCGTCGCGGCCTGGCGGGCGCCCGTTCCGGCGGGCGGACCGGTCGCCGCGTCGAACCCGCCGGCCGGCTGAGCGCCGGGGCTTCGCCTTCGTTCTAACGCCCGTCAGTTCGGCGGGGAGTCCCCCTCCCCCCGCACCCGCCGCCAGGGCCCTTCTCCGCGGGGGAAGCGGCGGGCGAGCGCGTCGAGCGCCTCCTGCATTTCGCTCCGCACCACTTCGCGCCAGTAGATGCCGGTCCGGCCGACGTGCCGGTACTTCTCGTACCGGCGGTCGGGGAGTTTGGACACCTGGATGCGCCGGAGCGCGCGCAGCGCGGCCGTGACGTGCGTCGCCACCGCCGCGGCCGCGGCCGCGTGGTCGAGATGGGCGCCGCCGGGCGGCTCCGGCACGATCTCGTCGATCACGCCGAGACGCTTGAGGTCGTACGCGGTGATCTTGAGCGCCGTAGAGAGGCTCTGCGCCTGTGCCACGTCGCGATAGAGAATCGCCGCGGCGCCCTCGGGGGAAATGACCGAGTAGATCGCGTGCTCGAGCATCAACACCCGGTCGGCGACGGCCATCGCGAGCGCCCCGCCGCTGCCGCCTTCGCCGATGATCACCGCGACGATCGGCGTCGGCAGTCCCGCCAGTACGGCCAGGTTTTCCGCCAGCGCGAGGGCGATGCCGCCCCGCTCCGCCTCGTAACTCGGATCGGCCCCGGGCGTGTCGACGAACGTCACGACCGGCAGGTGAAACTTGGCGGCGAGCCGCGCCAGGCGCAGCGCTTTGCGGTAGCCGCCCGGGCCCGCCATACCGCGGTGCCGCTCGGCCTGGGCTTCGAGCGTGCCGCCCCGCTCCTGCCCGATCACCATGATCGTCTGCCGGTCCAGCTCCGCGAGGCCGCCGACAACCGCCGGATCGTCGCCTCCCTGCCGGTCGCCGTGCAGCTCGACGAAGTTGGCCGTCATGCGCGCGATGTAGTCGAGCGCCGTCGGCCGCGCTACGTGCCGTGCGAGCTGCACCTCTTCCCAGGCGGCGAGCCCCCGCCCCCGGACCCCGCCCGGCGCGCGGTCTGCGCGCGCGCGCGGCGCCGCGGCGCGGTCGAGATGGCCGACGAGGTACGAGACGGTGGCGCGCAGCCGCTCCCGCGGCACGATCAGATCGACGAGGCCGTGCCGGAACAGCGTCTCCGCGCGGTGCGAGTCCGGCGGCAGCGATGCGCCGGTCGTCTGCTCGATCACGCGCGGTCCGACAAACCCGATCTGCGCCCCCGGCTCCGCGAGAATGACATCGCCCAGCGTCGCGAAGCTGGCGGTCACGCCGCCGAACGTTGGATCGGTCAGGATGGAAATGAAGGCGAGACCGTTGCGGTGATGCCGGGCCTCGGCGGCGGCGACCTTCGCCATCTGCATGAGCGAGAGCATGCCCTCCTGCATCCGGGCGCCGCCGCTCGCGGCGACGCTGACGAGCGGCAGCCGGCGGCGGGTCGCATGCTGAAACGCGTTCGCCACCTTCTCGCCCACCACCGACCCCATCGTTCCGCCGAGGAACTCGAAGTCGAAAACCACGAGCACGACGGGCCGTCCGCCGATCCGGCACAACCCGGTCGTCACCGCCTCGCGGAGCCCCGTCTGGCGGCGGGCCTCGATCAGCCGGGCGCGGTAGGGCTTGCGGTCGATGAACTGCAGGGGATCGACCGAGATGAGGCCTCGGTCGAGCTCGCGGAAGGTCCGGGGATCGGCGAGCATACGGATCCGGGACGGCGACGGCATCGTGAGGTAGCGGCCGCATCCGGCGCACATGTAGAGACGCTCCTCGAGCGCCTGCACCGGATGTTCGAGCCCGCACGACGGGCAGGCGATCGGCGCCGGGGCCGGACGGGGACGCCGCAGCACTAGATTACCCCGGCCGCGCGCAGCGACGCGACCTGCTCGGCCGAGCAGCCGAGCTCGTCCAACACCGCCGCGGTATGCTCGCCGAGCACGGGGGACGGGGTCCGGACGGCGCCCGGCGTGGCGGAGAACTTCAGCGGGACGCCGTTGACGCGCACGCGGCCGGCACGGGGATGCTCGACATCGACGACCATCTCGCGGTGCAGCACTTGGGGGTCGGTCATCACCTCATTGATGCGCGAAATCGGTCCGGCCGGGACGCCGGCACCACCGAGCCGGACCAGCCACTCCGCGGTCGTGCGGCTTCGGAACACCGGGTCGAGCGCCGCGAGCAGTTCGCGCCGGTGCTCGACGCGCGCGGCGTTGGTCGCAAACCGGGGGTCGTCGGCAAACGGGACGTCGAGCGCGCGGCAGAACCGCCGCCACAGGCCTCCGCTCCCCACCGTCACCGTGACGAACCCGTCCCTGGTCGCAAACGGCTGGTACGGGACGAGATTCGTGTGCGCCGAGCCCACGCGCGGCGGATTCTCGCCCGTCGCGAAGTAGTTCGCGGCCATGTAGGTCATCCACGCGACCTGCCCGTCCAGCATCGCCGCGTCCACCCACTGCCCCTGCCCCGTCAGGTCGCGCGCCCGCAGCGCGGCCAGGATGCCGTAGGCCGCGAACATGCCGGCGCAGATGTCGGCGACCGCGACGCCGACGCGCATCGGATGGCCGTCCGGCTCGCCCGTGATGGCCATCAGTCCGCCCATGCCCTGCACGATCAGGTCGTAGGCCGGACGCTCGCGGTACGGCCCGGTCTGGCCGAAGCCGGAGATCGAGCAGTAGACGAGCCGCGGCAGCCGCGCGCGCGCGGCGTCGTAGCCAAAGCCCAGCCGGTCGATCGTACCGGGCCGAAAGTTCTCGACCAGCACGTCGGCGCGGCCGAGAAGGCGCCAGAGCAGGTCCCGCCCGCGCTCGTCCTTCAGGTTGAGCGTGAGGCTCTCTTTGTTGCGGTTGATGCTCATGAAGTACGCGCTCTCGCCCTCGATAAACGGCGGGCCCCAGCCGCGCGTGTCATCGCCGCCCTCCGGCGTCTCGACCTTGATCACCCGGGCGCCGAGGTCGGCCAGCATCATCGTGCAGTACGGACCCGCGAGCGCGCGGGTGAGGTCGGCGACGAGCAGGCCGTCGAGGGGGCCGCCCACGGGGGCGTGGGTCACTTCTGCACGAAGGCGAAGCAGCGGCAGAACGCCGCTTCGCCGCCTTTGAAGCGGAACGGAAACGCGCCGAACCACACGCGCATGTCGAGCACCTCGTCGATCATCCCGCCCACGTTCTCGACGTGGAAGACCCCCTTCGGGAAGAGATACGTATGCGTGGCCTGGTAGGCTTTGGGCCACGGAAACGCCTCGTCCATCGACATCCCGATCTTCTTCTCGACCTCCGGCACGAGATCGGGCCGCGCCCGGCGGACGTTCGTGTTGAACGGATGGTCGGTCGAGATCGCGTCGACGGCGAGCCACCGGATGCCGCGGTCCAGCACCCAGTCGCAGAACTCGAGCCGCGGCCCCGGATGCTTGAGAAAGGCGCGCGGGAGATTGGGCTTCTCGCGGTTGCGCGCCTTGTACCAGTCCTCGTTGTAGTAGTGGTGATAGCCGGTGTGAATGACCAAAATATCGCCCCGCCGGATCTTGATCTTGTGCTTGCGCTCCCACCGCTCGAAATGCTCCGGCCCGTAGATGTCGTAGTCGCCCACCCCGAACTGCTGCAGATCGACGACGCAGGCCGGCCCGAGCAGCGATTCCAGCGGAATGCCGGCGACGTCCGGTCCGGGATCGTTGAAGTGGAGCGGCGAATCGAGGTGCGTCGCGATGTGGTTGGTGCTGCTGATCAGCTGCGCGTTCACGCCTTCGAACGCCATCTTCTTGACCCACTTGACCGTGGGCCCCTCGTAGAACGCGAACGGCGGGGAGTCCACGCTGAAGTTTTGGGACAGGTCGAGCACGCGGACCCGGCTCAAGTCCGCCGCCTTGAACGCCATGGGCGACGCCTCCCCGAGATGGACATGCGGGCTGCGCACAAACAGTTCCACCCGGCGGCGCGCGAATCATGCCGCCGGCGCCGGCACGCGCGGAGGGGTAGAATCGACGTAGATGCTTACCCTCTTCGTTGCGACCGAGCAGGGCCTGCTGGTTGCCCGCCACGCCTTGGACTGGACCGTCGAACACCACCTGCAGGGGCATTCGGCCGAGTGCGTCGCGGTCGACCCGCTCGTTCCCACGCGCGTCTACTGCGGCACGCTCGGCCACGGTGCATGGCGGAGCGATGACGGCGGGCGGTCGTGGGAACCGGCGGGCAGCGGCATCACCCACCCGGCCGTCATGTCCATCGCCGTCAGCTCGACCGAGTCCGTCGACGGCGCCGACGTGGTCTACGCGGGAACGGAGCCGAGCGGCATATTCCGCTCGACGGACGGCGGCGCGTCGTGGATCGAGTCGGAGGGGCTGCTGACGCTGCCCTCCAGGCCCACCTGGAGCTTCCCGCCGCGCCCGGACACTCATCACGTCCGGTGGATCGAGCCGGATCCCGTCGAGACGGGACGGCTCTACGTCGCGATCGAGGCCGGCGCCCTCGTCCGCACGCGGGACGGCGGACGGACGTGGGACGATCGCGTCCCCGGCGGGCCGTACGACACGCATACCGCCGCCACACACCGGCTCGCGCCGGACCGCGTGTACTCCGCCGCGGGCGACGGATATTTCGAGAGCCACGACGCCGGCCGGACGTGGATGCGTCACATGGAAGGTCTGCGGCGCCGCTACGTGGTCGGCATCGCGGTCGACCAGGAAGACCCGGACACCGTATACGTCTCATGCGCGGACGGCCCGTGGAGCGCATACGATCCGCCCCACGCGGAATCGTACGTGTACCGGCGGTCGGGAGGGAAAGCGTGGCACACCGTGATGGAGGGCCTCCCCGACGCCGGCGGGACCTCGGTCAGCCGGTTCGCGGTACATCCGGATGCCCCCGCCGCGGTGTACGCGGCGAACAACCACGCCGTCTACCACAGTATCGACGCGGGGCGGCGGTGGGCGGCTCTCGATATCCCGTGGCCCCGGGCCGCGCTCGAGGGTGGGGTCGAAGCCCTCGCGGCGCTCGTGGAGTGATAGCTCAGACCGCCTCCGCCATCGCCCGCAGCGCCTCTTCGAAACAAATCCGAGGCGGTCTGACGAGCCCGGCGCCGACCTGACCGACACCGGCCCGCCGGTGCGCGATGCCGGTGTTGATGCGCGGCAGAATCCCCGTCCGGATGACCTTCCGGATATCGATGCCGGTCGGCGTGCCGCGGAAGTCGAGCGCCGGAATGCGAAAGACCTCGTGCTCGGCGAGGGTAATCTCATACATCTCGAGGGTCGATTCGATCGCATCGTGCACGGTGCCCCCGACGAACGTAACGATCGCGGGCGCGCCGGCCATGGCGAAGGCGCCGATGCCGGCCGTCTCCGTGATCGCGGAATCCCCCATGTCGGGATTCCCGTCCTCGGCCGTGAAGCCCGGGAAGTAGAGTCCGCGCGGCACCTCGGAGGGTCCGGTGAACCACCGGTCCCCCAACCCGCTCACCCGGATGCCGAAGTCGGTGCCGTTCCGGGCCATGGTCGTGACGAGCGTACTGTGCGCGATGCCGTGGGCGGCGTCCATCGTGGCCTTGCACGCGGCCATCACCGGATTGAGCATCGCGAGATCGTTGTCCGCCAGGAACCGGAGCACGTCGGCCTGCTGCCCGGCCGGCGCGCCGGTGCGGACGATGAACGGTCCGAGCAGGCGGCCGAGCAGCGCCGAACCGGCTTTGTTCCGGTTGTGGCCTTCGTCGCCCATCTGCAGGGCCTGCGAGATCAGGGCTTTCATATCGAGGCCGCCGGCCAGCTCGAGGGCGCGGCCGATCACCGGGCCGAGCGTGCCTTCGATCCAGCGCAGCCGCTCGACCACGCTCTCGTCATACGCGCCATATCGCAGCACCTTGCCGTAGCCTTCATTAAAGGTTGTGTAGGCGCGAGTGCCCCCGGCGCGATTCTCGACGATGCACACCGGCATCGACGTGGAGATGGTGCCCGCCATCGGACCGACGGCCGCATGGTGGTGGCAGGGCTCGAACCGGATCCGGCCGGAGGCCGCGAGCGCCGTCGCCTCCGCCTCGGTGCGCGCCCGCCGCTCGTAGAGCAGCGCTCCGATCACGGCGCCGCGCACGGGGCCGGACATTCGCTCCCATCCGATCGGCGGCCCGGCGTGCAGCAGCACATCGTCGCCCAAGCCCCGGATAACGTCGCCCGCCCGGGCGACCCCCGTGAGAACAGGGGTCGCCGCCTGGACGCGCGCGATCGCCTCGGCGTTCGCCCGATCGATCATCTCGCCGGTCCGCATGCCGCTCACGTCAACCGATCCAGCAACTCGAGCAGCTCCGTGTTGCCGCCCGCCGGCGGCTGCCACTCGACGTCGAGCACGGGCACGCCTTGATCGCGAAGACTTTCGGCGAAGACCCCGAGCCCGACGTTGACCACGTGCGGCGGCGCTGCGAGCAGAGCGTCGGCCGGGGACGGGCTCGCCGGCGGCCTCACATCCGCGGCGGGTGCGGGCGGGTCGTGACGATCGGCCGGCGCGCCGTCCGGGGCGCCGGTCAGCATCGCCGCGATCGCGGCGGACTCGACCACGCGGGCGGCGATGGCGCCGGCCAGCAGCGCGGCGCGCGCGTTGCTCTCTTCCACGAACACCCCCGCCGACTCGAGCTGCGCGACCTGGCGTGTCCGCCGCTGCGGATCGTCGTCGGTCCCGCAGACCGAGGCCACGACGGCCAGCTGCCGGCCGGCGGTCCGCGCGGCCGCCCGGACGTCCGCGATCACGGGGGCGAGCGCGCCGGCGGGATCGGGGTGCACGCCGAACCCAAGCACGACGTCGAGCAGGAGCACGGCGGTCTCGGGGTCCGCGGCCTCCTGCCGCAGCCGCGCCGCGCGCAGCGTCATGTCCAGCATCGGATGCAGGCGCCCGACCGTGAAGAGATCGTCGCCGAGATCGAGGAGGGTGTGGCCATGGCCGCGCCCGGGGTCCGCGAGCGGACCTCGGGCAACGTTCGTAAACAGCGGCCGCAGTGTCGCCTCGAGCAGCACGACCGCCTCCGCGCACAACGTACCCCCGCTCATCAGCCCGCGCAGGTACTGCTGCGACGGCGCGAGCGTCCGCGCGGCGTCGCGCGCTTTCGCGGCGATGCGGTCGAGCGCCGGACGGTCGTCCGCAAGCGTGGTCGCACCGCCTCCTGACGCGACGGCCAGACGGGCGGCATCCTCGAGGGTACGGACCTGGCGGACACCCATCCCGGACGCCACCGAGGCCGCCCCGGTGAAGATCGCGATCACGGGGTTGCGGAGCGACGCGGCCTCGTCGACGAGCCCCGCCGCGACCGACGGCGCCGGCGGCTTCGACACGATCACGATCACGCGCGTCTCTGGATCACGGCCGAGCATCGCGAGCGACTGACGCGCCGTGATCCCGTCCACCTCCGACGAGAGATCCCTCCCTCCGGTGCCGAGCGCGTGCGAGATCCCGCCCCCGAACCGGTGCACGAGCGCCGCGACCTCCTGAACACCCGTCCCGGAGGCCCCGACCAGGCCGACGGCGCCGCGCCGCACGCGATTGGCGAATCCGAGAGCCGCCCCACCCAGAATCGCCGTTCCGCAATCGGGCCCCATCACGAGGCGCCCACCGGCCGCCGCGGCGCGTTTGAGGTCGACTTCGTCTTCGAGCGGCACGTTGTCGCTGAACAGCATGACGTGGAGATCCGCGCGCAGGGCTTCCCGCGCCACCCCGACGGCGAAGCGGCCGGGCACCGAGACGAGCGCGAGATTCGCCCCGGCGAGCTGCCGCGCCGCGGCCGCCACCGTGCGCGGCCGGTACGATCCCTCCGAAGCGCCCGCATCCGGCCGGCGCGTCAGCAGGTCATCCACAGCGCCGAGCGCCGTCTCGACCTCCGTCGGGCCGGCGCCGCGCACCATCACCACGAGGTCGTTCGACGCGATTTCTCGCGCGGGGGCTGCGCCCCCGCCGGGCGCGGTAAGGTTCGCCGGGTCGAGGCCCGCCTGGCGGAGCAGCTCCAGATTCGCGGGCGTCGCCATGACGACGCCCGCCTCTTCGACCCCGGGAAAACCGCGCAGCGCCTGCTGTACCCGCATGAGCGCCGCGGAATCGTGATAGGCGCTCGGCCGCACCGTGCCCCGGACAATCATCGGAGAATCGCAACCGGCGAGGTGCTCATCGTCCCGTCTGTTCGACGAAAGCAGCATCCGGCCTCTGCCAGCGCGGTCGCGGGGCACAAACTATACAAGGACGGCGCGCTTCACGCTCCTTTCGAAGGAAGGACGGTGTCGCGCATGAAACTCAATCATATCGACCTGCAGGTCAGCGACGTGGACGCTGCGCGGGAGTTCTTCGAGCGGCATTTCGGTCTGCGCAGTACCTACCGGCGGGCGGGGCAGATTGCCTTGCTCGAAGACGACAGCGGACTGGAGCTTGGGGTCAGCAACCTGCGCAGTTCGCCGCCGCCGCAGTACCCGCCGGACTTCCATGTGGGATTTGTGCTGGAGAGCGCGAGCGACGTGCGCGAGGTCTACAAGCGGCTCCAGGCGGGTGGCGTCGGCATCAAAATGGATCTGCGGGAGGGCGGACCGAACCTGTTTTTCGTCTGCGAGGGGCCCGACGCGATCCCGGTCGAAGTCCGGGCGCCGCGGGGTAATTGAAGGTCGGCGGCGGGCCGGCCTATGGGGGTGACGGATGACCGGCTATCTGATCCTGAAGTGGTTTCACGTGCTGATGGCCATCACCGCGCTGGGAGCGAACATCACCTACGGCGTCTGGTTCGCACGCGCGGGCCGGGATCGGCAGCATCTCGCCTTCGTCCTCCGCGGCGTGAGAATGCTCGACAACCGCATCGCCAACCCGGCCTACGGCCTGCTGCTGATCACAGGATTCGCCATGACCGGCATGGGACACATCCCGACCTCCACGCCCTGGGTCCGGAACAGCCTGATCCTCTATGTCATCCTCATCATCATCGCCGCGGCCGGGTACTCGCCGACGCTGCGGCGCGGGATCGAGGCGCTCGAAGCGGGAGGCCCCGATTCGCCCGAGTTCAAGCAGACCGCGGCCCGCGGCAGAAGCCTCGGCATTCTGCTCATCATCATCGCCGTGATCATCGTCTTCATGATGGTGACGAAGCCTGGCGGCTAGAGCCGGCCGCCGGCGGGGCGGCAGGCGGGCTACCGGACCCCTACGTCCAGAAGCATCACCCAGTATTGCAGGGACTGAAGCGCGAAACCGGCAAACAGCAGTACCGTTCCCAAGGCGCCCAAACGCCGCGCCGGCAGCCTATCGGCCCACCACTCGACGAATGGGCTGATCGTCGCGACGACGCCGCCGACGACCGCGACGACGAGACCGATCTCGAGTCCGAACAGCAGGCCGCGGGCGCCCTCGTGCGTCAGGCTGCCCGCCAGGGCGCCGGCGGCTCCGATCACGGCCCCGCGAACGCACGTCGCCACGAGCCTGCGGCGCGTCAGGCGCGGCCGCGTATCCGGCTGGTACTCCTGCGACGGCGCAAATCCCGCGACGTACGCGGCGATCAGGCCAAGAACGCTCAGGACTCCGAAAGCCGTTCCGAAGCGACCGTCAAACGTGAGCGCGGAAGCAAGACCTTGGGCGGTCCCTCCGCGGAGGATCGCGAGCCCGAGCGTCGCCGCGAGCGGGACCCGGCCGCGGGCCGCCGCGGCAAGCCAAAATTCGACGCCGAGCGCGATCCCGAGGCCGAGCCCCGCGACAAGGCCGTAGATCGTCCCGAGCGGCAGTCCGTACCCCACCCCGAAGAGCACGCTGTAGGTGGCCCGCGCTTTCCCCCGAGCAGGTCGTAGGCGAGATAGAGCCCGCCCATCAAATCCAGGACGACCCCGTTCAGGCTGATCGCCGCGAGGACATGACGGTCCATCACCGCGCCGCCGGGCCGGCGGGCTCCGGCGCGCCCGGCGCTACTTCCGTAAGAGCTTGAATGCCTGGTGCCAGTTGTTGGCGTTCACGCTGGCGAGGACCCACACGAGACACATCGCCTCGAGGTAGTGGGCGGCGCCGATCGAGCCTACGTCGACGGCCTCCCAGCCAAAATCCTTGCAGATCTCCGCGGCCCGCTTCTTCGCCGCGGCGTCGTTGCCGCAGAGGAACATGCTCGGCGGCCCGCCGGGCAGCTGCGGGCGAAACATCAACGGGCTGCCGGCGGTGTTGAAGACCTTGACCACGTGCGCCTCCGGCAGGAGCCGCTGGTGTTTCTCCCCCGCCGAATCTCCCACCCCGCCGACAAGTACGGGCGGCGTCCCCTGCGAGAAGTCCAGCGGGTTGGTCGCGTCGAGCACGAGTTTCCCGGCAAAGTGCTCCGGGCCGGCGATGCGGATCGCGTTCTCCGTCGCCACGCCCAGGGTCGCGAGGACGACGATCTCGCCGAACCGCGCGGCCTGGCCAAACGTGCCGTGGGACGCCCGGGCGCCCGACCGCTTCGCCCACGCGATTCCCTTCTGATTCTCCGCGTCCCGCGAGCCCAGCATCACCCGGTGTTCGAGAGTCACGAACGCGCGCCCGAGCGCCTGTCCGACATCGCCGCTGCCCAAGATCCCGACGTTCATCGCGCCCCTCCGTCCAGATCCTACGCCGCCCGCAACCCCTCAGGCGGCTGCCGGCCGATCTCCGATCGTCACCTGTATCTCCTGGAGCTGCCCCCCGCGCACGAACCGGACGCTCTCCGTCGCGCCGATCCGATCTTCGGTCAACAGTCCCATCAACTCGTCCGACCGGTGCACCGGCCGTCCGCCGATCGAGAATACCAGGTCGCCGATCAAGAGGCCCGCACGCTCCGCGGGGCTCCCCGGCTCCACCGCGTGCACCAAGAGGCCCGCGCGCAGGTTGACCGCCTGCTCCAGCGCCGCGGGAACAGGCACTGTTTGCGCGGCGATGCCGAGGTATCCTCGTCTCACCCGGCCGTGCGCCAAGAGACCGTCTGCAACGCGGCGCAGCGTGGCCGCCGGAATCGTGAGCACGAGCCCGCGGCGGAGCCCCGCGGTATTCAGCCCGATCGCCCGCCCCTCGACATCGAGGAGCGGTCCCCCAGAGATCCCGAATGCCGGCTCGATGTCCGGCTCGACGTACCGGTCGACGCGGCCGCCGCCGGGCACGCGCCACTCTTGTCCCACCGCGCTCAGGATGCCCAGCCGGGCCCGGACCGTACGCCCCGGACGCCCAAGCGCCACGACCAGCTGTCCAACCTTGAGGCCGTCCGTGTCCCGCCAGCGCGGTGCCGATAGGCCGCTCGCCTGAACTCTAAGCAGCGCGAGGTCTGTGCTGGGGTCCCGGCCCGCCAGGGTGGCGGGGAGTTCGCGGCCGTCTCCCAGGGTCACCGCGATATCGTCGTCACGCCGTACGGCATGCTCCGTTGTCAGAATCACCCCGTCCGCGGACCAGACGACGCCGGTGGAGGGCCGCCGTCCGGCCGAGACGCGGACCACCGCCGGCCCGGCCGTCTCGACGACACCGGCCAGCGCGTCGGAAACCGTTGTCAGTGACACTGTCACATGATCACCTCTCGTTCAGTATTGGTATCGGTGCGCACCAAAGGGTATCGGACGGCCTCCGGAGTCACATCCATCGTTCGATCAGGTACCCCACGGCGTCAGATCGCGATGAGGCCCAGCCGGGCGGCGCGCACCACCGCCTCGGTCCGGCTCTGAGTACCGAGCTTGCCGAGGATCGTGTGGACGTGGAATTTCGCCGTGTGCTCCGAGATGCCGAGACGCCCGGCGATCAGTTTGTTGGCGAGTCCCTCGGCCATCAAGTTCAAGACTTCCCGCTCGCGACCGGTGAGCGTCTCGACCGGCGTGCCGCCGTCGGAATCCCTTGACACGCGGGCGACGCCGGCGACCGCGGGATCGAGCGCAAGCAGCCCTCCGAGGACGGCCCGGGCGGCGAGGACGAGCCGCTCCGCATCTGCCGCACGTGATAGGAGGCCCGCGGCGCCCGCCGCGAGCGCGCGGACCCCGTCACGATCGTCATCGACGATGGCGAGAATGGGCAGCCGCAGGGACTGTGCGTCGGAGAGCCGCTGGAGCGCCGTCTCGGGATCCTCCCCGAGGTCCCAGACGATGACCTCCGGATCCGCCGCGGCCGCAATTGCTGCGAGGTCGTCGCCGGACGTAAGCGCTCCGAGGACGGCGCACCCGGGGTTCGCATCCAATCGCGCGGTCAGCTCCGACCGCGCCTCGGGATCGTCGACGACCAGGATGAGGTTGATGGGATTCGCGACCATACGGCGGCCTCGCTGACGCGCGAAACGCCGCCGGACGGCGCCGCGATTCCCGGCGGCCTCAACCTACCCCGCACTCAATCGTCCTGCCCCAGCGTGATGACGACATGTCCCCTCTTGTGCCCCGTGTCGACGTACCTGTGAGCCCGCGACCCGGGGAAAACCTGTGCGTGACGGACCGACTTCACGGACGCGCCTTCAGAAGACCCGCGGGAGGCCTCGTATGACTACCGGCGTGGATCGCAGCCTCCGGCGCCGAGCAGGCGCCGGCCTGGCGTTGGCGGTGATCGTGGGTGCGTCGGCGTACGCGGGCGCGCAGACCGCGCCATCCGACGCCGCGGCCCTCGCCGTACCGGTGAGCGGCCACATCGTGATCACGGACATGGGCAAGGCCGAAACCCACATCGTCCCAACACCGGTGATCAGCAGCGGCAGCACCACGCAGCGCGAGGATCTCGATGTCACTCTTCCGGTGCTCGGGATCCCGCTCGAGGGTCAGACGTCGCTCATAATGGAAGCGCACATGACGATGGTGCTGGTCAGCGCGACGACGACCGCGCAGGGCAAGGCCGACCATGTGGTGCTCCACGGACCGGCGGGAGACGCGACCGTGTCGGTGGTCATCGACCAGCCGGTGCAGGGCATGGGCGGTTACGATCCGGCCGACGCCACCGTCCATGTCCGCGGCACCGGCGGTACCGGCATGTTCGACGGGGTGCGGATCCAGGGCGACCTCAAGGGCGCGTTCAAACCGTCGGGCACCCTGTACCTCGGGTACCCGTCAGCGGACGCGGCGCTCGCCGCCATCGAGCGGGGGCTCGCGCAAAACACCGCGCTGACTGAGCCGCAGCGGGCGGCCCTCCTGGATCAGGCACGGCAGGCGCTCACCGGCGCGCGCGTCGACCTCTTCCCGCCGGAGGCACCCACCGCTCCCGCGGGCCACACCCCCGCGCCGCCGGCGCAGGCGACCGTCACGTCGGCGGTCCGGCGCGCGGGCGCGCAGACGCAGGTCGTCCTGCGGATCGTCGTGCCCCAAGGACCCGCCCGGCAGCCCGTCCGGCTCATCGTCGTCGACGCGGACGGGACGCAGCACGCTGTTGATCTGGGCACCCACGCGCCGGGTGACACGGTCTCGGCATCGGCGTCCGGAACGGCCCCCTTCGTCGTGCTGGTCTACGTGAACAGCGTGATGGCGCGGCAGATCAGCGTGCCCGCGCAGCCCGGCCAGTAGAGACGCCTCCCCGGCCGAAGACGAGAGGACGCCCGGCACGCTCGGTGGAAAGTGCAGGGGCATGAGTGACGAGAGGACGGCACTAAGCGGCATTCGGGTCGTCGACCTCACACAATTCGAGGCCGGCACCTCGTGCACCGAGACGCTCGCCTGGCTGGGCGCAGACGTGATCAAGGTCGAACCGCCCGGCCGCGGCGAGCAGGGCCGCGGCGCATCGACCGACGTCCCCGGCCTCGACTCCTATTATTTTCTGCTCCTCAACGCCAACAAGCGCTCGATCACGCTCAACCTGAAGCACGCCGAAGGCTGCCGCCTCCTGGGCCGCCTGATCGAGCGGGCGGACGTCTTCGTCGAAAACTTCGCGCCGGGCATCATCGAGCGCCTCGGGTTCGGCTACGACACCGTCCGGCGCATGAATCCCCGGCTCATCTACGCGCAGGTCAAAGGGTTCGCCCCCGACGGGCCGTTCGGCGACTATCCCGCGTTTGACATGATCGCGCAGGCGGCCGGCGGCGCGATGAGCCTCACCGGACTGCCGCACGAGCCGCCGCTCAAACCGGGACCGACCATCGGCGACACCGGCGCCGGTCTCCACCTGGCGATCGGCATCCTCGCCGCGTTGGTCCAGCGGCAGCGGACGGGGACCGGGCAGCGCGTCGAGGTGGCGATGCAGGAAGCCGTCATCAACTACTGCCGGATCTCGTTCGCCCGGCAGCTGCTGACCGGCCACGCCGCGGAGCGGTGGGGCAATCAGAGCCAGCTCGGCATGACCGCGCCGAGCGGCATCTACCCCTGCAGCCCGGGCGGGCCCAACGATTACGTGTTCATCTACACCACCCGGGCCGGCAACCACCAGTGGGAACGCCTCCTCGATGTGATCGGCCGTCCGGATCTCAAGGGCGACCCGCGATTCGCGAACCCGCTCCAGCGCGCCGCCCACGCCGGCCCGATCGACGAGGCCATCGCCGCATGGACGCGGCACTATACGAAGCGGGAGGCGATGGAACGCCTCGGGAAGGCCGGCGTCCCCGCCGGGGCGACGTTCGACACGCTGGAATTGACGCGGGACGAGCATCTGAACCGGCGGGAGGCGATCGTGAGCGTCGACCATCCGACGCGGGGCACACTCAAAATGCCGGGCTGGCCGGTCAAGATGGAGCAGTCGCACGTCCGGGTGGAGGCGGCGCCGCTGCTCGGTCAGCACAATCGCGAGGTCTACGCGGAGCTGCTCGAGCTGAGCGACGACGAGCTGGCCCGGCTCCACGGGCAGGGTGTGATATGACGGGAAACGAGATCCTGGCGCGCGCGCTCAAGGATCACGGCGTGGACGTGATCTTCTTTCTGATGGGCGGCCCGATGATCGACTGCGAGAACGCCTGCAGCCGGCAGGAGATCCGGATGATCGACGTCCGGCACGAGCAGGCGGCCGCCATGATGGCGCACGCCTACAGCCGGCTGCGCCGCCGGCCCGCGGTGTGCATGGCCTGCAGCGGTCCGGGCGCGACCAACCTCGTCACGGGGGTGGCCAACGCGTTCGTCGATTCCGCACCGGTGGTGGCGATCGGCGGGTCCACCCCCGTCTCGCAGTCCGGCATGGGCGCCTTTCAGGAAACCGACCAGGTCGCGGTGTTCCGGCCGATCACGCGGTGGGCGGAGCGCTGCCATGATCCCCGGCGCATTCCCGAATTCGTGGATGCGGCGTTCCGCCACGCGTTCGGTTCCCGGCCGGGACCGGTCTACCTCGACATGCCCGGGGACGTGTTGTACCGCGAAGTCCCGGACGACCAGGTGCGCTGGACGTCCGCTCCCGGCGAGCGGCGGCGGCCGCAGGGAGACCCGGACCTGGTCGACCGCGCCGTCGCCCTGATCGCGGGCTCCGAGCGTCCCGTCGTGATTGGCGGCAGCGGCGTGCTCTGGGCCGAGGCGGAGAACGAACTGCGGGCGCTCGTGGAGCGCGCGCGCATTCCCTTCTACACCACCCCGCAGGGCCGCGGCGTCATTCCGGAGGACCACCCGTTATGCTTCCTCGGCGCGCGAAGCACCGCCTGGCGGGACGCGGACCTTGTCGTGCTCGTGGGCACCCGCCAGAACTACGTCATCGGATACGCGCGGCCGCCGCGCGTGAACCCGCGGGCGAAGCTGATTCAGATCGACATCGATCCGGCCGAGATCGGCCGCAACCGCCACGTGGACGCCGGCATCGCCGGCGACGCCAAGGCCGTGCTCGCACAGCTCGCGGCGGCGGGCGACGGACGCTTTCACGCGGAGCGGCGCGCTGAGTGGACCTCCGCCCTTGCCGGCGAAGACGAAGAGAAGCGCGCCGAGCAGGAAAAGCGGATGGCCGCCGGCGGCCGGCCGATCCATCCGCTGCGGTTGTGCAAAGAGATCCGCGACTTCCTCCCGCGCGACGCGGTGCTCTGCGTCGACGGCCAGGAGATTCTGAATTACGCGCGGAGCGCGATCCCCTTCTACGCGCCGCACAGCCTCAACTCCGGCCCCTACGGCTGCATGGGGGTCGGCCTGCCGTTCGGGCTGGGAGCCAAGGCCGCGATGCCCGAGGCGCTCGTGGTGGTGCTCCACGGCGACGGTTCCTTCGGCCTCAACGCGATGGAACTGGATACCGCGCTCCGGCACCGGCTGCCGGTGATCTGCGTGATCTCGAACAACGGCGGCTGGACCGCCACCGACCGGCCCAAGACCGGCCGCGACCTCGGCTTCACCCGGTACGACCTGATGTTTGGCGCGATCGGCTGCCACGCCGAGTTCGTCGAAGATCCGGAGCAGATCCGGCCCGCGCTCGAACGCGCGGCGGGGAGCGGCATACCCGCGATCGTCAACGTGCTCACCGATCCCACCGCGCGCGCCCAGACCGCGCGCTACGCCGACTACTCGACGTAGCGACGGCGCGGCGACCGGGGCGGAGAAGGGTGCGGCGGATCACGGCATGTGCGCCGTGTGGGCCATCCGGCCCGGACCCGACGCCCATAATCGAATCCCTGCCGGATGGCGGCGTCCGGGCGGCTCCACCATACTGTAGGGACAGTCGGAACGCGGTCACCGCATAGGGGGATCGTACGGCTTCTAGCCTCGACACACCGGCTTCGAGACGGCGGATGCCGGGCCGATCCTTCGGCCTTCAGACCCGGATCACGCTCAGCGTGGCGGCGGCCACCGCCGTCATCCTGGGCGTATTTTCCGTCATCGCCATCCGGGCGCTGCAAGAAAGCACGTCGACCGTCATTCAGCAGCGGGTGCAGGTGGCGACCGTCCTCGCGGGCCGGATCGCGGCGACACTCAGGGGCTACCGGAACGAACTCGACGATCTGGCGTGGGAGTTATCGGAGGAAACCGCCCCCGGACGCCGCGCCGGAATCCTCGAAGACTCCGCCTGGGCCCATCGGTTCTCGGGGCTCGCGATCATGCGGCCGGACGGCCGGGTAATGTGGGCTCAGCCCGCGGCCTGGTTCCGCGCAATGTCGCCTGCGCTCGCCGCCTCGGTTGCGGATGCGGCGGCCGACGGCGCCGCCCCGCTCCCCCCGATCGCTCTGGCGCCCAACGTCCACTTGACGGCGCTGACCGTACCGCTGGCGGACGGCACTCTGCTCGTGGGCGCGGTCGATCTGGAACGCCTGGCCCTCAACGGCGTCTTCGACGACCGGGCCGGCGGACCGGTTGATTTCGAGATCATGGATCCGAGAGGAGTCGTGCGCGCGGCGCCCGCATTTGCGGGCGTGGGGCAGGCGAGCGAGCATTTGGCGATCCTGGCGCCGCTGGTCAAACCGGGACAGCCCGCGATCGCGTTCCACAACGTTCCGGGCCACCCGCACTACGTCGCGTACGCGCCGCTCCCCGGATATCCCGGATGGGCCGTCAATCTCGAGGAGCCGAGGGACGTCGTGCTTTCGCTGCCGAACGCGCTGCGCAGCGGCCTGCTCGCCCTCGGGCTGGCCATCGTGGCGGGCATGTCGACGCTCGCGTTTTTCGACACCAAGGGCGTTCTGCGGCCGCTGGCGCGCCTCAGGACGGCGGCGGAGCACATCGCCGGCGGCAATCTCAACAACGCCGTGCACGTGGAGCGCCGGGACGAAGTCGGCGCCCTCGCGGAGGCCTTCGAGGCGATGCGCGTCAAACTGCGCACCTCGCACGACGAGATTGCCGCGTGGAACCGCGAGCTGGAAGACCGGGTGGCCAGCCGCACGCGGGAGCTCAGCGCCGCCCACGCCCACCGCCGGCAGCTGCTCGAGCAGATCGTGGTCGCGCAGGAGGACGAGCGGCGCCGCATCGCGCGGGAGCTCCACGACGAGATCGGCCAAGGCCTGACCGCCCTCGTATTGCAGCTCAGCGCCGCCGAAGGCGCGCTGCCGGAGGCCGGGCCGGTCCGCGCGCAGCTCGAGACAATCCGCGCCCAGACCTCGGCGATGATCGCGAACGTGCGGCGGCTCATGCTGGACCTGCGTCCGGCGGTCCTGGACGATCTGGGGTTCATCCCGGCCATCCGCTGGTGCGTCGACGCGCACCTGACCCCGGCAGGGATCGATCCGCAGATCGCGATCTCCGGGATGGGCGAACACGACCGCCTGCCCCGGCGGCTCGAGCTGGTGACGTTCCGGCTCGCGCAGGAAGCCATCACGAACGTGGTCCGGCACGCGGGCGCGCGTCACGTCGTCATTTCGCTGGCGCGCGCCCCGGGCGCCCTCGAGATCGCCGTCGAGGACGACGGCCGCGGCTTCGACGTCGAGCCCCTCGCGGTGCCGAACGGCGGCCGCGGTTGGGGCCTCGCCGGAATGCGGGAACGCGTCGAGCTGCTCGGCGGAACATTGTCGGTCACATCCGCCCCGCAGCGGGGGACGCGTGTGTGGGCCAGGATCCCCGTGGAGGATGCGCCCGGTGCCGATTAGAGTGTTGGTCGCCGACGATCACCGGATCGTCCGCGCCGGGATTCGGTCGTTCCTGGAGAGCAAGCAGGACATCGCCGTCGTGGGCGAGGCCGGCACGGGTGAGGAAGCGCTCGCCCTGGCGCGGACCCTTCGGCCCGACGTCGCGGTCATGGATCTCAACATGCCGGGAATGGGCGGCCTGCAGTCCATCCGCCTGATCAAGGAGCAGGTCGGGGAGGTCCACGTCGTGGCGCTGACCATGTACGGGGACCAGCGATTCTTCCTCGAGGCGCTCGCCGCCGGCGCCGAAGCCTATGTGCTCAAGGGTGCCGACCCGGCGCAGCTGCTCGCGGCAGTACGCGCCGCGGCGGCCGGAACGGCCTACCTCACGCCCGAACAGGCCAAGCGCATGCTCACCGAGTACCGCCGGGCCGGGGAGCGCGAGGCCGAAGGGGCCGCCCCGGCCCTCACCGCGCGCGAGCGCGAAGTGCTCACCTTGATCGCGGAGGGGCTGACCGGCAAAGCGATCGCCGAGCAGCTCAGCCTCAGCCCCAACACGGTCGAGCGGCACCGCACCAACATCATGAACAAGCTCGGCCTGCACAACCTCGCGGAGCTGGTTCGCTTTGCGATCCGCGAGCGGCTGATCGACAGCGACCCGCCGTCCCCGTAACGAATGCCGCGGCCGGAGGGAGCGGTCGGCCCGCCGCCTCCCCGACCCTGCGCTGCTAGAACGCCCACCAGGTGAACAGCATCAGTGTGTTGTTGTCGCCGGCGTTGCGTCCCGAGCCGTCGTAATTTGTCGTGCCGCCGTTAAACGTGAGGTAGGCGGTATATTGGAGCCCGATCCGGACGTTCAGCCACGGATAGCCGGCGTGGCTCATGTCGGTCCCAAAGGGCGTCCAATCGATTTGCGCGACGATGGCCTGCGAATTCGGGCTGCCGTTCGCGCTGCCCGTGAGGGGCGCCGGGGCGTACACCGTCGGATCGCTGCTGCCGGTCGTGCTGGTAAACGCCAGGGTTGCCCCGTACGTGTTATGCCAGTAATACGAGGCGGCGATGCGGAACTGCGTGAGATTGTTCGCCCCGTTGCTTGACAGGCCCGCGGCCTGGGATGCCGTCAACGTCTGGCTCTCGAACAAAACGTTGCTCGTAATGGCCAGGATGTTGGGGCCGTACGTGTGCTGGTAGGTGGCGTCGAACCCCCAGTCGACGTACTGGTTCTGGGCGGTCGTGGTGAGGGCGCCCGGCACGTGCTGCATCGGCATGCTCATGTACTCACCGCCGACTTCGAGGAAGTTGCCGCCCCAAGACCGCTGCCGGGCGAGCCGGAAGTACGGCGCTCCGCCGGCGATCATCCCGAGGCTGGAGGGGGCGATGTTCATCGTCGTGAGGGTGTTCGCGCCCCACGATTGATAGAGTCCGGCTTCGGCGTAGAGGTTGTTGTCGTAGAGCGCATAGAGGCTCATGCCGTAGACGGTCGTGCCGAGCGCGCTGATCGCCGGGCTCGCGCTCGGGAACGGTCCGATGAACGGGACGATGTACGGAAACGCAAAACCGTTATAGAGCGTGTTGTACGGATCGCCCCCCGACGGCGTGTTCGTGAAGTGGAAGCCCAGCAGCAGCGAGTGGTCCTTGAGGGTGATGGGCTTCGTGATCGCGAGATCCGACGTGGCCTCTGAGAGGACCAGCGGTCCGCCCGGCGTCTGCACGAAGCCAATCTGCTCGAATCCGCCGATGCCAAATTGGCCGCCGAAGGAATGGCCGGCCGCGATGAACACCGACGTCCCGCTTCCGAGGAGGTTGAAGAAATTATTCGTGCTGCTGCCGTACCCGGTGGGCGCCGCCGGCTGCGCGGCGGCCTGGGTTTGGTAGCTCGGCGACACGACGAGGTTGACGGGAATGCTGGCCCACGGACCGGTGCCGCCGCCCCACGTGTAGCCGTTCGCCCGGAACGCGATGCCGAACGGCGTCAGCTGAGGTCCGAATCCGCCGACGTGGCAGGCGCTGCACGGCGCCCCCACCTGCGCGGCAAAACTCGGCAGCGCGTCCGCGGGTCGAATCCACAGGCACCCGATGAACAGCGCGGCGGCGGCGGCGAGCACGACGGCGCGCGGACCGCCGAGCGCGCGCATCATCGTCATGTTGAGCGTCTTAGGCACAGCACCCTCCCCCCCAGGTCTCGCGTGCGTTGGCCCGAGCTATTTCGTGACGCGCTCCCCAACTTCCCTACGGGGCCGTCACGATGAGCTTTCCGAACATCAGGGCGTGCTTTAACCCGCAGTAGGTGGTGCACATGTAGAGATACGTGCCGGGTTTGGGCGCCGTCACCGTCAGCTCCATCGATTTGCCCGGAATCAGCGGGGTGACCTGGGCGTCCAGCCCGATGATCTTGAAGCCGTGCACGACGTCCTCGGACACGAGCCGGATCCGGAACGGCACGCCGGCCGTCGCGTGCAGCACGTTGGGCGCATACTGCCACTGCCGCGCCTGCACCACGGCGACGTGCCGGTCCATCCACCGCCCGTACGCGAAGACGCTCGCCGGGCCGACCACCAGCACCGTCACCGCGATGCCGAGCGCCACGAGCTCGCCGGTTCCGACCGCGCGCAGCTGGAACAGCCGCTGCCGCGCCCACATCGATACCGCCTTCATGAAGGTGCGCATCTCGGCCTCCTTTACCCGACGAAGAGCCAGAGAAATGCCGCCGTGATCCCGCCGAGCAGCACGATCTGCGGCACCACCGCGCGGGCCGCGGCGGCCGGCGCGGGGAAGGTCTGCCGGGCGATCTTCCACGCCACGTCGAGCGAGTAGACGAACCCGAACAGGAGTGATGCGGCCTGCAGGGCCGGCAGCCAGCTGGTCAGCACCGGGGTCCAGGCAAAGTGCGCCGTGCCGAAGAGGTTCCAGCCCCACCCGAAGGGATCGGAGATGATCCGGATCACGTAGGATCCGTTCGGCAGCAGGATCGCGAAGCTGAAGCCGATCCACGCCAGCAGGCCGATCGGCACGAGGTGATAGGCGAAGTTCGTGAACACTTTCTTGAGCGGCACGGTGCGCCCCGCAAGACGCCAGGACAGCCAGGCGGAGGCGCCGTGCAGCGCGGGCAGCACGCCGGCCAGCACCGTGATGAGCCCGGCGGCGAAGAGCGCCCACCCGCCGAGCGACCGGAGGTTCGCCCAGTCTTTGAGCGTGCCCCACGGCCCCATCATCGTCGCGGAGTACACGGCCGCCGCGCCGAGCATGATGAACGCCTTCCAGGACTCGTCCAGGCCGCGGTGGGACTCGACGAGCAGATCGGTGCCGAAGGGACGGACGTACAGGCCCATGTTGTCCTGCGAGCAGCAGCGGAAGCACTCGAAACACAGTCCGCAGTAGGTGTTGCGTTTGAGGTTGGTCGGCTGCTCGAGCCACGGGCAGCCGTGGCCCGCGACGCTGCCGAGAATGCACTCCTTGGACTTGTGGCCCACGCAGACCGGCTGGCTCTTTGGCCGAATCTCGATCGCCGCGAAGTTGGCGTACAGGCCGAGGAAGCCGCCGACGGGACAGAGATAGCGGCAGAACGTCCGCCGCTCGTAGACCAGGAAGAGCGCCGTGCCGAGGACCATGATCGAGCCGAGGAGCGCCACGGTCGCCCACGGCCGCGTCGTGATGATCCCGCTGAACGCGGCGACGCCGAGAAAGACGCCGTTTACGAGCCACATGCTGCGGAGCTTCTTCGGCCATTTGAGCGACAGCCCGAGCGGGCGGTGCCACCGGCGCGCCACCAGCGAAAACCGCTGCACCCATTCGCCGAGCACCGGCAGCGGACACATCCCGCACCACAGGCGGGACGCGAAGGGCACGAGCACCAGCATCAGCGCGGACCACCACAGGATCCAGATGAACACGATCGCGATGTTTGCGTTGCCGACGGGCGTACCCACGACGCCCGCCGCGAGAATCACCAGGAACAGGAAGAGGTTCAGCGCCGTCGGCAGGAAGGTCGTCCAGCGGCTCCGCAGCAGACGCCGAAGCCACGGCGCCTTGGTCAGCTCCAGTCGCGCGTCCACGGGCACCAGGCCGAGGAACAGATCGCGCGGCGCCGCCGGCGCATCCGCCGTCGCGGCGGCCGCGGCCGCGGCGGTCCTCGCCACCATCCGCTTCTCCGCGCTCATCGTCCGCGCCCCTCCTCCCACGCCGCGTACAGGGCGGTCGCGCCGATGGTACCCAGCGCCAAGAGGCCCAACCGCAGCGTGACGTTGGGTTGCACCCGCAGCCAGCCGATCATGTAGGGATGGAACGGACCGCACGTCACGGCGCACCGGAACATCCACCGCCCGCTCCGCGTCGCCACGAACCGCGCGGTGACCGTCTGGCCGGGCACGACCGTCTCGGTCACGTTGTAGCCGTCGAGGTAGAATCCGTGCGTCACATCGCTGGCCTTGATAATGAGGGTGACGGGATCGCCCTCGTTCACGGTCACGATGCCGGGCGTGTACCGCCATTGGGATGCCTCGAGCGTGATGGTCCGCGGGTGTGGCAGCGGAGCGGCGCCGAGCCGGACCGCGAAGAAACCGGCCACGAGGATCACCCCGCCCGCCACCACCGACAGGTATCGCCGGCCTTTCATGTCCCCGCCTCCCCTCGGCTTGGTGTGACCGGGCCCGGCGGGGCGCGCAGCGCGCGGTCCCGCCGGGCCGTCCGGTTCTGCCGCCGGCTTAGTTGCCGCCCACGGAGATCGTCGCCGCGCCGGCCGGCGTCACACTCGGCGCCTCGGCCGTGGACGAGACGACCAGTTTGTCCCACATCCCGGCGACCGCATGTCCGGACACGCCGCATACGAACTCGTACGTCCCGGCCTTTGAGGCCTCGAAGGTGAAGGTCTGCTTCCCGCCCTTGGGAAGTCCCCCGGCGAGGTCCTTGGTCGTGGCGCCCGAGAATACGGGGTTCCCGCCCGGCGCCGGCGACTTGTCAGCGCCGACCGGCAGCACGGCCACGCTGTGCGGCAGGTCGTTGGCGTTCACAAAGTGCACCACGACCTGCCAGCCGACGGGGACGGTGATGGTCATCGCGCCGTTCCGGTAGCCGTTGAAGTCGAACCCGCTGCCGGCCGCGTCTTTCCCCGCGACGATCGAGATGTCGACGGTATGCGCGGCGGCGGCAAGGCTCGCCGTCCCTGGAACCATCGCCGCGGCTCCGGCGATAGCCGCTACTCCCAGCGCCCGCTGGATCACTCTTGCCAGACTCGCCGTCATCATGGCCGTCTCCCCTCTCTGTCTCGAACCGTGCGCCCGAGTGGCGGTGTCCTGACGCCGCCGTTATCCGCACTGTACCCGCGCGGGAGCCCGCGGCCATCCCCAAAGGCCGCCAGCATGGGATGGCGATTTGCCGTGAGGCGGCATCGGGCGGAGACCCGATGCCGCCTTCCCCGCATGAACTGATCCACGCGGCACAGAACTACTCGCGCTATGGTGACTAAACGGGTCGGGTTTATCGGATTAGGCCGGATGGGACAGCCGATGGTCAGGCGGCTCATCGCCGCAGGCTACGGTGTTGCGGCCTATGACATTCGCGAGGAAGCCGTCGCGGCCGCCCGCGCCTCGGGCGCGGCGGCCGCGACGAGCATCACCGGCGCGATCGGCGGCGCCGACGTGATCATCACGATGCTGCCGGACGGCCCGGCGGTGGAGCGCGCCGCGTACGGCCAGGACGGCCTCGTGGCCGCCGCCCGCGCGGAGCAGACGCTCCTCGAGATGACGTCGTCACATCCGAGCGTGACGCGCCGGCTGGCGGCGGACCTCGCGGGCCGCGGCGTGGGGGTGCTGGACGCGCCGGTCTCCGGCGGGGTACGGGGGGCCGAACAGGGCTCGCTGTGCGTGATGGTGGGCGGTCCCCCAGCACTCCTCGAATCGCAACGGCCGGTCTTGGAAGTCTTCGGCCGGATCGTCCACGTCGGCGACGCGCCCGGGGACGGCGACGTCGCCAAAACGATCAACAACCTGATGTCCGCGACGACGATCTGGAGCGCCGTCGAGGCCGTCGCCCTGGCCCGGCGGGCGGGCCTCGCGCCCGAGCGGATGCTCGAGGCCGTGAACCGCTCGACCGGCCGCAGCTACACGACGGAGAACAAGGTCGAGCAGTACATGCTGCCGCGCCGCTTTACGGCCGGCTTCACGGTGGCGCAGTACCTGAAGGACCTCGACATCTGCCTCGACGTCGCCGCCGGTCTCGACGTGCCGATGATTCTGGGCGAGGTGGTACGGCAGGCGTGGCGGGCCGCATCCCAGTCCGGCCTGGCCGCCGAGGACCACACCGCCCTCATCACGCTGGTCGAGCGGTGGCTGGGCTCCGCCTAGCGGGTCTGCGCCCCGCCCTCGCCCGCGCGCGGGTCGCACGGCTCGCCACCGCGGACCGGCGCGGCCGTCCGCACGTCGTCCCGATCTGCTTCGCGGCCGCCGGAGGACGCCTCTACTCGGCGATCGACGAGAAGCCGAAGCGCGCGGCCCCGTTCCGCCTCAAACGGGTCCGCAACATCGTCGCCAATCCGCACGTCGCCCTCGTCGTCGACGCGTATCGGGAAGACTGGCGCCGCCTCTGGTACATCCTCGTCTTCGGCACCGCGCGCGTGATACGCCCGGGCGCGGCCGAGCACGCCGCCGCGCTGCGCGCGCTCCGGCGGAAGTACCGTCAGTACCGGGCGATGCGCCTCGACGAGCGTCCCGTGCTCGCCGTCACGCCGGTCCGCGTTGTTACCTGGCCGCGTACGGGGCGAACTCGAGGACGCTGAGACCGCGGTATCGATCGATCGCATACACGAGGCCGCGGCCGTCGACGAAGATATCGTTGGTCTGCGGCGCGGGCTGCCCGTCCGGCGCCGGAGGCACGTAGCGTCCCACCTCACGCGGCACGTAGGGGTCCGAGACATCGACCGCGCGCACGCCGCCGCTGAACCAGGCGAGAAAGACGACGTTGTCCGGGCCCACGTGCTCCCACGGCTGGTGCGCCCCAAACCGGCGGCCCGGCACGACGAAATCTTCGGGATCCGCCTGATAGGTCGCGACGGGCACCGGCCGCGCTTCGTTCGTGATGTCGAGCACCCACATGAACGCCGGCGGATCTTCGAGGACGTCATCCGTGACGTCCTCGTCGGTGACGACGGCGAACCGGCGGCCCCGGATCGGATGCGGCAGCGGCAGGACCGTATGCGTCGGAGAGGTGTACGGCGGATTCCAGGCCGCGGACCCGAGCGTGCGGGGCGCGCGGAGATCCATGATGTCGACGATCACGGCGCCGGCGCGTCCACACGCGGCGTAGGCGCGCTCCCCGCGGGCGAGCACCAGATGCACCCAATAGTGCCCGCCGGCCGGCGGCCGCTCGCCGGCCGCGACGTGCTGCCCGGGCAGCCACCACTGACCCACCAGTTCCGGGCGCGCCGGGCGCGCCACGTCCACGATCGACAGGATGTTGGTCGAGAAGCCTTCCCATTCCGTCGAGAGAAAGACGCGCGTCCCGGCGAGATCGAAGCGGTGGACGCCGCGGGCCGCCGTGGGAAAGCGCCCCACCGGACGGGGCCTCGCGCGGTCGGCGATGTCGTAGAGCACCAGGCCGACCGCGGGCGCCCCGGACCCGCCCGGCGGGTACCGCTCGTGGTTGACCAACATGAGATCGCCGAGCACGCGCACTTTGTGCGAGTGGATGTCGCCCGGGATCGAGATCTCCGCCACGAGCCGCGGCGCGCGCGGGTCGGCGACGTCGATGATGCTGGTGCCGTGCGGCGGCGCCATGTGCCCGACGTACGCCCAGCGGCCGTCGACGACCACCTGCCCGCCGCCGGGGATGTCGAGGTAGCCGATGCGATTGAACTGCGACGCACGCGCGCCCTCGCGCTTTTCCAAGGGAACCGCTCCTGACGGGATGAGATGTGTAGTGGTACGGCGAACGGCACGCGACTTCCTGGCCGAGAAGCAGGTGGCCGCGTACGCGGCGTGTAACCAGCGTCACTAAATCGACGGTTATCGCGGGGGGGGCCGGCCGGTTCTTGGACCGGCTTCTCAGGTGATGAACGATGACGGATCGGCACATAGCTTTGATTACATCGTTGCCGGCGCTAGTTTCATGGTTGCGCGCCGCAGAGTCGGCGCGCGGTCCGGCGTCAGCCGGTCCGCCGGCGGCGCGGCGGCGCGTACTCGCGTCATCCCTCGGCGTGCTCGTGGTCCTGATCGTCGGCGCGGCCCCGTCCTTCGGGGCATTTGTCGGCGGGGCCACCCCGCCCAAGGACGTTCCCCAGTTTTCGTTCGTGGCGCGGAACCTCGAAAGTGTGTATCAGGCGGTCGCCGTGGTGACGGGATCCGACCGGCGGCACCGTGGCGGTGGGTTCGCCCAGTGTCTGCGCACCGTGCTCGCGAAGGTCTCCGGCAATCCGCGGCTCGAGCAGGATCGGCGGGTGGACCGGTTCGCGCGGCAAGCAAACCTGTTTGTTGCGTCATTTGATTACGTCGACCAGATGGCCGCCTACCACATCAAAGACGACCAAGGCACGTACGACCGGCCGTTCAACCTCACCGTCCGCTTTGTCCCGGCGAAGATCGATGCGCTGCTCGCGACGCTCGGCGAGCGGCCCTGGCGCGGAACGCGGCCGATAATCGTCCCGGTGCTGGCGGTGCACGGTGTCCGAACCGCCTACCTCCTCAGCGCGGACGTCGCCGCGGGCGCCGACCAACGGGGCTCGCTAGAGGAGATGGCGAGCGAGCTCGGCATCCGCGTCCGCTTCCCAACGGACGCCGAATTGGCCCGGTGGGGCGTCACGCTGCAGCGGTTTTCACCGCCCAGCGTATCGCCGCCGGCGGACCGGCTGACGCCGGACTCGCCGGCAACGATGTCATCTCAGCCGGCAGACCGGGCGCTGGTCACCGGCAGGTTGGAGTTTCAGGCGGTCGTGCCCGGGTGGGCGGGCTCCTGGCGGATGCGCTACCGCGGCAGCGATTACGCGTGGTCCATCAAGGGCGTGAACTTCGACGCGGCGTTTCGGGACCTCGTCCGCGGCGTGGCGTTGGTCGCCTCCGGCCATGGCGCGCCCGAGTGACCACGCCGCATCGCAGGTTGCGGGGGGAGCCGGGCGGACGCGCGCCGGCGCCGCGCGCGCTGCGTCTCGTGCAGGAGTTCATTAACACCTACAACATCGAGCGGTCGCATATCGGGCTGCGGACCGACGAGTTTGAATCGCCCGCGGACCTACGCCGCTGGCTGACGGACCGCGGCCTGCTGCGCGGCGCGGCCGTTGTCCGTGCCGCGGACGTCCGCCGCGCGGTAGAGGTTCGGGAAGCGCTCCGCCGTCTCGCGCTCGCCCATAACCCCGCTCACGCGGGACTAGCGGTCGGAATGCGACGGCGTCGCCGGATGCCGGCGACGGCCGAGGCCGCGCGGGTCCTTGCCCGCCCAGCTCGCGACGCCCGCCTCGTGATTCAGGTGCGGCGCGACGGCACGATGAGCCTCGAGCCCGACGCACCCGGCGTGGTCGGCGCGCTCGGGCGTCTCGTGGCCGCCGCGCTCGCCGCGCAGCTGGACGGCACCTGGCACCGGCTCAAGGCGTGCCGCCGGTGCCACTGGGCGTTCTACGATCACTCCCGCAACCGCTCCGGCGCCTGGTGCTCGATGTCGATCTGCGGGAACCGGATCAAGGCGCAGACCTACCGGTCGCACCACCGGCGCCGCGCTGCTAGTGCGAGGGCAGCCCGGGAATCTCCAAGATCGGCCGGATCTCGATGGTTCCGAGGCGCGCGCTCGGAAGCCGGCCGGCGATCGCGATCGCCTCGTCCAGATCCCGAACGTCGACGATGAAGTAGCCTCCAAGCTGCTCGCGAGTCTCCGCAAACGGCCCGTCGGTGACGAGCCGCCTGCCCTCGCGCACCCGGACGCTCGTCGCCGTCGCGACCGGATGCAGCGGCGCGGCGACCACGTCCCGTCCGCCCGCCCTGAGATCGTGCGCTACCTCCGCGGAGTCCCTATAGCACTGCTCGCGCTCGGCCTCGTCCCAGGCCTGCTCGTCTCCGTACACGAGAAGCATGTACCTCATCTCTTCTTCCCCACCTCGGGATACTTGGCCGCGACCTTCTGCACGTCGTCGGGGAACTCCGACATCTCGAACACCTGGCGCACCTCGATCGTGCAGTCGTCGCCGGGACAGCGCGTGGCCCACTCGACGGCTTCGGCCTTGGAGTTGACGTTGATGATCCAATACCCGCCCAGCGCCTCGCGCGTCTCGATGAACGGACCGTCCGTCACGATGTGCGTGCCGCCGGAGAACTCGACGCGCGCGCCGGCGCGCTGCGGGTGCAGCCCGTCGAGCGCCAGCAATACGCCGGCCTTCCGCAGTGATTCGTTGTACTTCATCATCGCGTCGACCGCCTCGGCGCTCGGCACCGCATGCACGTCCGCCTTCTCGTAGCCCTTCGGGATCATCAGCAGCATGAACCGCATCGGTTTTCCCTCCATTCAGGTTCTTTCCATACACTAGTCGAACGGGACGCTCGAAATCGACAGGTTTCGCCGCGGGAATCCGCGGCCGGCACGGCGGGGCGACGCCGGGGTAGAGTGAAGAAAGATGACCGGGATCGGCTGGTGGCGCAATTCTCGGGGCGAGTATTACGTCGCCGTACAGATGATATTGATATTGGCCATCCTGATCGGGCCTCGGTTCGGCGCAGGCGCATGGAGTCCGCCGTGGTCAGGGATCACCGCCGCCATCGGCGGCCCGATCGGCGGCGCGGGGCTCGTCCTCTGCATCGCCGGAACGCTGCGGCTCGGCCGCAGGAACCTCAGCCCGTTTCCCCGGCCGAGGCCCGGCGCCGTGTTCGTGGAGGACGGTGTCTATGCCGTCGTCCGTCATCCGATCTACGGCGGGCTGAGCCTCGCCGCCTTGGGCTGGGCGCTCGCGTGGCGCAGTCCGGTCACGGCCGGCCTGAGCATCCTCCTCTTCCTCTTCTTCGACATCAAGTCGCGCCGCGAGGAGCGGTGGCTGCGGCAAACGTTTCCGCAGTATGCCGTGTACGCGCACCGCGTGAAGAAGCTCATCCCGCTCGTCTATTGAGCGCGGCGCCTCCCCGCAGATTCCCGGCGGTCAGGGAACCAGCGTCGCGCATTCCCAGCCCGCGCCGGACCTCTGAAACAGCCGCCGGTCGTGCAGCCGTTCCTCCGAGCCGTGCCAGGCTTCGATCGTGCGGGGAACGACGTAGATGCCCGCGAGGCTCGGCGGCGGGGGCACCGCCTCAGGGTCCGGATAGCGCCGCCGCAGGGCGTCGATCCCCGCCAGGAACTCCTCCCGCGACGCGATCTGTCCGCTCTGGGGCCGGAATTCGGTGTAATAGTATTCGAGCAGCTTGGAGCCGTGGCTCTTGCGCCGCCAATACGCGCCGATCCGCTCCGGCTCCATCGGCGCTACCGTCCCCCAGATCCGGTACTGCCGCCGCACGCTCGGCCAATGGATCAGAACGGTGGCCGTCTCGGTCTGCGACAGCTGCCGCCACTTGGGGCTCGTGCGACTGACCATGACGCCGACGCCGCGTTCGCTGACGTCCCGGAGCGTCAGGGCGCGTGCTTCCGCGCGATCGGCCGACGCCACGGTGACCAGGTAGCACACCTCGGCGAGCGGATCGCCGCGCTCCCGCGCGTGTTCGCGTTCCTGTACGATCTCCTGAATCGGGGCGGCCATGACGGACTGCTTTTGGGCCCGGCGCCGGTCAGTCCTTTGGCGGCGGCGCCGCGGCACGCTCGTCGAAGCTGACGGGCCCGCCCCGGGAGTTGTCGATCTCGCGCCGCGGCAAACGACCACTGTATGCGGTCACCTCGTGTATCCGGGGGCGTCATGAAATACGTGTGCCTGATTTACAATAAGGAAAAGGATCCTGGTGGGACGGCGCGCGGCGGGGAGGCGCTGACCGTCCGGATGAGAAACGGCAGGCTGTCCGCCGCCGCGGGCCCCGCCGCCGATCCCGACGAGCGGCTGCACGGCGTCATCCTGATCCAGGCCCGTGATCTCAACGAGGCCATCCGGGTCGCGTCCCGCATGCCGGAGGCGCGGCTGGGCAGCATCGAAATCCGGCCGGTCGAGGAACCGGAGTAAAGGACCGTGAGTGCGCTGTCGATGAAACCGGTCCATGGAGATCGTGCCGACCAGGCGCGTGAGGCGGCCGATGCAGTGTACCGTGCCGAGTCGCGGCGCGTCCTCGCCACCCTGATCCGGCTGCTCGGCGACTTCGACCTCGCCGAAGAAGCGCTGCACGACGCCTTCGCCGCGGCGGTGGAACAGTGGCCCCGCGACGGCGTTCCGGCCAATCCGCGGGCGTGGCTCGTCTCGACAGGCCGCTTCAAGGCGGTCGACACGCTCCGCCGGCGGGCGCGGTTCGACGCATCGTTGGTGAAGATCGCCGAGGATCTCGACCTCAGCGCCGGCGACGCGGTCGGCCCGGAGCACGGCGAGCTCGAGGACGACCGGCTCCGGTTGATCTTCACGTGCTGCCACCCCGCGCTCGCGCCGGAGGCACAGGTGGCGCTTACCCTGCGCGAAGTCTGCGGACTCACGACCGAGGAGATCGCCCGCGCGTTCCTCACCGGGGCCCCGACGCTGGCGCAGCGCATCGTCCGCGCCAAACGAAAGATCCGCGACGCGCGGATCCCCTACCGGGTTCCGTCGAAGGACGATCTGCCCGCCCGGCTGGACAGCGTGCTGCGCGTCGTCTACCTCGTGTTCACCGAGGGCTATGCGCCCTCGGCCGGTCCGTCGCTCGTCCGGGCCGACCTCTCGGCCGAAGCGATCCGGCTCGGACGTCTCCTCCTGGACCTGCTGCCGGAGTCCGAAGTCATGGGATTGCTCGCCCTGATGCTGCTGCACGAGTCACGGCGGGCGGCCCGCACTTCGCCGTCGGGAGACCTGGTGCTGCTCGACGATCAGGACCGGTCGCTGTGGAACCGGGATCAGATCGCCGAGGGCGTAACCCTCGTGGAGCGCGCCCTGGCGTCGCGGCGGTTCGGCCCCTACACGCTCCAGGCGGCGATCGCGGCCGTGCACGCGGAAGCGCCCGCGGCGTCCGCAACCGATTGGGGCCGCATCGTCGTGTTCTACGACGTCTTACAGGCGCAATACCCCTCCCCCGTGGTGGAACTGAACCGGGCCGCGGCGGTGGCGATGCGCGACGGCCCCGCGGCCGGGCTGGCGCTCATCGACGCGCTGCTGGCGCGTGGAGATCTCGGCGACTACCACCTTGCCCACGCGGCGCGCGCGGATCTCTGCCGGCGGCTCGGGAGAACGGCGGACGCGCGCGCGTCGTATGCCCGCGCCCTCGAGCTGGCGGGGCAGGAGCCGGAGCGGCGATTTCTCCGGAGACGCCTGAACGAACTGCCGGATTGAGAGGCTCCCCGGTGCCTACCGATCGGCGAAGGCGAGTTTGACGCCGAGCGCGACGAACGCCCCGGCGAACGTGCGGCGCATCCAGGTCAACACGCGCGGACGTGAGATGACATGCCGGCGAATCGAGGCGGCGAACAGCCCGTACCCCACGAAGACGACAAACGTCAGCAGCATGAACACGGCGCTCATCTCGAGCATGCGTGAGAGCGGGTGCGGCTCGCGGGTGCTCAGGAACTGCGGCAGGAATGCGAAGAAGAACATCGACAGTTTCGGATTGAGGATGTTGATCAGGATCGCGGTAACGATCACCTGCGCCGCCGAGCGGGAGCCGGCCGTCTCGTCCACGCGGAGCGCGCCCCGGTCCCTCAACGCGGTCCAGGCCATATATAGTAGGTAGCCCACGCCCAAATACTTGAGCGTTTGAAACGCCAGTGCGCTCGCGTGCAGGAGCGCCGCCAGCCCCATGATCGCCGCCGCCATGTGCGGGACGATGCCCAACGTGCACCCGAACGCGGCGACCACGCTTGCGCGAGACCCCCGCGAGAGGCCGGCCGCCAGCGTATACAGCACACCGGTGCCCGGCGACACGATCACGATCAGCGATGTGACGAGGAAGTCGGCGCTCACGGCGCCACCCTCTCCTGCGCGCCCGCGCCCGCGAGGAACCGCCCCCACCCCGGCTCCGCGACGACGCGGCCGTCCCGCGCAACGAGGCGGCCGCGCACGAACGTCATCACCGGGGCGCCGATCACTTCGCGACCCGCGTAGGGCGTCCACCCCGCCTTGCTCACCACGTCCGCGTCGGCGAGACGGCGGCGCCGCGCGGGATCGATCAGTGTGATGTCGGCGTCGGCGCCGGGAGCGAGCGTTCCTTTGCGCGGATAGAATCCGTAGAGCCGCGCGGGTTGCTCGCAGAGCACGTCCACGACCCGCTCGAGCGCGATGAGGCCGTTCGCGGCCGCGGTCAGCATGAGCGTAAGCGTGGTCTCGACGCCCGGCAGTCCGAACGGGCACGCCCAGATGTCTCCGCGCTGCTTCTGCGCCCGGGTGGCCGGGGCGTGATCCGTGCTGATGTGGGTGATGGCGCCCGAGGCGAGGCGCGCCCACATCGCGCCGGCCTCCTCGGGTGTGCGGATGCGCGCCGGCGGGGTGAACTTCCGGAAGGGCCCCTGCTCCAGCACCTCGCGCTCCTCGAGATAGAAGTACTGTGGACAACTCTCGACCCAGAGCCGCGCCCCGGCCCGTCGCGCCGCCGCGATCAGGTCGGCGATCGGCGCGTGGCTCGTGTGCGCGATCACCACGCGCGCGCCGGTGAGGCGGGCGAGTGCCGCCACCTCGTCGGTCGCGACCGCCTCCGCCTCGCGCGCCCGCCACTCCGGAATGACGCCGCCGTCCGTGCGGCCGGCTCTGCGCAGCGCCTCGGCGCGGTCGCGGGTGATCGCGTCGTCCTCGCAGTGGGCGAGCACGACGCCGTTCCACCGCGCGGCGTCCTGGAAGGCGCGCAGCAGGTGTCCGGCCGGCACCGCCGGCACGCCGTGGGTCTCGCAGGTGAAGATCTTCAAGTACGCCGGCCCCGCGGCCCAGAGGTCGCTGAGGCGCGGCACCTGATCGGGCCAAACGTGGGCGGCGAGCGCGTAGTCGACGAACGACCGCGCGGCGAGGTGGCTGACTTTGCGGCGGAGGTCGGCCGCGGTCCGCACCGGCGCAGCGTGCGTGTGCTCGACGACCGTGGTCGTGCCGCCGACCGCGGCCGCGCTGCTGCCGGTGATGAAATCCTCGCGCTCCGTCTCCCCGGGATCCATGAAATGGACGTGGCTGTCCACGACGCCCGGGATGGCGACGAGGCCCCCGGCGTCCACCACTTCGCGCGCCGGTACCTGGAGCGTGCCGAGCGCGACGATCTTCCCGCCGGCGACGTGGAGGTCGGCGCGATACCGGCCGCGCGGACCAACGACCGTCGCCCCCCGCACCGCGAGATCGATCATCGCCCGACGCGCACGACCACGCGTCCGGTCACGCGGTCCTCGCGGACCATGGCGAGCGCGTCGTTGGCCCGCTCGAGCGGGACTTCTTCCGCCACGATCGGATGGACGAGGCCGCGCGCCACCAGGTCGAACGCCAGGCGCAGTTCGCGCCGCGTCACGTACCGCGAGCCGGTCACGGTGATCTGGCCGAGCACGACGCGCTCCGCGGGCAGCGGCGGGTAATCGGCGGCGGCGACGGTATAGCCGACGAGCACGATGCGCCCGCCGGTCCGCACGAGGTCCGCCGCGGCGAGCAGCGATCCGTGGTGCCCTACCGTATCGACGACGACGTCGGCGCCGCGGCCGCCCGTCGCCTCGCGCACCGCGCCGGCCGCGTCGGTCCCCGCGGGGAAGGCGCCC
>DASYXS010000102.1:0-12131 GCA_035934535.1 bacterium
CGCCTCCGTGCTCATGGAAGTGAGCAGCGGGGAGGTGCTCGAAAGCACCAATCCCCACGTGCAGCACCAGCCCGCGAGTCTCGACAAGCTGATGACGCTTTACCTCACGATGCAGGCGATGCGGACGGGGCGGTTCACCCCCGACACCAACGTGACCGTCAGCACGGAGGCATGGCGCATCGGCCGCGTCCCGGGCAGCAGCCGGATGTTTCTCAACGTCGGTGATACGGTGACGGTCCGGCAGCTGCTGGAGGGACTGATGGTGGCCTCGGGCAACGACGCCGCGGAGGTGCTCGCCGAAACGGTGGGCGGCTCGGCGGAGCGGTTCGTGGAGGAGATGAACGCGACGGCCGAGCGGCTCGGGATGCACGACACGCATTTCGTGACGCCGCACGGGCTGCCGTCGCCCGGAGAGCACGTGAGCGCCTCGGACATGGCCGTGCTGGCCCGGCAGATCCTCCTCGAGTTTCCGGAGGCGACCCAGTACAGCAAGCCGCAGTACGAATCGTACGGCGGCATCCGCCAGGCGAACTGGAACAACCTGGTCTTCCGCGATCCGCGGGTGGACGGCCTGAAGACCGGCCACACGGAGGCGTCCGGCTACAGCATTGTCGCGACGGCCCGCGACGGCGATCTTCGGTTGGTCGCGGTCGTGCTCGGCGCGCCGACCGTTCCGCGCCGGACCGCACTCGCCGAGGGCATGCTGACGACCGGCTTCGCGCACTACACGGTCGTCACGGTGCCCTGGCAGACCATCGTGCCGGCTTCGCTCCGGGTATACGGCGGCAGCCTGCACGCGGTGCCGCTCCAGCCGGCGCGGGCGGTGACGGTGCTGGTGCCGCGCGGGTCGCGCGGGGAGTTCGAGGTGATGGAACAGATCACCGCGCGGCCGTTTGCTCCGGTCGGGCGCGGCCAGCAGGTCGGGGTGCTGACGTTGAGCCGCAACGGCCAGGTCGTGCAGACGGTTCCACTGCTCGCCGCCTCGGCCGTCGAGCGCACGGGAATGCTCGGGCGTTTGTGGGGCGCGATTACCTACGCGGCCGCGTCCCTGCTGCACCGACACCCGGTCACGTCGCGCGGGACGTATTCTCCGCCGAGTTAGCGAAACGCGCGGGGCGGTTGAGCCCGCGTCCGCGGAAGGAAGCGACGCGCGGCCAACGCGCCCGAGGGCGCGCCGGCCGCGGCCGTTTCACGCCTTGTCCGCGGCGCATCTGCGCAGGACTGCGCGCGCGCGGCCCAGAAAATTAACGCTTCGTGACCGCCGTCAACAGGATCCGCCGCGGCGGCGCGCCGTGGTGTCGGGGAGGCGCGATGGAAGAGCAGTTCGAGGTCGAATCCAAGGTCGAGCCGGCGGAGGGCCAACCGCATTGGCTCATCCCGGCCGTTGCCATCACGACCGCGGTGCTGGCGATGCTTGCCGCGTACGCCAGCTACACCGGCGGCCGGGCGGTCCACGACTCGCTGGCCAGCCTCACCGAGGCCGCGGTGCTGCAGAGTCAGGCGTCCGATCAGTGGGCGTTCTATCAAGCCGAGGGCATCAAGCGGCACGTGTTCGAAGTTCAGCGCGACACGCTGCGCCTCGGCGGCACGGCCGGGGGGACCGCGCTTGCCGTCCGCTACGGCCGCGAGGCGACGCGGTATGCCGCGGCCCAGCGTAAGATCAGCAACGACGCCCAGGCGCTGGAGCAGCGCCGCGATGATGCGCGCCACATCGCCGAGCGGTACGATTCGCTTCACGAGCGGCTCGGCAGCGCCGTGGCATTCTTCCAGGTCGGGATTGTGCTCTGCTCGGTCGCCGCGATCATCCGCCGGACGCCGTTGTGGTACGGTGGGATCGTCGCCGGCGCCGCGGGCGCCGTGCTGCTGCTCCAGGCCGTGCTGCTGCCGATGCAGAGCGTGAGGGCGGGCTGACCGACGCAATCCATGGAGCGAGCCGTTGTGGAGGTGGAGTGTGGACAACCAATCGGGATCGAGGGCGGGGGCCGCTGTGTCGACTGAGGCCCAGTCCGCGCGCCGGGAGTGGGCGGAGCCGCTGCTTGCCGGTGTGATTGTGTCGTTGATCGCCGAGGCCAAGGATGCGGGATGGAGCGGCCGCCTGGAATACGTAGTGGAGATGTGCGTCCAGGAAATGACGTCGACCCTCGGCATGTCGCGCGAGAACGTGATCGAAACCATTCTGCGCTGGTCCGGCGAGCTCGGCGAGACGCTGACCCGGGAGGACGTCGAGAAGGCCATCGCCTGATCGCCGGACGATCCTCCGGCCTCGGCCGGCCGTGATGACGTCTCCGCCGGCGCCCCTCGGGCGCCGGCGGTCGTTTTCCGCGGTATAAACGGGGTACACAGACAACAAAGGCGGGTCGCCGCGGCGCAGAGCCCCGAGGGGCAGCCCGCGGCGGCGCGTGGATATTCATGGAGGTGGCGATAGATGCGACAGATGCGTTTGGGCCGATCCGGGGCGCCGCTGATGATCGCCGCGGCCGTCGTGGCGGTCGCGTGCGCGGCCGCGGCGGCGTGGCCGGTGACGGCAAGCGCCGACGGCGCGCTTGCGATCGGACGCCCCGACGATGTGGCCGATCACGGCTTTGCGTTCGGCATGGTGAGCAACGTGGCAAATGCGAGCCAGGCCACTGACCAGGCGCTGGATCTCTGCCGAACCGCGAAAACCGCGTCGGGTGACGCCCGCAAGGTCTGCCAGGTCGTTCAGACGATCCACCAGCAGTGCGCCGCGGTCGCGATGGACCCGCAGAAGGGAACTCCGGGCGTGGGATGGGCGATCGCCAACGACAAGAAGGCGGCGGAGACGCAGGCTCTTGCGCAGTGCTATGATACCGCCGGCACGGACCGCCGGTCGTTCTGCGTCGTCTCGGCGACGACGTGCGACACCGGCATGTACAGGGAAACCGGGAACTGAACAGCGCCGAACGGACGATTACGTTTCGGCCGGGCGCCGCCGGGGAATAATAAGTGCGCTACACATTACAGGGTGAACAGGAGGTGGAAACGATGCTGCTGGCCGGATTGCTGTTGCTGGTCGGCTTGGCGCTGTGGGCCACCGGACACCTGATCATCCGTTAATGGTCCACAGACGATAGCTCATCCGCCGCCGGCCCTCCGTGTGGGGTCGGCGGCGGCATGAGTGGCCGGGCGGGCGTCGATCGCGAATGCCCGCTCGGCTGTTTTCCAATAGATTTGCTCGAGCACGTCCACCGGAAGATCGAGACCCCGCAGCATCGGCGTGCCGTCCGCGTCCGGATCCGGAATCGGCGACGGACAGACGAGATCGGTTTCCCAGAACATCTGGTGGACCCAGTAGCGCACGAGGTAGCGGACCGGGTCCGATTCTTTGAGGACGACCTGATCGGTGCCGAAGCAGATCCGGTCGGCCCAGCGCCGGAAGAACGCGCGCGCCGCCTCCCGCTGCCGCCCCAGTTCCCGCACGATCCACTTGGTCGCGCTCGTGTCGAGATAGAGGTTGGGGTAGCGCGTCAGGAGATCGGCGAGGTGGTCGAGGTGCTCAGGGTCGCCGCCCATGTGCGCCGCCAGAAACGGGACGGTGGGATACTGATGGAGGCGGTGTTCCAACATCGGATACTGCTCGGCCTTCGTTCCATACTTGGCCGGATCGTACTTCCGCTCGAACCACCGGTCGGGGTCACTGACGTGGACGAGGATTCCGAGGCGGTGCGCGGCGATGGCGTCGAAGACGCGGTCCAGCCTCGGAGAATCGAAGAGAAAGTCCAGCCGGTCGCGGATGCGCGGAGCGAACCAAAACTTGATGACGCGCACGCCGTTCGCGGCGGCCCGAGGAATCGTCTCGAGCGCCCGTTCTTCCGGCGGACGGTCGTCCCGCGACGCTGTCTTGGCGGGCGGAGCGAGCGGCGGACGGGCCACGATCTCGATCTCGCGGGGATAGCGCCGCCGCAGCGCCAGGCCCTCGTCGAGCGACGTGACGGCGCCCAGACGTGTGACGCCGTAGCGCCGGCCGGCCTCGACGAGCTCGTGGTTCGTCGCCGGCTCGGTCATGTGCGTGTGCATGTCGACGACCGGGCCCGCCGCCGCACGCGGCGGCGGCGCGGCGAACCCGTCCGAGCGGGCTTCGTCGAGCGGCTGTCCCTGCATTCCGCGGCTCCTGCCTCGTAGTGCCCTGCTCTGACATGCGCAACGCGCACGGCGCGGCGGCGCTTCCCGTTCGCGCGTCCGCGGCGTAGACGATCTTCCGCGTGCAGGAGTCCGCTCCTGCGAAGCGCGAACGAATGACCTCACCCCACACTTGCCGGCCCCGGACACGATAAAGCCCCGGCCGGCGCTCCGGGAGGACACATGATGAGTACGTCCAGCGCCCACCGCGTAGCGGGTACCCGGGTGGTAGTCGATGTCAATCCTGCGGACACGTCGGATGTGATCGCCGAAGTTCGCCAGGCGACGGCCGCGGACGTGGAGCCCGCGGTCGCGAGGGCCAAAGCCGCGTTCGAGAAGTGGCGTGACGTGCCGGCGCCGGAGCGCGGCCGCGTGCTTGCGCGCGCCGCGGCGATCACCCGCGCGCGCGCCGACGAGTTGGCGCAATTGCTGACCCGCGAAGAGGGCAAGATCGTCTCGGAAGCGCGGGGCGAGATCATCCGGGGCGCGGTGCTCTTTGAGTGGTTCGCCGGGGAGGGGTTCCGGATGAGCGGCCGCACGCGGCCGTCCGAGATGCCGTCCACGTTCCTGTTTACGCTCCGGCAGCCGCTCGGCGTCGTGGCCGTGATCACCCCCTGGAACTTTCCCTGGGCGGAACCGGTGTGGAAGGCGGCGCCGGCGATCGTCGCCGGGAACGCCGTGATCCTCAAGCCCGCGAGCCTTACGCCGCTGCTCGCGCAGCGGTACGCCGAGATCCTGCTGGAGGCGGGGCTGCCCGAGCACGTGCTCCAAGTGCTGCCGGGCAGCGGCGGCGAGGTTGGGGACGCGCTCGTCGACCATCCGGACGTGCGGGCGGTGTCGTTCACCGGCTCGACGGCGATCGGCAGCGACGTCTACGCGCGGGCCGCCCGCCGCCTGGCGAAGGTCACCTGCGAGATGGGCGGCAAGAACGCCGTGGTCGTGATGCCGGACGCCGACCTCGACCTCGCCGCCACGGGGATCGCCTCGGGCGCGTTCGGCAGCACCGGGCAGCGGTGCACCGCGACCAGCCTCTGCGTCGCCCACCGCGACGTCGCCGGCGGTCTCACCGAGCGGATCGTCGCCTACGCGAAGAAGCTGCGCCTCGGCAACGGCCTGCAGAAGGACGTGGACATGGGCCCGCTCGTCGACGCGCATCAACTGGGCAACGTGCTCGGCTACATCGACGGCGCGCGCCGCGAGGGACTGCGGGTCGCCACCGGCGGCCGCCGGGCGACCGAGGGCGCGTGCGAGCGCGGATTCTTCGTCGAGCCCACGGTGTTCGTTGACGTCCCGGCGCAGTCGCGGATCGCGCAAGAGGAAGTCTTCGGCCCGGTCCTGGCGATGATCACGGTCGGGTCGCTCGACGAGGCGCTCGCCGTGACGAACGGGGTGCGCTACGGCCTCTCGTCGTCCATCTACGCGGGTGACGCCTCGGCGATCATGCGCTTCGTCGATCGCGTCGAAGTCGGGATGGTCCATGTGAACTCGCCGACCGTCGGCGGGGAGGCGCAGATCCCGTTCGGCGGGATCAAGTGGAGCGGCGTCGGCGGCCGCGAGATGGCGGAGGAAGGCCTCGAGTTCTACACCGAGCTGAAGAGCGTGTTCTTCGACTACACAGGCCGGGCGCGGGATTCCAAGATCTATTAGGCGCCCCGGTCGCACGTCCGTGCCGACCGAATCCGGGGCAGGGCCGGCCGTGGACGCCGCGCTGGCGGCCGTCGACGACGCGTACACGCTCGACCTCGCGCGCCGCCTGGTGCGCGTCCCGAGCGTCTACCGGCCCGGAGACCCGCGCGGCAACGAGACGGAAGCCGCCGCCCTGGTCGCCGACGAGCTGCGGCGGCTCGATCTGGTGGTGCGCGTCGAGGACGCCGCGCCGGGCCGGCCGAACGTCGTCGCCGACCTCCCCGGCGGTCCCGGTCCCATCCTGATCTTCGAAGGCCACACCGACGTCGTGACGGAAGGCGAGGCCGCGGCCTGGTCCGTGGCGCCGTTCGGCGCCGAGATCCGCGACGGCCGGCTGTACGGGCGCGGCTCCGCGGACATGAAGGCGGGCGTGGCCGCGGCGATCGGCGCCGTGCGCGCGCTGCGGGACGCCGGCACCCGGCTGTCCGGCACCGTGCGACTCGCGATCGTGGCCGACGAAGAGGGGATGATGACCGGCATCAAGGCGTTCATCCGGAACGGTTGGGCGGAGGGAGCGGCGGGGGCGATCATCTGCGAGCCGGAAGAGAACGCCGTCTGCCTCGTGCAGAAGGGCGGGATCCGCGCGCTCGCACGCTTCCGCGGACGCATGGCCCACGGCGCGATGCCGAAGAGCGGCCTCAACCCGATCCCCGCCGCCGCGGCGTTCGTGCGCGCGGCCGCCTCACTCGAGGCGCGGTACATCGCGCGCTACGGGCGCCATCCGCTGCTCGGCGAACCGAGCGTGACGCCGACGCTGCTGCGCGCGGGCGAGCCGGCGCAGCTCAACGTAATGCACGCGGACGCGCTGGTCGGGCTCGACATCCGGACGATTCCGGGGCAGGAGCACGCGGTGATTCGGGCCGATCTCGCGGCCGCGGCGGCGGAGTCCGCCGCGGCCGGCTGCGCCGCCGAACTCGACGTCATCGAGGAGCGTCCCTGGACCGAGACCGATCCGTTCGCGCCGGTGGCAGTCGCCGTCGCGGATGCGTGCCAGCGGGTGCAGGGCCGTCCGCCCCGGTTCGCCGGCGTGCCAGGCGCCACTGACGGCACGTTCCTGCACGCCTGGGCGCGGGTGCCGATCGTCACGATCGGGCCCGGCGACGTCGCGATCCCGCATCAGGTCGACGAGTTCGTCCGCGTGGCGGAGATCGCGGAGGCGTGCCGCATCTACACGGCGGCCGCCTGCCGTTTCCTCGGAGGCGAATGGCCGACCCGCTGATCGTCTGCGAAGATATCCATTTTTCGTACGCGGCGTCCGCGGGGGCGAGACCCGACACCGGCGTTCCGCATGACCGCGAAGCCGCCGCTCCGGCGGGACCGCCGGTGCTGCGCGGTGTCTCCCTGCGCATCGAACCCGGCGAATACGTCGCCATCGTCGGGCCGAACGGGTCCGGCAAGTCGACGCTCGCGCGCCATCTGAACGCCCTCCTGCGGCCGGCGTCCGGCCGCGTCCTCGTCGCGGGCCTGGACACGCGCGACCCGGCGCATACCCGCGCGATCCGCGGCACGGTCGGCATGGTCTTTCAGCATCCGGAGAGCCAGATGGTCGCGACGATCGTCGAGGAAGACGTGGCCTTCGGTCCCGAGAACCTCGGCGTGCCGCACGAGGAGCTGCGCGTCCGCGTGCGCGAGGCGCTCGAGCTGGTCGGAATGTGGGGCGCCCGCGACCGTCCGCCGCACCTGCTGTCGGCCGGACAGAAGCAGCGGGTCGCGATCGCCGCCGTGCTGGCGATGCGGCCGGCGTGTCTTGTGCTGGACGAGGCCACGGCGATGCTCGATCCGGAAGGCCGCGGGGCGGTGGCTGCGATCATCACCGAGCTGCGCCGGCGGGGGACCGCGGTCGTGGCGATCACGCACCTGATGAACGAGGCCGCCCGCGCGGACCGGATCGTGGCGCTGGCGGACGGTGCGGTGCTGCTGGAGGGACCGCCGCGCCGGGTCTTCGCGCGCGCGGAAGTGCTCCGCGACGTGGGCCTCGACCTGCCGCCCGTGACCGCCGTCGCGCTGCGCGTGCGCTCGCACGTGCCGGCGTTTCCGATCGACGTGCTGTCGGTGGACGAGCTCGCCGCCGCGGTCGCCGCCCGCGCGGGCCGGCCGGTATGACTGCCGTCCGACAGGCGGCCGGCCACGGTGACCTCGACGCCGGGCCTCCGCTCATCGAGGTCGCGGACCTCTGGCATACGTACATGGTCGGTACGCCATTCGAGTACGTGGCGCTCCGCGGCGTTACCATCGAGGTGCGCGCGGGCGAAGTCGTCGGCATCCTCGGCCGGACCGGGTCCGGAAAATCCACGCTGATCCAGTACCTCAACGGCCTGCTGCGGCCGGCGCGAGGGCGCGTCGTCGTGGACGGGCACGATCTCGCGAGCCCGCGCACCGATCTGCGGGCCGTGCGCCGGCGGGTTGGGCTGGTGTTTCAGGATCCGGAGACGCAGATGTTCGAGCCGCTCGTCGGCGACGACGTCGCGTACGGACCGCGGCAGCTGCGGCTGCCCTTCGATGAGATCCGCGCCCGCGTGCGCTGGGCGATGGACACGGTCGGCCTCCCGTTCGAGCGCTTCAAGGACCGCTACACGTTCTCGCTGAGCGGCGGCGAGATGCGGAAGGCCGCGCTCGCCGGCGTGCTGGCGATCCGGCCGCGCGTGCTGGTGCTCGACGAGCCGACGTCGGGTCTCGACCCGGGGGCGCGGGCGGAGCTGCGGCGCCGCATCCAGGACCTGCGCGATCGCGAGGGCCTGACGCTCGTGCTGGTGTCCCACGACATGGAAGAGGTCGCGCGCCTCTCCGACCGTCTCTACGTGCTTCAAGACGGCGCGGTCGCCGCCGCGGGGTCTCCCCGCGAGGTGTTCGGTAACGTGGCGAGGCTGGCCGCGCTCGGGCTCGCGCCGCCGGAACCGGTGCAGGTGGTGCAGCGTCTGCGCGCGCTCGGAATGGACGTGCCGCCGGATGCGCTGACCGTCGAGGAGGCCGGCGACGCCGTCGCGGTGCTGCTCGGCGCCCACCTATGAGGCTGCGCGCGTGAGCGAGTTCGAGCTCCTCCGCAACATCACGCTCGGTCAGTACCTGCCGACCGGGTCGTACCTGCACCGGATGGATGCTCGCGCCAAGATCGTTGCGACGATCCTTCTCGTCGGTGCGCTGAGCTTCACGCCGACGCTCGCCGGCAACGCGATACTCCTCGTGGTGTGTCTCGCGATCGTCGCGCTCGGCCGCATCCCGATGAGCTACGCCCTCCGCGGTCTCCTGCCGGCGGTGCCGGTGCTGGTGGTCCTCGCCGTGATGCAGCTGCTGTTCTTCGGGCGGGCCTACGACCCGTCGAGCCCCGTCGTCTTCCACTGGGGTTGGATCGTCGTCACCGCAGCCGTCGTGCGCCTGGTAATTGTCTCGGCCGCGCGGTTCGTGGAGCTGCTGTTCGTGACGAGCGTGTTCACGCTCACGACCACGACGACCGAGCTCACCCACGGGATCGAGAGCCTCCTGCGGCCCCTGCGCCGGTTCCGCGTCCCCGGGCACGAGCTCGCGCTCGTCGTGACGATCGCGATCCGGTTCGTGCCCACGCTCGCCCTCGAGGCGGAGCGGTTGATGAAGGCGCAGGCGTCGCGGGGCGGCCGGATCGGTGGGAACCGCTGGCAGTTCGTCGAGCGGACGCGGCAGATGCTGCCGATCCTCGTGCCGTTGTTTACCTTCGCGCTGCGGCGCGGCGAGGAATTGATCGTCGCGATGGAGGCGCGGGCGTACACCGGCGGGGCCGGGCGCACGACCTACACGGTGCTGGGGGGCAGTGCCGGTGACTGGCTGGTGCCGGTGGCGGCGCTGCTGTTCCTCGTTGCGATGCTGCGGGCGCCGTTCCCGGTGTAGGTGGACTCAACCGGCCGGAGGCCGTACGCCAGACTGGGGCAGGAGGAGGGCAGGACACAGGGAATGTGCCGGGCGGATTCATGCGGGGCCGCTCGGCCGAATCCGACGCCCGCGGCCCACGACGACTACGGGAGGGGAACCGATGCAGAGTCAGGGGGGACTCTCGACGCGGGGCATCGTGATCTCCGCGGTGCTCGCCGCGATTGCGATCTTCCTAGGCGCCACGCGTCTCGGATTCATCCCGACGCCGACCGGTATTCAAGCGACGATCATGCACGTACCGGCGATCATCGGCGGCATCCTGGAAGGCTCGCTCGTCGGTGCCATCATCGGTACCATCTTCGGGCTGTACAGTTTCTTCTTCGCCACGATCCCGATGTTCAAGGATCCCATCGTGGCGATCGTGCCGCGGATCTTTATCGGCATTTTCGCCGCGTGGACCTACACTTCGTTCCGGCGTTCCGGTGAAGTCACGGCAATTACACTCGCGGCGATCGTCGGCACGGCGACGAACACCATCCTCGTCCTCGGGCTCGGCGTCCTGCGCCACTACCTGCCCGCGAAGGCGGCCGTGACCATCGCGCTGGCCCACGGCATCCCGGAGATCATCGTCGCGGTCATCATTTCGCTCGCGGTGCTCCTCGGGTGGAAGCGCGTGCAGCGGCCCGAGGCCCGCGCCCGCGTCTAGCGCTTGAACGTGCCGGCGCACGCGGCGCCCGCGCTCGCGGGCCCGCGGCGCCGGCACGGCACCGGTCTGACACGTCTCGCCCCGGAGTTCCCGAAGTGTCCGTAGACGCCGCCGGTCTCGCGCACCTGGCCCGGATGCTCGGCCTTTCGATTCCGCCGGACGCCCTCGAACGGCTCGCGCCGGCGGTCTCCAAGATGTACGCGGACCTCGACCGGCTGCGCGAGCTGCCGCTCGACGGCCGCAGACCGGCTCTGCCGCCGCTCCTGCCGGCCGCGGCGCCCGACGCGGAGACCGGCCGCTGATCGACCTCCCGTACGAGACCATCGCCGGACTGGCCGAGCGCCTGCGGTTGGGTGAGTTGTCGCCCGTCGCGGTCACGGACGCCGCGCTCGCGCAGATCGAGCGCTGGCGCGCGCTGAACGCGTTCATCACGGTGACGGCCGACCTGGCCCGCGCCCAGGCGGCGGAGGCGGCGCGCGAGATCGCCGCGGGGCGCTATCGTGGACCGCTCCACGGCGTGCCCGTTTCGCTCAAGGATCTGATCGACACGCGCGGCATCCGGACGACCTGCGGCTCGCGGGTGCTGGCCGACCACGTGCCGGCGCACGACGCGACCGTGACGGTCCGGCTGCGCGAGGCCGGCGCGGTGCTGCTCGGCAAGGCGGCGCTCCACGAGTTCGCCTACGGCATCACCAACAACAACGCGTACTTCGGGCCGACGTGCAACCCATGGGGGCTCGATCGGATTCCGGGCGGGTCGAGCGGCGGGGGCGGGGCCGCCGTCGCCGCCGGGCTCGGCTGCGCGTCGATCGGCACGGACACCGGCGGCAGCATCCGCATTCCGGCCGCGCTGTGCGGGGTCGTCGGACTCAAGCCCTCCTACGGCCGCGTCAGTACCCACGGCGTCTTTCCGCTCTCGTGGTCGCTCGATCACCCCGGGCCGCTCGCCCGCACGGTGGAGGACGCCGCGATCGTGCTTCAGGCGATCGCGGGCCCCGACCCGCTGGATCGGACGACGCTCGGTCAAAGCGTGCCGGATTTCCGCGCGGCCGTCCGAGCCGACGTGCGCGGGCTGCGCGTCGGCGTGCTCGACGATCCGTACCACCGCCAGGTCGAGCACGGGGTTCGGATCGCGTTCGACGCGGCGCTCGACGTGCTGCGGGGGCTCGGGCTTCGGCTCGAAACGGTCGCGGTGCCGCACATGCCCGAGACGTTCGCGGCCCAGCTCGCGATCATCCAGGCCGAGTCGGCCAGCGTGCACGAGCGCTGGCTGCGGGAGCAGCCGTTCAATTACGGCCCGGAGACGCTCGAGCGTCTCCGGCACGGGTTGTTCGTGACCGCGACGCAGTACCTGCGCGCCCAAAAGCTCCGCGCCCTGGCCCTCGACGAATTCGGCGAACTCTTCCGGCGCCTCGACGCGCTCGTGCTGCCGAGCGTCCCGGCGGTGGCGCCGCGGATCGGGCAGAATACGATCGACCTCGGCGGAGAGGTCGTGGAAACGCGCGGGGTGATCACGCGGTTCAGCCGGCTGTTCAACTTCGTCGGCGCGCCCGCGCTCTCGGTGCCGTGCGGGTTCGGCGCGGACGGCCTGCCCGTGGGCCTTCAAATCGCCGGCCGGCCGATGGACGAGGAGACGGTGATCGCGATCGGCGCCGCCTACGAACGGGCGACGCCGTGGCACACCCGGCGGCCGCCCGAGCCCGAGTGACAGCGCCGGCCCGGGCCGGATGCTCGCTCCTAGGCGCGGCTCCCGGGCGCTTTG
>DASYXS010000104.1:0-4257 GCA_035934535.1 bacterium
CGTACAATTGTACGGCTCGTGGCTAGCTCCAAGCCGGGATTCCTGGCCAATCCTGGCGGTCCAGCGCCCGGATCGGGTGCCCGAATTTGGCGAACTGCCCTGAAGTCTCATTGTAGTACTAAGTCCACACCAGAAACGCCGGAGAAAAATGCACTAACGACTCCTTGGGTTCTTGGCCATGAAACGCACACGGACTCTCTTCGTTACAGGCTTTTTCGCGGTGAACTCAACGTTCTTACCGGCTCTAGTCTCGAATTCGATCTTTCCCGGTGAAGTTCCTTAAAACCATTATAGGCACGCAAGGTTTTGCTGCGCCGCGACCGAATCGCCGGTCCGGCTCGCCGCGAGCGCCGCCAGCTGCCGCGCGTACTGCGCGTAGACCGGGTTGGTCGGTGTCGCGTGCGCGGCCAACAGCGCGTGGTAGCGCTGCAGCCCGTTCTCCAGCATCGTCGCCAAGACCGCCGTCCCGAACGCCGAGCCGAGCTGCAGCTGCAGGCTGAGGAGCCCCGCCGCGCCGGTGACCCGGCGGCGGTCCATCGCGGCTACGACAACGACACGGGCAGCACGCCCTGCGGCGTGATGAGCCCCGCGAGCGTCCGCGCGGCCGCGCGCAGGGAAGGAGGATCGTCGCCGTACACGGCGAGGCACGTCGCCGCCGGCGGGACCTCGGTGAGCACGTACGGGGCGCCCGTCGCGACCGCGACGATCGGGCCCGTGGCCGCCGCGGCATGCGCGACGCGCGCCGCGGCGGCCCGCGTCTCCGGCGTGTCGCGGCGCGCATGACCGACCGGGACGACGCGCACCGCATCTCCGGACACCTGCGCAACCGCTTCCACGGGCACGGCGGCCGCCTCACGGCCGGCCGCGCGCAGCGCCTCCGCGAGCCGCGCGGCCGTGCCGTCTCCCGCGGCCCCGTCGATCACCGCGAACGTACGGGTGCGCACGGCCAGCAGGGCGGACGGATCGCGGACGACCGTGACCGCGGCCTCGGCCGCGTGGTCCGCGACCACGAGGTGGGCCGGCACACCGACGCGGCGCGCGACGTCGTCGACCGGCACGATCGTTCGCTCGGCGAGCCGGAACCGCTCCTTGAGCGCCGCGACCCGCGCGGCGGCTTCGGCGATCCGCGCCGCCGGGATTCGTCCGCGCTCCGCCGCCTCGCGAACCGCGCCGAGCGCCTCCCGCTGCGCCTCGAGGGGGCCGCAGGCGAGCACAATGTCGGCGCCCGCCAGCAGCGCCTGCACGGCGGCCTCGCCCGGCGGCGCGTAGCCGGTGATCGCGTCCATCGCCATCGAGTCCGTCACGAGCACGCCGGAGAATCCCATCCGCGCGCGCAGGAACCCAAGCACGGCCGGTGAGACCGTGGCGGGCCGGTCCGGGTCCAGCGCCTTGAACACGATGTGCGCTGTCATCACCGCGGCGCAGCCCGCGGTGATCGCCTGGCGGTACGGCGCGAGTTCGACGCGGTCGAGCCTCCGCAGATCGTGCGCCACCAGCGGCAGCCCGAGATGCGAGTCCACGACGGTATCGCCGTGGCCCGGGAAATGCTTGGCCGTGGCGGCGACGCCCGACACCTCCATCGCGCGCACGGCCGCCGCGCCGAGCCGGCCGACGCGCTCGGGGTCCTCGCCGTACGAGCGCACGCCGATGACCGGATTCAGCGGATTCGTGTTCACGTCGAGCACGGGCGCGAAGTTCATCTGCACCCCGACCGCGCGCAACTCCCGGGCCGTGATGCCGGCCGCCGACGCGACGATGGCCTCGCTCCCGGCCGCGCCGAACGCCATCGCGCTGGGGAAGTGGGTGGCGCCGGCGCGGAGCCGCACGACCGGTCCGCCTTCCTGGTCCATGCTGATGAGCAGCGGCGGACGGCCTGCGTCCGCGGCCACGCGCTGGAGCGCGTTGGTCAGGGTCGCGATCTGCGCCGGCCCGGCGACGTTCTTCTCGAACAGAATAATCCCGCCGACCCCGTCCCGGAGGAGCCGCTCCACCTCGGCCGAGGGTTCGTGGCCGGTGAAGTCGACCATGAACAGCTGGCCGGTTTGCTCCAGGGCGCTCATGGGATCCGGTCCGCCGCCGCGAGGCTTCCGATCGCAGACGCGGCCGCGGCGAGAAGCGCCGCCGGGAGCAGCAAGATCCCGAGGCTGGCTGCGCCGAGGACGACGCCCGCCCACAGGACGGCGGTGAACAGCCAAAGACCCCTCAGCGCGGCGCGGGTCCCCCACCGGCTGTGAACGTACGCACAGGCCGCGGCGCCAACCGCGGTCAGGAGCATCGTGAGAAGATAGACGGTGGCCGGAGCGCCCAAACCGCGTTGCACGAGGCTCGCCGACCCGCTCGTGGTGTACGTGCTGCCCGCGCTGGTGGTGGTCGCGCCGACGTATCGATAGGTCGGCCCAAACGCCGCGTAGAGGCAGCCCACAATTCCGGCGGCGGCCGTCGCGAGGCCGGTCGCGGCCTCAACCCGCCTAAGCATTTGGCCCGACCTCACAGCGGCCGCTCGCCGTGGCGATAGCGCCGGCACGGCACGAAGCCAAGTGCCCCATAGAAGACGAGCAGAATCGTCCAATCGATCACCATCTCCCGCACGCCGAGTGAAGCGAGATGCACGATCGCCCGATCGAGCAGCACGTGGCCCAATCGCCGGCCGCGCAGCTCCGGCGCCACGCCCATCGGCCCGAGACCGCCCGCGGCCGGCGCGCCGCCGTCCGACGCCGCCCACGCGATGCTCGGCCCGATCCACCGTGACCCCGGATGGAAGAGCATCGCGAACCCGTGGACGGCGCGGCCCCGCACCACGCCCATCACGTCGCCGATCGGCCCGCCGTTTTGAAGAAATCGCCCCATCGTGTAGCGCCAGCGGCCCGGAAACGTCGCGTCGAGAAACTCGAGCAACGCGCCGTCCTCGCCGGACGCCAGCGGCCGCACCTCGATCTCGGGATTCGCCGCGCGCGCCGCCGTCACCGTCTCCGGCGTCCGGTAGCCGTCGAGCGAGCGGGACAGATCGTAGGCCTCGCCGCGGAGGGTGTAGCCGGCGGCCTCGAAAAACGGCGCCGCGGCGGTGCCGTCCGGGACCCCGGGAAAGAAGTGCGCCGGGTCCGCGCCCAGCACGGCCTTCGGCCGCTCCCGGGCGCGGAGAAACGTCTCCCCCGCGCGCACGAGCGCGGTCCCGATGCCGCGCCGCCGGTGACTCGGATGCACCGCGACGAAACTGATCCAACCGCGGTCCGCGAGCAAACCGTCCGCGCCCACCGGCTCGCGGGCGACCTTGGCAAGACCGCACCCCACGACGCGCCCCGTCACCGCGTCGCACGCGAGCGACGCCCCGGCGGGATCAAAGTGCGGGTCGAGCACTGTGTTCTGCCGGAACAGCGCCTCCCGCAGCGGAAACGCGCGGCCGGCGGCGGCGTTCCACACCGCGACGATCTCGCCGATCCGGCCGGGGTCGAACGGACGCAGCTCGATCCCGTCCGCCATCCCTAGGCCGCGGATGTCCCGACCCGGATGTCGAGCGCAACATGGAACAGCCGGTTCCACGGAAACCCGACGGGGCCGACCTCGATCGGCACGCCGAACGAGGCCGCGACGGGCGGCACGCACGTTTCCTGGAGCCAGCGGCGCGCGGCGTCCGCGCACGCGCCGTACGCCGGGCCGATGTCCGGCGATCCGGCGCCGGGGTAATGCGGCAGCACCTCGCGCGCCAGCCGCTGCCGGACGTTGGCCTGGTATCCCCAATCATCGAGCAGCCGGAGGATCGTGAACGCGCGGTTGGCATGCGCCGACGCGCGGGCGCCGGCCGGGCCGGCGGCCGGCCCGGCCGACAGGAGCGCCTGGGCCAGCGCCATCCCAAGGGTGTTGCTCGCCGTGTTCCATCCACCGTAGGCGGACACGCCCGAAGCCCGCGGCGCCGCGAGGAGACGGGCGACGAGCGTACGGTCCGCGCCGTTGCAGTATCGCACGTCGGCGAGCGCGCAGGGGAGACCCGAAGTCGCCGCCTCGCCGAGGGCCGCAAAGAAACCGTCAAGTTCCGCGGCGGGGTAAGGCTGCTGATCGGGCGCCTCGAGCTGGTCGCCCGGCGAATTGTGCACGAAGAGCGCAAGATCCGGCGCGGTCTCGACGCGGCGGCATCCCGCGGTCTCGATGTGAGAAGTGACCGTCAGATCGAGCGCCTGTCCCTCGTAGCGCGGAATCACGCCCCGGTGCGCCGGCGCCGAGTACGTCACCTGTACGGCGGGGGGGGCGCGCCGCCCGGAGGCG
>DASYXS010000110.1:0-15630 GCA_035934535.1 bacterium
GCACCTTGTTCTCCTGAATGCCGCGGTTTCCGGTCTCTACGTCTATGGTAACGCGGAGCATCATGCTCATGCCAAGCCTCCCTTCCAGACTGTGGGGTGATCGCCCGTGACGCGGTCATGACGAGGTCACGAAGAACGCCGAAGCCGCCATGATGGCATACGCCGCCAGCAACTGCGCTCCTTCCAGCCAGTTGCTGTGGCCGTCGTGCGAAATGAACGTCACGATCAGCACCGAGAGGCCCACCGCGGCGACCTCGAAGGTCGTGAAGATGAAATCCATCGGATGCCCCGCGGCCAGCGAGATCAGGACCAGCGCGGGGGCGACAAACAGCGCGACCTGCGTCGAGGAGCCGATCGCGATCTCGAGCGTGACGTCGAGCTGGTCGCGCAGAGCAAACCGCACCGCGGCGCTGTGCTCGACGACGTTCCCGAAGAGCGGAATCAGGATGAGCCCCGTGAAAAACTTCGAGAATCCCAGCGTCCCGATCGCCGGCTCGAGGGCGGTGACGAGCAACTGGGACTCGATCGCCACAACGGCCGAGGCCGCGGCGAGCACACCGATCGCCCACGCCCGCGAACATTCCGGGCGCTCCCCGGACGTCGGCGTCTGGAATAGATGCTCGTGCGTCCGTTGCGTAAAGACAAGCGCGGCGCCGTACAGCGCGATCAGCACCACGGCCACCGCCACGCTCACGGTCTCGCCCTGATACGCGGTGGGCCGGCCGGCCGTGAGAAAGAACAGGGCCGGCATGAGCAGGCCGATCACGGCGAGTGTGAGGGAGGTGGAGTGGACCCCGGCGGCCGCGGCGTTGTACCGCTGCATTCGGTGGCGCATGCCGCCGGCCAGCAGCGCCAGCCCGAGCACGAGCAGCAGGTTGCCGAGAATCGATCCCGTGAGCGCGGTCTTGACGACCGCGGTCTCGCCGTGCGCCACCAGCACGATCGCCAGAATGAACTCCGTGACGTTGGCGAAGGTCGCGTTGAGCAGACCGCCCACGCGCGGCCCGGCGTGCAGCCCAATCTGCTGGGTGGCGCTGCCGATCAGCTCGGCGAGCGGGAGCAGCGCGCCGCCGGCCAGCAGAAACGTCGCGAGCGGCCACCGGCCCGGCACGGCGGCGGCGATGGAGAGCGGTACGAGGACCAGCAGCCACCGGAAACTGAGCTGCCGGAACGGAGCAGGCACGCGGCGCACGCTGGGCACCTTTCGCGGTCTGCCCGATCGCCTCCCCCACGTCGCGCGCGGCAGGAGCCCGGCGCCCGGACCCGCGAAGAGTCCTCGATGACGTCCCCACACGGAGGCTCCGTATGCCCGACGGCACGGTCACGACGACCGTCCGCAGCGCGTCCATCGGACAGCCCGGCCGCGCGCTCAGCAGCGCGAGAACCCACCACTTCGTGCTCGACTCGTCCACGAAACCCGAGGCGCTCAGCAACACCGAATCGTTTCTCGCCGGGGTCTCGTCCTGCGGCGTCACGTTGATCGAAAACTACGCGGCGGCCAACAACGTCCCGCTCACCGGCCTCAGCGCCGCCATCACCGGCATCCAGGACCGCGCGGACCCGACGAAATTCCGGCAGATCGAGGTGCGCTTCGAGCTGCGGGGGATCGGCCGTGCCGACGCGGAGCGGCTGGTGGACGTCTGGCGGGCCCGCTGACCACTCTACCGCACGGTCGCGGTCGCGACCGAAGTGATCGTGAGCCTCACCGCGCAGGAGTCTTGATGAAACGCGAGACGAGACTGGTTCATGCCGGCCGCAATCCCGAGCAGCACGCGGGCACGGTGAATCCGCCGATCCACCGGGCCTCGACGATTGTCTATCCGACGGTGGAGGCATTCGAGCGGCGCACCGAGCGCAAGTACGGGGAGACCTCGTCCTACGGCATCTACGGCACGCCCATTACGTTCGCGCTCCGCGAGACCCTCGCCGAGCTCTCGGGCGGCGCCCGGTCGCTCGTGACGTCGTCGGGCCTGTCCGCGATCACGCAGGCGCTCGCGGCGTTCCTCCGCCAGGGCGACCACCTCCTGGTGCCGGACAGCACGTACGGGCCCACGCGCAACTTCTGCACGGGGGCGCTCGCGCGGTTCGGCGTCGACGCCACCTTCTACGATCCCACGATCGGCGCGGAGATCGCCGGGTTGATCCGGCCGAACACGAAGGTCGTCTATACCGAATCGCCGGGCTCGCTCACGTTCGAAATCCAGGACGTCCCCGCGATCGCCGCCGCCGCGCACGCGCGCGGGGCGACGGTATTTTTCGACAATACCTGGGGCACGCCGCTCAACTTCCGCGCGTTCGACCACGGCGTGGACGTCGAGATCCAGGCGGCGACCAAGTACCTCGCCGGCCACTCCGACCTCATGATGGGCGTGATCACCGCCCGGACCGAGGCCCTCTTCCGCCGCCTGAAGGACGGCCTCGACGAATTCGGGGACTGCGTCGCGCCCGACCTGTGCTACGAGGCGCTGCGCGGCATGCGGACGCTCCACGTGCGCATGAGGCGGCACGAGGAAGCCGCGCTCGCGGTGGCGCGCTGGCTGGCCGGGCGTCCCGAGGTGGCGCGCGTACTGCACCCGGCGCTGGCGGACCACCCCGGCCACGCGTTGTGGCGGCGTGACTTCATCGGCTCCTCGAGCCTCTTCGCGGTCTTGCTCCGCACGGAGTCGAAGGACGCCGTCGCCGGGATGCTCGAGGGCCTCGCGCTGTTCAAGATCGGAGCGAGCTTCGGAGGGTTCGAGAGTCTCATCCTGCCCGCCCAATTGACGAACAACCGGACCGTCCGGCCGTGGTCGGAGCGGGGCACGCTCGTGCGGCTGCACGTCGGGTTGGAAGCGCCGGACGATTTGGTCGCCGATCTGGACGCCGGACTTCGGCGGTTGGCGGCCGGGACGGCCCTGAAGCTGAAGCCGTCGAAGACGGGCTGACGGGCCGCCGTGGAGATTTTTGTCGCCTGGTTCGTGCTCTGGCTGGCGGGCAGCGTGTTCGGCCCGGTCCAATATCACCCGCCGGACGACACGCCTCCGCCCGACGTCCACGAGTCCAGCGAAGCCGGCGGAACCCGCTAGGGCACCGGCCAGGCGGCCACGGCGCGGATCTCGGAGACCCGAGGGTCGTCGCCGAGGACGCGGGCGGCGCGCCGCGACGCGAGCGCGAGCCCTTCGTTCGGCGTGGCCGCGCCCTGCACCAGCATGAGCAGCGTGGCGGTCCGCTCGGGCCCGGTTTCGGGCCGGATCGCCGTCACGCCGGCCGCCCTGACAAGATACCCGTCCTCGAGGGCGGCGGCCCACTTCGACGCGACGTCCGCGGGATCCGCGACACCCGACGTCCAGACCACGCGAAGCTTCGCCTGCATCGACCGCTGAGACACGTCCGATCCCTCCCGCCGCCGCGCCCGATCGAGCACGCCCACGCGCCTCGCGCGCGGCCGGCGTTTCGTACGATCATTATCGACAGGAACGAGCTATAGGGAAACATAATGTTTGCTATATGCCCCATAGGCATGATCTATCGCTTCTCGACCTGCCGCAGGTGGAGACGTTCGTGGCCGTCGCCTCGCACGGCAGCTTCGCCAAGGCGGCCGCGGTGTTGTTCCTCACCCAGCCGTCCGTCAGCACGCGGATCCAGGGGCTCGAGCGCGCGCTGGGCCAGCGGCTCTTCGAGCGTCACGGACGCGGCGTGCGGCTGACCCGAGCCGGCGGAGTCTTCCTCCCATTCGCGGAGCGGCTGCTGCACACGGTTGCGGAGGGCCGCGCGGCGCTCGAGGCAACCCATGCCGCGGAGGGCGGCCTCCTCACGGTCGCGGCGGCGCTGTCGGTCAGCACGTACCTGCTGCCCGATATCATCAAGGGTTTTCGGGCGGAACACCCCTCCGCGCGCGTGTCGATCCGGGCGGGGCACTCCCGTGACGTCCTGCGCATGGTGCTCGAAGGGGAAGCGGAGATCGGCTTGGCCCGCGGACTGGCGCATCCGGCCGTCCACACCGTGCGGCTCGGCCGGGACGAGATCCTGTTAACCGTGCCGCCGTCCCACCGCTTCGTCCGCCGGCGGCAGGTGCCGCTGTCCGAGGTCGTCCGCGAACCGCTGATCCTCTTCGACAAGGGGAGCAGCGACTGGATCCTGATCACGGGGTTCTTTCGCCGCGGCGGCCTCCTGCCGAACGTCGTGCTCGAACTGGAGGGGATCGAAGCGGCCAAGAAGATGGTCGAAAAGGGAATCGGCATCGCGCTCCTGCCGCACCTCGCGATCCGGCGCGAACTACAGCAGGGCACGCTCGCCGCGGTGCCGATCGGCGACGCCCGCCCGCTCGCGCGATACGTCGACTTGGTCTACCGCCGGCAGGGCGTCCTCAGCGACGTCGCGCGCACGTTTCGCCGCCACGTGCAGGCGGCGTACCGCGACTAACGCCGGCCGGCCGCCGTGTGCCTACGCCGTCGGCTGGCGGCGCGCTTCCAACCGGTTGGCGTGGCGGTGAACGAGCCGCCACGCGCCGTCCTCCAGCCGGAAAATGTGGGTCACACGGTTGGACCACTCCAGCGGGCCGCCGGCGCCGGCGAGGCGCACGCGAAAGGTCTCGACGTCGGTCGTGTAGGCCATCTCGGGCGTCACGACGGTCGTGAGGTTTTGATAGGCGACGGTGCCGCCGCCGAACTGTGCCGCCGCCCAGTTCCACCGGTCCCGGACGGCCTCCCAGCCCCGCTCGTATCCACCCCAGCCGTAGAACGCGGTCGCGTCGCCGGAATGAGAGTAGAGCGCCTGGATCGCGCGCGGATCGCCGTCGGCCGCGCGGCCGATCGCGGCGTGAAGCTGTTCGATTGCCGTTCGCAGCGACTCCGGTATGCGTACACCGTCCCCGGTCATCGAAGCCTCCCTCCCGTTGCATTCCCTCCGCTCGAAGGTCCGCGGAGCACCGCGCCGTAGTAGGCCGCATGACCGTCGAACGCGCGGCCATCGTCACCGGGGCCGGGCGCGGCATCGGCGCGGCCGTCGCCGCCGAACTGGCGGACCGCGGCTACCGGCTCGCCGTCCTCTCCCCATCCGGCGCCCCGGCCGCCGTGCGCGCGCACGGCGCCGTCGGGGTCGCGGGCTCGGTCACGAATCCGGCCGATCTCGCCCGGGTGGTCGACGCGGCCCTCCAGCGCTTCGGACGGGTCGACGCGGTCGTCAATTCGACGGGACATCCCCCGCGCGGCCGGCTGCTCGAGCTCACCGACGCGGACTGGCTCGCCGGCGTGGACCTGTTGCTGCTCAACGCCGTCCGCATGGCGCGGCTCGTCACGCCGGTGTTTCTGCGCCAGGGCGGCGGCAGCGTCGTGAACGTCTCGACCTTCTCGGCGTTCGAGCCGAGCGCGGCGTTTCCCGTCTCGTCGGCCCTGCGCGCGGCTCTCGGAAGCTTCGCGAAGATGTACGCCGACGAGTACGCGGCACACGGCATCCGCATGAACAACGTCCTGCCGGGGTTCGTCGAGAGCTACCCGGTCGACGCGGAGACCCTCCGCCGGATCCCGATGGGGCGTCCGGGCACGCTCGGCGAGATCGCGCGCACGGTGGCGTTTCTGTTGAGCGACGACGCGGGCTACCTCACCGGCCAGAACCTGCGGGTGGACGGGGGCCTGACGCGGTCCGTCTGAACACTCCGAGCGGCAGCAGTGCGCTCACGATGTACTGCCCGGCATCGACGATCTCCGAGATCTTCAGGTCGACGCAGACGCTGGCCAGGACGTAGGCGTCCTCCGCGGAGAGACCGTACGTGCTCGAGAGGTGGGCGATCATCGCGCGCACGGCATCCTGCGCCGCGCGGTAGAGATCCGGGCCCGCGCCGGTCGTGCCGTACCAGCCGCCGCCGTTGAGGCGCGGCACGAGCGGCCCCGGCACGGCGAATTGGGGGGCCGGGAGGCGGCACCCCTTCTGCACCGTGATCCGCAGCGTCCCGTACATCGGCGCTTCGATACCGGTGATGCAGACTTCCCCGTCGCCCTGCGCCGCGTGCGCGTCCCCGCAACTGAACAACCCGCCGTCTACCTGCACCGGCAGGTACACGGTGGCGCCCGCGGTCAACTGGCGGACGTCCATGTTGCCGCCGAACGTCCCGGGCGGCATCACCGGCTGCTCCCGCGCGCCGGCCGGGCAGACGCCCATCGTCCCGAAGAACGGTTCGATCGGAATCGCGATATCCTCGCGCAGGAGCGCGACGTCGCCGCGGGTCAGATCGAAGATGCGGAGGTACGGTTCTTGAAAATCCTCCGGCAGGAGCCCGCGGCCGGGAAAGAACGCCGTCCACCCCCACCCTTCGGTGCGGAGGTCCAGAATCTCGACGGCGAGGGTATCACCCGGGGCGGCGCCGCGCACGTACACCGGCCCCGCGAGTGGATACGAGCGCTTCGAATTCCGCCGCGCAAGATCGGCCGTCGTGGACGCCGGCGTGATCTGGTTGTCGCTGACGTCCCGGGTGCGCACGACGATGGTATCGCCGCTCTCTACGGTGCACGCGGGCGCGTGGCGCTCGTCCCAGGTGTGGTGGACCCGGTCGGGAGGAACCGTGTGGACGGCCACGGCAGCCGGTTCAAGAGCGCCGGCGTGAACCCTTCCGGAGGCCGGAGGAAGTCTCGGGCGGCACGCGAATGCAGGTTCGATTTTGATGCGCGGGACGCCGATGGAGCGAAATCGACCACTGACGGCGCGGCTGGCGGAAGCCGCGATCCTCGCCGGCGTGTACTATTTCGCCGCCAAGGCCGGCCTCCGCCTCGCGTTTCTCCATCCGAGCGCGACGCCGGTGTGGCCGCCGACCGGCCTCGCGATCGCGGCGCTGCTGCTGCGGGGCACGCGCGCGTGGCCGGGCGTGTTTGTCGGCGCGTTCGCCGCCAACCTGACGACCGCGGGCACCGTCTGGACGTCGTTCGGCATCGCCGCGGGCAATGCGCTCGAAGCGGTCGCCGCGGCCTGGCTGGTCACCCGGTACGCCGGCGGGCGCCGCGCCTTCGATCGCCTCGAGGATATCGTCCGCTTCGCCCTCACCGCCGCCCTGCTGAGCACCGCCATCAGCGCAACGATCGGGGTCACGTCGCTGGCATTGGCCGGATTTGCGTCCTGGCGGATGTACGCGCCTGTCTGGCTGACGTGGTGGTTGGGCGATGCCGCGGGGGCGCTGGTGGTGACCCCGCTGGTGCTGTTGTGGGCCGCGGCCCCGCGGCTCGGCTGGACGGCCCGTGGTGCTGCGGAGCGGCTGATCTTCCTCGTGGCCCTGCTCGGCGTCAGCGTCGTGGTGTTCGGCAGCCGGTACCCATTTGGATTCGCGATCGTGCCGTTCCTGATCTGGGCGGCGTTTCGCTTCGGCGCGCGGGACGCGACGACCGTCGTCGCGCTCGTGGCCGCGGTTGCCGTCGTCGGCACGCTCCACGAGTTGGGGCCCTTCGCCGTCGCGGTCGCGCAGCCCAACGTCTCCCTGCTGTACTTGTCGCTCTTTATGGCCATGATGGCGATCATCGTCTTGACGGTCGCCCGGATCGTGGAAGACCGGGCTGCCGCCGCGACCGAACTGCACCGGCGGATGCGCGCCGAGGAAGATGCCCGGCGGACCGCCGAGCGGGCCGTCGAACAGGCCACGCGCCTCGCCGCGGTCACCGCCGCGCTCTCCGAGGCGGTGACCCCGCGTGACGTCGCGGCGGTGATCGTCTCGCAGGCCGTCGAGGCACTCGGCGCCCGCGCGGCCGCGGTATCCCTGCTCGCCGAGGACGGCAAGACGCTCGAGATGATCCACGCCGAAGGGTATCCGGCGGAGGTCACCCGGCGGTGGCAGCGATTTTCGCCCGCCCAGTTCGGCGGCATCGCGGAATGTCTGCGAACCGGACACGTCGTCTGGCTCGAGACCGAGGCGGATTTGGAGAAGCTCTATCCGGAGCGCGAGGAACTGCCGGCGGCCATCCGGGACGGCGCGCGCGCCGCGGTGCCGCTCATCACCCACGGCAGCGCGGTCGGGGTCCTGTATGTGAACTTCGGCGTGCTGCGCCGGTTCGGACCCGACGAGATCACGTTCATGCGGACGCTCGGATACCAATGCGCGCAGGCGCTGGAGCGGGCGCGCCTGTACGAGCGCGAGCACCGTGCCGCCGAAACGCTCCAGCGGGCGCTGCTTCCGGTCGCGATCCCGCAGGTGCCGGGCCTCACGATCCACACCGTCTATCAACCGGGCGCGCGCGAGTCGAACGTCGGCGGCGATTGGTACGACGTCTTCCGGCTGCCTGCGGGCAAGATCGTCGTCTCGGTCGGGGACGTCGCCGGGCGGGGCCTCGCGGCCGCGGTCGTCATGGGCGAACTCCGTCAAACGATCAGGACCGCCGCCCTGCAGCACGAGCAGCCGGCCGGGGTGCTCGAACAGGCGAGCCAGGCCCTCGCGCTGGCGCACGGCGGCGACACGATGGCGACGGCGATCGTCGCGGTTCTGGATCCGGTCTCGTCTACGCTCTCCTACGCGACGGCCGGCCATCCCGGGCCCGTCCTGGCCGTGCCCGGCGGCGAGTCGGTCGCGCTGCCGACGGCCGGCGTGCCGCTCGGCTACCTCGCCGGCCCGCAGGCGCCGTCATGGACCGTCACCCTGCCCGCGGGCGCGCTCCTCGTGTTGTACACGGACGGGCTCATCGAACAGCAGCGCGACCTGACCGGCGGACAGAATGCCCTCTTGAATGCGGCACGGCGCGAGCTCGCCGATCGATCAGGAGACCCCGCGCGCGCCATCCTCCGGGACATGCTCGGCGATCAGCGCTCATCGGACGACGTCGCGATCGTCGCGCTGGGGCTCGACCCGGAGCCGCTCGACCGGTTCGACCTCACCCTTCCCGCGGAACCGGGGAGCGCGGCGGTCATCCGCCAGACCGTGCGCCGCCTGGCGCGCGTGGCGGCGCTGGACGAGAAGCGCGCGGCGGCGTTGACCGTCGCGGTCGGCGAAGCGGTGAACAACGCGATCGAGCACGCGTACCGCGCGGCGGGAGGCACGGTACAGGTGCGGGGCGTCACCGATCCCGGCGCCGTGCGCATCAGCATCATCGACACCGGCACCTGGCGGCCTCCGCACGCGCCGGACGGCGGCGGCCATGGACTCCGGCTGATCGAGCAGCTCGCCGACTCCGTGGAGATCCGGCAGGCCCCTGGCGGGACGACCGTGACGGTCGTCATGCGGCTGCCGCTCGAGGAGGGGGCGGCGCGGGTTGACGACGCCGCGCGAGGGAGCGGAATCGTTACGACGCAGTCTCCGGTCCGGCCGCAGTCCGGTCAGGCCGCCGATGTCATGGCGGCCGGCAGCGGAGCGGACGGCAGCTCGGCCGGCGGGGCACGGCTGTCCGGCGTGGACGGGACGGTGGTCGTCGAGGCCTTCGGCGACCTCGATGCCACGTGTCTCGAGGCCGTCCGCAGGACGCTCGCCGAGGCCGCGCGCGCCGATTCGCCGGCGGTTGTCGTCTCGTTCGAAGGCGCCGGCTACATCGACAGCCTGACGATTCGCGAGCTGTTCGCGTTCGGCCGGGACCTGTCGACACGCCGGCGGACGCTCGCGCTGGTCGTGCCGGCCGGCTCGCCGCTCGAACGCATCCTGGCCATCGCCGGCCTAACCCGGCAGTTCCCGGCCTTCGCCACGGTGGCGGACGCACGCGCCGCCGCCAACGAGGCTACGCGCCCCGCAGGGTAGGGTCGAGCACGTCGCGCAGCCAGTCCCCCGTGCGGCTCACGACGATCGAGGTAAGCATCAACACGAGCCCCGGACAGACCGCGATCCACCAGGCGCTGTCCAGATATTCAAGTCCCTCCTGGACCATCACGCCCCAGGACGGTGTCGGCGGCTGAACCCCGAGGCCGAGGAACGACAGCGTCGCCTCGAGGACGATCGCCCGGGCCAGCTCCAACGTCGCGATCACCATAAACGTCGAGGCGACGTTCGGCAGGATGTGGCGCAGCATGATCCGCGGCGCCGACCCTCCGAGCGCCACGATCGCGTCCACGAACTCGCGGCGCCGGACCGTGCGCACCTGGGCGCGGAGCACGCGGGCGTAGGTGACCCACCCCGACAGGCCGACCACGATGATGAGGTTCCGGAACGACGGCCCGAGCACGGCGATGATGCCGATCGCGAGCAGGATGAAGGGGAACGCCAACTGCGCGTCGGCCACCGTCATGATGACCTCATCCAACCAGCCGCCGTGATAGCCCGCGAGCAGGCCGAGCGTGCCGCCGACCGCCCCGCCGACGGCCACCGCCGCAAATCCCACCGAGAGCGACACGCGCGCGCCGAACATGACGCGCGACAGCACGTCGCGGCCGAGGTGGTCGGTACCGAGCAGATGCGCCCGGCCGTCCACGGCGCGGAGCGTGGGCGGCGTCAGGCGCGCGCGAAGGGCGCCGCGCTCGGGATTCTGCGGGGCCACGAGCGGCGCGGCCACGGCGACCACGATGAGGCAGGCGATGAACGCCGCCGCGAACCGCACGCCCCACGGGATGCGCGGCCGGCGCCGGGGGCGCGCGCCTTCGGCCGTTTGTCGTCCCGCGCCGCCCCACGCCGGGCCGCCGCGCCCGGCGACGGCGGGATCTCCGCCGGACGGCACGGCGGATACGGCGGCCGCGGGGCTCACCCGTGCGCCTCGCGGACGCGCGGGTCGAGCACGCCGTACAGGATGTCGAGCACAAAGTTGATCACGACAAACAACACCGCCGCGATGAACACCGCGGACTGCACGACAGGATAGTCCCGATTATAGATCGACTCCACGGCGAGCCGGCCCATGCCCGGCCAGGCGAACACCGTCTCGGTCACGATCGCGCCGCCGAGCAGCGTTCCCAGCTGCAGTCCGGTGATCGTGATGATGGGCAGCGACGCGTTCTTGAGCGTGTGCTTGAGAACCACGGCCGCCTCCGCCAGCCCCTTTGCCCGCGCGGTGCGGACGAAGTCGGTCCGCAGCACCTCCAGCATGGCGGAGCGCGTGATGCGGGCGATCGAGGCCATCGTGAAGGCCCCCAGCGTGGCGGCCGGCAGCACGAGGTGCGCGAGCCCGCCGCGGCCGGAGGTGGGGAAGAGGTTCAGCCGCAGCGAGAACACCAGGATCAGGAGCACGCCGATGAAAAACGTCGGCGCGGACTGGCCGATCAGCGCGAACCCCATCGCGCCGTGGTCGAGCGGCGAGTTGCGGCGCACCGCGGAGAGGATGCCGATCGGCAGCGCGCAGAGGACCGCGATGAGAAACGCCGCGGCGCCCAGCTCGAACGTCGCCGGCAGGTAGCCGAGGGCGACATCCATCGCAGGCTGGCGAAAGTGAATCGAGCGTCCGAAGTCACCGTGCAGGACGTTGTCGAGAAACACGGCGTACTGCACCACGAGCGGCCGGTCGAGTCCCAGGTCGTGCCGGACGCGGAAGATCTCAGACGTCGGGGCGTCGGGCGGCAACAGGAGCGGGACGGGATCCCCGGACAGCCGCATAACCACGAAGACGACCGTCGAGACGAGCCACAGCGCGATCAGCGTCCGGACGAGCCGGTACGCGAGGAACGCGCCGAAACTGCGCATCGTGACCCGAGGAGACCCGCGACCCGCCCGGCAGCCGGCCCGCCTACGTCCGCCGCATGTGGAAGTTGAACCGCCGGATGTCGAGCTGCTGGTTGCCGTTCGGCGTGAAGCTCACGTACTTCTGCAGCCCGTAGTCCTCGGACGGCTGGATCACCGGAATCCATGGGAAGTACTCGAGCGCGATCTCGGTCATGCGTTTGTAGTCGCGGTCGCGCAGACTCTCGTCCACGCTGAAGCGCGCCTCGTCGCCCAACTTGTCGAACTCGGCCTGCCGCCAGTAGTCCTGGGGCCCGCCGGGGCCCAAGAGGCGCCACATCATGCCGTCCGGGTCGCCGAGGGTGGACGTCGGATCGGACCAGAACAGCCCCTTGAAGCTCCTGTCGCGGTTCTTTTGGGCGCGCACGGAGTACTCGATCACCTCGACGACCGCGTTGACGCCGGCGTCCTTCCACATCGCGGCGATCGCTTCCGACATCGGCTTGTCGTTCGCCACGTAGCCGATCGTCGTTTCGATGACCACCGGCTCGTTCTTGTAGTCGGCTTCCTTGAGCTTGGCCTTCGCCTTCGCCGGGTCGTACGGCAGCGGCGGCCGCGATGCGTCGTAATGGTTGTCGCCCTTCGCGATCGGCCCGTTCGGCACGATGCCGCGGCCCCGCCAGAGGTCTTTCACGATCGACTGGCGGTCGATGGCCAGCGAGAGCGCCTGCTTCACGAGCGGGTTGTCGAGCGGCTTCATCTTCGAATTGACCGCGAGCACGTACAAGCCGGCGTAGAGGATGCCCCTGCCCATTGTCGTCGGGTTCTGGTTCACGCGGTCCCACTGGTCCGGCGGCAGCTGCGTGATGATGTCGGTCTCGCCCTTCAGCACCGACGCCACCCGCGCCGCGGTCTCCGGAATCGGCCGGAAGATCACGCGGTCCACGTCGATCCGGCCGCCCCAGTAGGTGGGGTTCGCCTCAAAGACCGCCTTGTCGTCCTTGACCCACGAGGCGAACCGGATCGGTCCGGTGCCGACCGGCTTGGCGTTAAATTGATCGGGGCCGACCGCGGCGAGGTACTTCTTCGGCACGATCTGCCCGCCGTAGAACGCGAGGCGCGCCGGCAGCAGCGGGTCCGGCTTCTTCGTGTGGATGATGAGCGACGTCGGTGTCGGCGCGTCGATCCGCTCGATCGTGGTGAACACGGTCGCCACGAGCGTCTTCGCGCTCGGGTTGTAGGTGCGCTCGATCGAGAACTTCGCGTCGTCCGAGGTGAACGGATCGCCGTTGTGCCATTTGACGCCGTCGAGGAGTTTGAACTCCCACGCCGTCGGGTCGGTCCGCTTCCACTGCGTCGCCAGCGCGGGAAAGAGCCGGCCGTCGGGGTGGCGGCTCGTCAGGTTGTCGAAGACGTTGAACGACGCGCGAATCTCCGTGGACGACGTCGACATGTGCGGGTCGAATCGCGCGATATCCCCGCCCTGGGCGATCGTCAATTCACGTTTCTGCGTCGTCTGCGCGGCGGCCGGCCGCGCCCACCCGGCCTGGAAGACCCCGCCCGCCGCCGCCGCCACTCCGGCGCCCGCGGCCCGGCGGAGGAACTCGCGGCGTGACACCCGCGTCACGGTCCGTGCGCGTCGCGCCATACGCCACCCCCGATGATGCGTCGCCTCGCGAAGTGGCGGTCCTGTTCTCGCGCCGACGCACCCTCTCCTGCCCCCGGCGCACCGCGAACTCGGGCGGCGAGGGGCCGGCGTTTCGCCGCGGCGATTTCATCGAGCCCTATCGCCGCGTTCTCGGATAACTTCCGCAGGCCCTTGGCAGGATTGAACGTAACTGCCGCGGAAATTCGTCTCAGTTGCTCGATTGACTGCGTCACACCGGCGGCGGCGACGTCGTATCCGCAAATGCCGCTGGGCACAACCAACTGCGATGTTCAGCGCTAAATCGATGGGGGAGACGACCGGCGCGGCACTCGGCACCAGCGCCCAAGGCGTGCGGGAAACTCACCGCCGCGGCCGAGGTATCCTCCGCACCGCCGCCGCGCTGCTCCTCATTGTCCTGCTCGGCGCACCCGCCGCCGCCTTCGCCCAGCAGCCGACGGAACAGCCCACCGCGGAGCCGCCGTTCATCGGCGACATGATGGACGAAGGGATCGGCCGCTACAATGCGGGAGCGCCGGCACGCGCGCTCGAGATGTTCCTGCAGGCCGCCCAGACCGATCCCAACGCATCCGAGCCGTGGATCTGGGCCGGGATCGCGGCGACCGCGGCCGGCAAGATGCAGGACGCGCACCAGTACTTCACGCGCGGCCTCGCGAGGACGCACAGCCCGTTCCAGGATCGGATCGTCCGCGGCTGGCTCGCGCGCCTGACGGTCTTCACCACCGCCGCGCCCCGTCCCGCCAAGCCCGGCACGCCGCAGGCAATCGCGTCACTCGCCCGGGCGACCAATCCGCGCCTCTCGGCCGTGCAGGCGGAATGGCTCGGCGAGCGGCTCGTGGTCGCGGCGAAGCAGCAGCGCGTCGATCCGTGGCTTGTCGCGGCGGTGATCTACGTGGAGAGCCGCTTCAACCAGGCGTCCGTCAGCAGCCGTGGCGCAAGGGGACTCGGACAGCTGATGCCGCACACGGCGCGCGCGGCGGGCGTCAACCCGCGCGATGCGTGGGGCAACATCCTCGGCACCGCGATGACGTTGAGCGCCTGCATCCGTGAGTTTCGCGACTGGCGGCTCGCCCTCGCCGCCTACAACGCCGGCGCGACCGCGGTGTACCGCTACCGCGGCGTTCCGCCGTTCGCGGAAACGCGCTGGTACGTGACGGCGGTGCTCGCGGTCTACCGGCACATTCGCCCCGAATAGCCGCCCGCGCCCGGACCCTTTCGCTCCCCCGGCGGCCGCCTCGTTTGGCCGCCGTCAGGGCTGGAAAAGCTCGTTCCTGGGGGATGTCGGGAGGAATCGAGATGGCCGGACTGCATGACGATCGCCTTCCCATGGCGATCATCCCGGCGCACTCCGCGTTTCGCATCCTTCGCTTCGCCTATGCGGTCGTGCCGGTTGTCATGGGCCTGGACAAGTTCGTGAACGCGCTCGCGGCGTGGCCGCACTATCTGGCGCCGGTGATCTCGGAGAGCCTGCCGGTGTCGCCGGCCGCGTTCATGCGGGCCGCCGGCGTGGTGGAAATCGCCGCGGGGCTCATCGTGGCATTCTATCCGATCATCGGCGGGTGGCTCGTCGCCGCGTGGCTGTGGGCGACCATCGCCGATCTGCTGCTGGGGCCGGGCTACTACGACATCGCGATGCGAGACTTCGGATTGTCTCTCGGCGCCGCGGCGCTGGCCCGCCTCGCGGCCGCCTTTGCGCTCCCCGCCCAGCACGGGGCGTTCCGCACCGATGAGCGCCGGCCCGCGGCATAGCGGACCGGCGCCGCGGGCGGGCGCCGGCTAAAAGAACCTCCACGCTCCGTGCACGAAGTAGTACGCCAGCACGCGCGTTCCGTGCAAAATGAACCGCATCAGCAGGTAGCTGATCGCCAGCAGTTTCGCGAAGTACCCCGCCCAGAACCGCAGGTCCCGCTTCGACGTCGCCGCGGCCACGGCAGCCTCACTGCTCGCAGGCCCGCACGATGGTCCCCACGGCGGAATCGCGATCCGCCCCGCCGCGGGCGGCGCCGCTCACCCAGGTCGTCAGGTCGGCCAGCACGTCGCCCTTCGCGTCGAGACACTTGAAGAGCCCGATCGTCCGCTGCGCGTCGATGCCGGTGTCCTGCGCCGCCGTCGCAAAGAGCGACACGGCGTCATACACGCCCGCGGCGTACCCGAGCCGGTAGTCGTCGCCGTTGCGCTTGAAATCGGACACGTGCGCGAAGAACGACCCGGGGGTGAAGGCGCGCTGGCACGCCCGCACGACCACCGACACGACGGCCGTCCCGTCCGACGCGCTCTGCGCCGCGTCCGCCAGCCAACTGCTCAACTGACCCAGCCGGTCGCCTTTCCCATCGATGCACTGGAAGAGGTCGACCGCGGCCGGACTGCTCAGCCCCTGCCCCTGCGCGGCCGCGGCAAACATCGACACCGCGTCATACATGCCCGCGGCAAACCCGAGCTTGAACGGATC
>DASYXS010000018.1:0-6598 GCA_035934535.1 bacterium
CCACCGCATGCCCGGCCCGGCCGACGCGCTGGAGGAGGACGGCGATCGAGGACGGCGTGCCGAGGTGGCACACGAGATCGACGTGGCCGATGTCGATGCCGAGCTCGAGCGACGCGGTTGCCACGACGACGCGCAGTTCCCCGCTCTTGAGCCGGCGCTCCGCGTCGAGCCTGAGGCGGCGGGAGAGACTGCCGTGATGCGCGGCGACCTGCGACTCGCCGAGGCGCCGGCCCAGCTGATGGGCGACGCGCTCCGCCAGCCGGCGCGTGTTCACGAACACCAGCGTCGTGCGGTGGCTCTGCGCGAGCGCGGCGAGCCGGTCGTAGACGGCGTCCCGCACGTCGTTCGCGACGATCGGCCCGCGCGGCGGGCCGGGAACTTCGACCGACAGATCCCACGGGCGGCGGTGCCCGGCGTCGACGATGGTGCATTCGCCGGCGGCGCCGGTGAGCAGCCGGCCGATCTCCTCGACGGGCTTCTGCGTCGCGGAGAGGCCGATGCGCTGAAGCCGCCGTCCCGCCAGGCGGTCGAGCCGCTCGAGCGAGAGCGTGAGGTGCGCCCCGCGCTTGTCCTGCGCGACGGCGTGGATCTCGTCCACGATGACCGTGCGGGCGTACTTGAGAAACGTCCGGCTGCCGTCCGCGGTGAGCAGAATGTAGAGCGACTCCGGCGTTGTGATGAGAATGTGCGGCGGCCGCCGGCTCATCCGCGCGCGGTCGGCGGCCGGCGTATCGCCGGAGCGAACCGCCACGCGGATCTCCGGCAGGGCCATGCCCACGGCGGCGGCGCGCTCGCGGATCTCGGCGAGGGGGCCGACGAGGTTGGCGTGCACGTCGTTGCCGAGCGCCTTGAGCGGCGAGACGTACACGACCGACGTTTCGTCGGGGAGGCGGCCGTCGCCGCCGCTGCGCAGACTTTCGAGCAGCAGGGCGTTGATGGCCCACAGAAAGCCGGCGAGCGTCTTGCCCGATCCGGTGGGTGCGGCGATCAGCGTGTCGCGGCCGGACGCGATCGCCGGCCAGCCGCCGGCCTGGGCCGGCGTCGGCGGGCCGAACCGGTCGGTGAACCACTCCGCGACGAGCGGATGAAAGCGGTCGAGAGCCATGGGATTCTTCCAATATGTTATAATACGCGCGACGCAAACGCGAGGACGGGGAGGAGTAAGCTCGCGCGGCGCCCGGACGCTATGGCTCACGCCGTAGGCAGCGAGGGGAGGGGTTGGTGAGAGCTCCCCGGGCCGCACGAACCGAACGTCGCCCCTGAGCAGCGGATCGCCGGCGGCCGTTCGCCCGACGTTAGAGGGGGGCCCTCCGCCGCAGATTCGCCGGGTGCGCCCGGGACAGCGCGTCGAGCCGCGGCCCACGTGGACCGCGGAATGAAGGTGGTACCGCGGAGCGCCGCTTCGCCCTTTGGGGGGAGGCGGCGTCGATGTTTGAGGGGGCGGACGGGATGGCGGACGGACCGAAGACGGCGGAGCTGCCGAAGACGTACGATCCGGCGGCGACCGAAGAGCGCTGGTACCGGACCTGGGACACGAGCGGCTACTTCCGCGCCGTTCCCGATCCGTCACGCCGGCCGTACACGATCATGATGCCGCTGCCCAACGTGACCGGCGAGCTGCACATGGGCCACGCGCTCAACAACGGCGTGCAGGACTGCCTGATCCGCTGGAGCCGCATGCGCGGGCGGAACGCGCTGTACCAGCCGGGGATGGATCACGCGGGCATCGCCGTGCACGTGGTGATGGAGCGGCGGCTGGCCAAAGAGGGCCTCACCCGCTTCAGCCTCGGCCGCGAGCGGTTCCTCGAGGAGACCTGGAAGTGGCGCGAGGAGATCGGCCAGGCCATCCTCGGCCAGATGCGGCGCCTGCTGCTGTCGTGCGACTGGGAGCGCACCACGTTTACGATGGATCCCGGGTACTCGCGGGCCGTGACGGAGTGCTTCATCCGCCTGTACCACAAGGGCCTCATCTACAAGGGCAAGCGGATGATCAACTGGTGCCCGAAGGACGAGACGAGCATCTCGGACCTGGAAGTGGAGCACGTCCAAGAGCAGAGCACGCTGTATTACGTGCGCTATCCCGGCGCCGGCGGAAGCGGGGGTATTGTGATCGCGACGCAGCGGCCGGAGACGATCCTGGCCGACGTCGCCGTCGCCGTGCACCCCGACGACGAGCGCTATAAGACGCTGGTGGGTTCACAGGTCATCGTGCCGATCGTGAACCGCGCGGTGCCGGTGATCGCCGACCGCCGCGTCGAGCGCGGCTTCGGCACGGGCGCCGTGAAAATCACGCCCGGGCACGATCTGCTCGACTACGAGATCGGCACGGATCACAAGCTGTCGATCTTGATCGCGTTCGATCCGCACGGCCGGATGACCATGGGCGGCCCGCGCTACGAGGGGCTCGATCGGATGGAGGCGCGGCAGGCGGCGGCGGACGACCTCCGGTCCGCGGGCCTGCTGGTGCGCGAGGAGCCATACGTCACGAACGTCGGGCGGTGCGACCGGTGCAAGACGACGATCGAGCCGTACATCTCCGACCAGTGGTTCTGCCGGATGAAAGAGCTCGCCGCTCCGGCGATCCGGGCGGTGCGCGACGGACGTGTCCGGTTCCATCCCGAGCGCTGGACGAAGTTTTTCCTCGATTGGATGGAGCAGATCCGGGACTGGAACATCAGCCGCCAGTTGTGGTGGGGCCACCAGATTCCGATCTGGTACTGCGAGTGCGGCGAGATGATCGCGGGCGTCGAGCGGCCCGCGGCCTGCCCGAAATGCGGCGGCCGGGCGCTGACGCAGGATCAGGACATTCTGGACACGTGGTTCAGTTCCGCGCTGTGGCCGATGGCGACGCTCGGGTGGCCGGACGAAACGGACGATCTCAAGTACTTCTATCCCACGAGCGCGCTCGTGACGGCGCGCGACATCATCTTTCTGTGGGTGGCGCGCATGATCATGTTCGGCCTGGAGCTGCGCAACGAGATCCCGTTCACGGACGTCTACATCAACCCGACCGTGCTCAACATCGAAGGCCGGCGGATGAGCAAGAGCCTCGGCACCGGGATGGATCCGCTGCTGCTGATCGACCGCTACGGCGCCGACTCGCTGCGGTTCGCCCTCCTCAACCGTTGCACGGGGGAGCAGGACCTGCGCTTCTCCGAGAAAATGGTCGAGGACACCCGAAACTTCGCCAACAAGATCTGGAACGCCGCCCGGCTCGCGCGCCTACACCTCGAGGGGCACGAGGTGCCCGCCGGCCAGCCGCGGGACGCGCGGACGCTGCCCAACCGCTGGATCCTCGACCGGTTCGCGCGGACCGCTTCCGACGTGACCGCGGCCCTCGAGGCCTACGAGTTTCATGCGGCGTGCCACCGGCTCTACGAATTCATCTGGAGCGAGTTCTGCGATTGGTACCTCGAGATGGCGAAGGTGGATCTCGAGGGGACCGGGACAAATCCGGGCGCGGCCGCGGAGACGCGCCACGTCCTCGGATGGGTGCTCGGACAGACGATGGCGCTGCTGCATCCGGTAATGCCGGCGATCACGGAAGAGATCTGGCAGGCGCTGCCCCACCGGGGCGAGACGGTCATGCGGGCGCCGTGGCCCGAACCGCCGGATACGTGGCGCGACGAGGCCGCCGGGACCGCGATGGCCGAGGTGATGGAGATCGCCGGCGCCGTGCGCGGCATCCGCGCGGAACTGGGGCTCGGCACGCAGCCGGTGGACGCCTCGCTCCACGTCGGCGGTCCCGACCGGGAGCGGGTGGGCGCCCTGCGGCCGTACCTCGCCCGCCTCGTTCGTCTGGATCCGGACCGGCTGCCCCTGCGCGGCCTCGACGAGCACGGGCCGTTCGGCATCTCCTCGCCGTACGGCCGCGGCCGGATCGAGATCCACGTCGAGACGCCCGAGTTGCGCGCCAAGGCACGGGGGCGGTTCGAGAAGCAGCTGGCGTCGCTGGAGCGAGACCTCGCCGGCGTGACCCGGCGGCTCGAGGACCCCGCCTTCGCGCAGAAGGCGCCGGCGGAGGTCGTTGCCGCGGACCGCGCGCGGGCGCAGGGCTTGGTCGAACGCCGCGAAACGCTGCGCCGGTATCTCGCCGATCTTGCGCCACCGTCCCGCATCGCACCGCCGGGGTCCGGCGGTGTGAGGCCGCGGTGAGTCCGACCGAGTCTGGGGCTCCCGCCGCCGCCGCGCCGTCGGCGCGCTGGATTACCTACGCACTCTCGGCGGGCGGCGTCGTCATCCTCGTCGTGTTCGGCGCGACGACAAACCTGCCCGCGGCCGTCCGGGCGCTGGGGGACGTCCGGCCGTACCTCTTTGCCCTCGCGGTGCTGGCGGTGCCGGCGCAGATCGCGGTCCGCGCCGTGCGGTGGCGGTACATGGTCCGCCGGCTGACGGACACGACGATGTCGGGCCGATTCGCCGCAGTGTCGGTCGTGTGCGGGGTCGCGGCCGGGAGCATGACGCCCGGGCGGAGTTTCGAGCTGGCCAAGGCCGTCATGCTCCGCGATGCGTACGGCGTCGGGCTCGGGCTGTCCGTCTCGGCGATGCTGATCGAGCGGCTGCTCGACATCACCGCGCTCGTCACAGGCCTGCTGCTTGCCGCGGTCATGCTGCCCCGGCAGACGGTGCTCGCGAACACGGCACTGCCGGTACTGATCGCGGCGATCGTCCTGGGCACCGCGCTGCTCGCCGGCGCGCCGGATCACGTCCGCTCGGGCGCGGGGGTGCTCCTCCGCGCGGTGCCGTTCCGCGCGCTTCGCGACCGGGCGGTGGCCTTCATCGATCTGCTCTGTACGAGCATCGCCATTTCGCGCCGGCGGCACACGCTCGGCGCGCTGCTCGCGTTGACGGCGCTCGGCACCTCCCTCGACTTCGCGCGCGTCGTCGCGGTCTTCGGCGCCCTCCGCGTTGCGCTCCCGCCCCAGATCCTCGTGTTCACCTACGTCGGCGCGATGGTTCTTGGGATGGCCCTGCTCGTTCCGGGCGGGGTGGGCGTCACGGAAGTCTCACAGGCGGGGCTGATCGCCGTGCTCGCCCCGCACGGGGTCGCGACCGCCGTCGCCCGCAGCGGAGTCCTGATCGATCGCATTGTGTCCTACTACGCGGTTCTGGTGGCCGGCGGCCTTCTGTTGATGGCGTATCATCGCTACCACCGTGTGATCCGTTGAGCGACGGGACCGTGCGCGCCGGGGGAAGGAAGCCGCGCGTCGGGGCCGCGAACAGGAGGGTGCTGTGATGATGCGCCGGGTCGTCCTGAGTCTCATCCTCGCCGCCGGCCTCTTCGGCGGGTCAACCGTCGCGGGGTTCTTGCTCGCGAAGGGAGCGTTGCGCCACGTCCCCGGAGCCGCCAGGGCCGGTGCGCCGGACGCGCCGAGGTCTGCGGCCGCGCAGCCCGCCGCCGCAGGACCGGGCGGGGGATCGACCGCCGCGGCTCTTACCGGGACGCCGCCAGCCGGCGGAGCCACAGCACCGCCGGCTCCCTCGCCCGCGCCGGGCGCCGAAACGGCCGCCGGCGCGTCCGGCATCGGAGGACAGGCCGGACCCGCGGCCCAACCTGCGGCCCAGCCCGCGGCGGCGCCTCCCGCGCCCGCAGCGCCGCCTGCACCGAGCGCGGTGCCCCCGGCGCCGGCGCCCTCCCAAACCCCGGCGCCGCCCCCGCCGGTCGTTGTGGGCCGATTCCATGTCCAGGTGGCGGGTTTCCTGGAGCGGCAAAATGCGGAGGCGCTGGCGCTGCGGCTTCGCGCCCGCGGCTACGCGGTGACGGTCACGGACGGGCCCCCGTACCGGGTGTGGGTCGGCGGCTATCTCGACCGCGCGACGGCCGAGCGCCTCGCGGCGTACCTCAGACAGAACGGCCTGTCGCCGACGCTCGTTTCACAGTAGGCCGATGGCCGACGACCACGTGCTGTTGACCGTCGAAGACGGCGTCGCCCTCGTCACGCTCAACCGGCCGCAGGTGCTCAACGCGTTGAGCCAGGCGCTGATGGAACAACTCGCCGCGACGCTGGAGCGGTGCGATCGCGACGCGGCGGTGCGCTGCATCGTGCTCTGGGGCGGTCCCCGAGTGTTTGCGGCCGGCGCCGACGTGCGGGAGATGGCGGAGGCGACGACCGCCGACGTCATCAAGGCCTATCGCTTCGAGCAGTGGATGCGCATCCGGCGGGTCGCCAAGCCGATCATCGCCGCGGTGTCGGGCTACGCGCTCGGCGGCGGCTGCGAACTCGCGATGTTGTGCGACATCATCGTCGCGTCGGAGACCGCGCAGTTTGGGCAGCCCGAAATCCGGCTCGGCCTGATGCCCGGCGCCGGCGGCACCCAACGGCTGACTCGCGCCGTCGGCAAGTCGCGCGCCATGGAGATGGTGCTGACCGGACGTGCGCTGACCGCGCCGGAAGCCCTCGCCGCCGGGCTCGTCTCGCGGGTGGTGCCCGCGGAGCTCTGCCTGGACGACGCGAAGCGCCTCGCCGCGGAGATTGCGCGGCAGGCCCCGATCGCGGTGCGGCTGGCGAAAGAGGCGGTGCTGCAGGCCTACGAATCCTCGCTCGAAGCCGGCCTGGCGTTCGAGCGCCGGTGCTTCCAGGCGCTCTTCAGCACGGAC
>DASYXS010000041.1:0-22972 GCA_035934535.1 bacterium
AATCGACGAACTTGCGCTGTCCGGTATAGAACGGATGGCACTTCGAGCAGATCTCCACCCGGATGTTTTCGCGCGTGGACCCGGTCGTAAACGTCTCGCCGCAGGCGCACGTGACGGTCGTCTGACGGTAATTGGGATGAATGTCCTTTTTCATTGGACGGGCTCCTTGGCGTCTTCGATAGGCAGGTCGCCGGTCGGTAAGGACCCGCGGTCGAAAGAACAACGACCGTCATTCTATCACGCGCGGCGGGTTCGCGCAACGCATTCCCCACCGAGAGGACGCGCTACTCGCTGCGGAGCCGCGGGTCGAAGGCGTCGCGGGCCCCGTCCCCGGCGAGATTGAACGCGGCGACGGCGAAGAAGATCGCGAGCCCCGGAAACAGCACCACCCACCATTGGTCCCGCATGTACTGGCGACCGTCGGCGACCATGCCCCCAATCCGGCGCGCCCGGCTCGGCGCCGAACCCGATGAAGCTCAGCGCCGCGGTGGTCAGAATGATGGCGCCGAGATCGAGCGTCGCCTGCACGACGATCGGACTCAGCGCGTTCGGCAAGATGGAGCGGAGGATGACGCGGAGGTGGCGGGCGCCGATCGACCGCGCCGCTTCCACGTACTCGCGCTCCCGGATGCTGAGGGTCTGGGCCGCGACCATGCGGGCGTACGGCGCCCACCAGCGCAGCGAGATCGCGACGACGATCGCCCACAGCGTCCGCTGCTGGACCGCCGCGACGACCGCCATGGCGAGCAGCAGCCCGGGAAACGCGAGGAAGACGTCGGTCGTGCGCAGCAGCACTTCGCCCAACGCCCCGCCGCCGTAGCCGGCCGCCAGTCCCACCGCCGTTCCGACCGACGTCGAGATCGCCAGCACGATGAGGCCGCTGCCGATCGCCGGCCGCGCCCCGTAGAGCACGCGGCTGAACACGTCGAAGCCGGAGCTGTCCGTGCCGAACCAGTGGCGCGGCCCGGGCGGCTGGAACCGGTCGAGCAGCGAGCCGATCTCGGGGCCGTACAGGGCCAGCAGCGAGGCGAAGACGGCGACGAGGAACAGCCCCGCGATCACCGCGCCGCCGAACAGCACGAGCGGGTTGCGCAGCGGTTTCGCGAGTTCAGCCAAAGCGGATCCTCGGATCCATGTAGGCGTACGTCAGATCCGTCAATAGATTTGCGAGCGAAAAGATCACCGCGGCGAGCGCGGTATAGGCCGTGACCGCGGGGAAATCCAACGACGTCACCGCGCCGACCGCGTACTGGCCGACCCCCGGCCAGTAGAAGATGAGCTCCCGGGAGAGCGAAATCCGGCCGGCGCGGACGCCCTCGGAAAAGAGCATGGGCATCAGCGTCTCGAGGTCGGCGACGCCGTTCCGCACCGTCGCCACGGTGAGCGACGGATCGAGCTTCTGCCGCAGCGTCCACGGGGCGTGGTCGGTGCAGACGCTCTGGATCTCGCCGCCGGCGAGGCCGGCCCAGACCGCCGCCACGTCGGCGGCCTCGCGAAGCGGCGGGGCGCCGGTCGCCTGCGCGAGCGCGATCGCCCGCTCGGTGGCGACGGACTCCGTGTAGACCGGCCGGCTCTCCGGGTACTGCGTGAGGCCGTCGCGGCCCTCTTCGGCGAGGCGCGCCTTGAGGAACCGCTGCAACCTGCCGTCCTCGCAGTGCATCAGCGTGATCAGGCCGGTCTCCGCCGCCGCGCGCATCGCGCGAAGATACCCGTCGATCTCGGCGTCGAAATTGTCGCGGCTCATGAAGAGCTTCAGGCTCGTGTGCCCCTGCGCCGCCAGACCGGTGACTTCGCCGAGGGCGCCCGCCGTCGGGTCCGTCAGGACGGGATGGAGGATGAAGTCGACCGCCGCGTCCCGCGCGGCCGCCGCGAGATCGCGCGCCAGCGCGTCCTGCAGCCGCTCGCCCGCCCATTGGAATGTCATGTTGCCGATCGTGGTGATGCCACCCGCGATGGCGGCCTGCGACCCGGTGAAGAAGTCGTCGACCCACAGCTCGCGCCCGGGCTCCGGCCGCGCGGCCTGGCTGAGGTGGACGTGAACGTCGACGCCGCCGGGAAACACGCAGCCCGGAGGCATCGAGGTCCGTGCGCCCGCGCATCTCCCCCCCGAGCTGCGCGATCTTCCCGTCACGGATGCCGATGTCCGCCCCGCCGTCGGCGGCGGCGGTAACGACCCGCCCGCCGCGGACGACGAGATCACAGTCCACGACGGCCCCCGAGACTCAGTTGAGGTAGCCGGCCGGGTCCACCGGCACGCCGTTCCGCCGCACCTCGAAGAACAGATGCGGCCCGGTGCTCCAGCCGGTGCTGCCGATGCGCCCGATCACCTGGCCCCGCTCGACCGCCTGACCGGGGCTCACGAGCGCGGCCGACAGGTGCGAGTACCTCGTCTCCATCCCCGCACCGTGATCCAGCACGATAATCCGTCCGTAGCCGGATTCCCATCCGACGAAGCGGACGAAGCCGTTCCTCGCGGCGGTAACGGGCGAGCCGTACTGCGTGGCGATGTCCAGGCCTGTGTGAAACTCTGGCCTCCCGAAGAGGGGATGGATGCGCCAGCCGAAGCGGGACGTCACGACGCCCCCGGACGGCCGCAGGAGGACAAGGGGCAACGACGCGGCCGCGGGCGCCGGCTTCGAGGGTGCGCCGCCGGCATCGGTCCCGCGCGGCGGTAATTCAGCGTCGCCGGTGCTGATGGCCGGCGGCCGGGTAAACGGCAGGACCGCGCCCTCGGAAAGACCGAGGACCGAGGCGAGCGCGCCGGGCGTCGATGTTCTCATGATGACGGGCGGCGCGTTGTCCGCCACCACGGTGAAAAGTGCCGCCCGACGGTCACCGGCCGCCGGCCCGCGCTCCCCGCGCCCGTAGTCCGCGGTCGCCGCGGCGATCCCGATTCCCAACACGCCGCACGCGGCGGCGACGGACACGGCGCGCCGCATGGTGGCGGCCCTATGCTTTTCCCAGGTCGCCATCGATCCTCCCGTGCGTCACTCGCGGGTGTGCGGGGCCGAAACAACCGGCAGTCGGGGTTGGGCGGGCGCCGGCTCGGGACTCCGTTCACGGTGAAGCGGTCGGGAGCCGGGTCCGAACGGTCTCTACTGGCTTGCCCCTACCGTTGTTCTTGGGGCGGAGCGGCGGGGATTCCTTCCGCGCCGCTCCGCCGGCGGCCCGCGGGGAGAGGGACGTTAGTTCAGGTAGCGGGCCGGGTCGACCGGCTTGCCGTTCCGCCGCACTTCGAAAAAGAGATGCGGCCCCGTGCTCCAGCCGGAGCTGCCGATGCGTCCAATCACCTGGCCCTCCGTGACGCGCTGCCCGGAGGTCACCAGCGCGGCGGAGAGGTGCGAATACGCCGTCTCGAAGCCGCCGTCGTGCTCGAGCACGATGATGCGGCCGTAGCCGAACTTCCAGCCGACGAAGCGCACGACGCCCGCACACGCCGCGACGACCGGCGATCCATAGTGCGTCGCGATGTCCACGCCGGTGTGAAATTCACGGCCGCCGAAGATCGGGTGAACCCGCCAGCCGAATCGGGACGTGACGACGCCGCGCGAGGGCCACGCCAGCGCCAGACGGCGCGCCCCCGGCACCACCGGCGCCGGCGGGGGCGCCGGCGCCTCGACCGATGCCGCGGCGGGGCGCAGGGAGCGCCGGTCGGGAACCTGGGCACCGGGGGGCGGAATCGTCAGGACGCGCCCCAATCGCAGCACCGTGTTTTCGGATATGCCGTTCGCGGCCGCCAGCGCCTCGACACGGACGCCCGCCGATGCGGCGATCGCCCACAGCGTGTCGCCCGGCACGACGGTATGCGGGGACTCCCGCGGAGGAACCGCGCGAGACGCGGCCGTGCGGGCCGACGGATGCGCGGCGGACGGCAGGAGCAGCGCGGGCAGACGCAGGTGCACTATCGCGGGGCGGACGGCGGCGGCGTGTGCAGGTTCCCCCACGACCGGTTCTCGCGCCGAAGCGCCCGGCGCCTGCCCGGCCGCGCAGACCGCGCAGAACAACGCCGCGGCCGCGCGCCCCCATGAGGCCGGCATTGACCCTCCCGTGGAGCCGTTGGGTGTGCGTCAACGTGCGGGGGCCGGACGGCTGACGATCGTGCGGCATGCGGACACCCGCTCAGTCACGCTCGCGGGGCCCGCGCGGGTATCTCCTGGCTGTTCCCCCCGCAGCGTCCTTTGGCTTGGGCCGTGCGGATTCCTGCCGCGCGGGGCCGGGTTACGTGTCCTCTTCAGCGCTCTTGATGATCGAGCGCAAAAATCCCTGGTTGTTGGGCGTCTTGCGGAGCCGGTCGAGGATCAGCTCCGTCATCGCGACCGTGTCCAGCGACTCGAGGCTCTTGCGCAGGACCCAGACCTTGCGCAGCTCCTCATCCGTCAGCAGCAGTTCCTCGCGCCGGGTGCCGGACAGCTTGATGTCGATCGCCGGGAACGTCCGCCGCTCCTGCAGCTTGCGGTTGAGGTGGAGCTCCAAGTTGCCGGTGCCCTTGAACTCCTCGTAGATCACGTCGTCCATGCGGCTGCCGGTGTCGATCAGTGCGGTCGCGACGATCGTGATGCTGCCGCCTTCCTCGATCTTCCGCGCCGCGCCGAAGAACCGCTTGGGGCGGTGCAGCGCCGCGGGGTCGAGGCCGCCGGAGAGCGTCCGGCCGCTCGGCGGGATGACGAGGTTGTTGGCCCGGGAAAACCGCGTGAGGCTGTCGAGCAGGACGACGACGTCGCGCCCGCCTTCGACGAGGCGCTTGGCGCGCTCGAGCACGAGGTCGGCGACCTGCACGTGCTCTTCCGGCGGCCGGTCGAAGGTCGACGCGACGACCTCCGCCTCCACCGAGCGGCGCATGTCGGTGACTTCCTCCGGCCGCTCGTCGAGCAGCAGCACCATCAAGTAGACCTCCTGATGGTTCTGCACGATGCTCTGGCCGATCTTCTTGAGCAGGGTCGTCTTGCCGGCCTTCGGCGGCGACACGATCATCGCGCGCTGGCCTTTGCCGATCGGCGCGAAGAGATCCACGATCCGCACGGTGAGGTCGCTCTGCGGCAGCTCGAGCTTGAGCCGCTCGTGCGGGAAGACCGGCGTCAGTTTCTCGAAATCCGGCCGCGAGCGCGCCTGTTCCGGATCGAGCCCGTTGACCGCCTCGACCCGCAGCAGCGCGTAGTACTTCTCGTTGTCCTTGGGCGCGCGAACCTGCCCCAACACCTCGTCGCCGACGCGGAGGCCGAACCGCTTGATCTGCGATGGGGACACGTAGATGTCCTCGGATCCCGGGAGGTAGCCGCTCGTACGGAGGAACCCGTACCCCTCCTGCATGATCTCGAGGATGCCGGAGCGGAACATCAGTCCGCTCTGCTCGGTTTGGGCTTGCAAGATCTTCATGATCAGCTCCTGTTTGCGGTAGCGTCGAAAATTCTGAACATTCAGTTCTTTGGCGAGATCCTGAAGTTCGCTGAGGCTCTTCCCCTCCAGCTCCGCGATCGCCACGGCCGCCCCACCTCCACGCCTGCCGGCCTGCCGCGCCCGGCCGCGGGGACGCGGCCCGCGGGCGGACCCGCCGCGATCAACGATCCTCCCGTGGAGGCTATGGTCGCGACCGGATCCGCGCTAGGGACCGGTCGCCTCGATGTACCCTGCGCGCCCCCGCGGGCCCGTCAGCAGCAGCAGAATCTGGTCGTTCGGCTTGAGGTCGGACGCCGCCGCCGGCTTGTCGTTGCGGTAGATCGCCACCTTCGGCGTCAGCGCGTAACTCGTGACGGCCTTCTGAGCGTTCGCCACGGTGATGTCGCCCTGCCCGATCGACGCGAGGGTGCCCTTCACATAGTTGAAGCGGTTCTGCGCGTCCATGATCGCCGAGACCGCGCTCGCCGCCTCCGCGCGTGTGGTCGGTGCGTTCGGCCGGAACGCGTTGTTCGTCACGGCGAGGAGCTTGTGGTCGATCGCGACCGCGACGTAGCCGTGGAGCGGCGCCGGGATGTCCGCGGCGTCGGAGACCGCCAGCTGCACCTGCGCCTTCTGCGTCGCCTCACCCTGCAGTCCCAGCGCCCGGACCAGCAGCGCGGAGAACTCCGCGCGGGTCACCTGGGCGGCCGGCCGGAAGGTGTTGTCGGGGAACGCGGTGAGGATGCCCTTCTGGAATTCCAGGTTCACGGTCACCGGTTTGTCCTTCAGCGTGAACACGGCCGAGATGTTGTAGGTGCCCGGCCCGACCACGTGGCTGTCCTGATCCTTCTGCAGCCAGCGCGTGTTGAAGCTCATCGACTTTCCCGAGGCCAGGAACAGCGGCTGCGGGTTCGGCACGAAGGTCTGGCCGAGTGACCACCGCGCGATCTGCTCGTCGCCGCGTGTGATCACGAAGTCGTAGTACTGCGTCGTCGGAAAGTCGAACTTCACGTCCTCCTTGCCGGTGTTCGTGATCGTGAACGTCAGGTCCACCGGGTCGTCGATGCCGTACACCGCCCGGTCGGTCGTGAGGGTGTACGCGACGGTATCCTGTGTGACCGTCGCCTTCTGCTGCGACGCCGCGCCGGTGTTCAGGAGGGCGGCGATCGTCGGCCGCACGGCCTCGGGGATGTCCGCGAGATCCTTGAAGTTCGGGATCGTCCCGCCGCCCTTGACGTCCAGACCGCGCGCGAGCGCCTCGACGACCGTGAGACGTGTGATCGGCTGATCCGGCTTGAACGTCCCGTCCGGGTAGCCGCTGATAACGCCGACGACCGACAGCTTCTCGATCGCGCGCGCATAGGGGCTGCTCTGTGTGTCCGAGTACATCAAGGCACCCGCCGGCCCCGCCAGCGCGAGCGCCATGCCCGCGGCGACCACGAGCGCCGCCAGCCGTTGTGTGATTGCCCTCATCCCCGTCATCGTCGGTCTCCTCCCCCTCACTCTACCCAGCGTCGTTGCTCCAAAGACCCGGCCCGCGGCCTCTCCGCGATGCGTGTGGACGCGGCCGGGATGTGACGTCGCGGCGGCCCGGCGCGCGGGCCCAAAGGTATTGCCGGCTGGAGGCGTCGGCAGTCGTGGGTCTGTCATCGCGATCGGACAAAGCGCGGACGGGCCATGTGAATGTTGCGCCGCGTATTCGCCGTACCCTGCAATTCTCCTGCCGTCTGATGGACCACGCCATCCCTCATTCCAACTTCATGGTAGTGTCGGTCGCTTACATCCGCTCGACCGCCGTCACCCCGGCGAGATCGAGCGTGTTGCGCAGCACCCGCCGCGCCGCGTCGACCAGGACGAGCCGGGCCGCCGTCAGCGCCGCGTCGTCGGTCAGGACCCGGCACTGTCCGTAGAATACGTGAAACGCCTCGGCGAGTTCCCTCGCGTACGCGCACAGGCGCTGGGGCTCCCGCCGCGTCCCCGCGGCGAAGACCACGTCCGGCATCGCGACGATCCGCTTCGCGAGGCTCCATTCTTCGGGCGTGCGCAGCGGGAGGAGATCCGTGTGTCCGGCATCCGGCAGCGGGACACCCTGGCGTTCCGCTTCCCGGAGAATGCTCGAAATACGGGCGTGCGCGTACTGGACATAGTATACCGGATTTTCCGCCGATTGGCGCGTCGCCAGGGCAAAATCGAAATCCATCGGGACGGACGGGCTCGTCATGATGAAGAAGAACCGGGCGGCGTCCCGGCCGACGGCCTCGATCAGCTCGCCGAGCGTGACAAACTCGCCGCTGCGTTTGCTCATCCGCACGGCCTCGCCCTCGTTGCGCAGCCGGACGTGCTGGTAGAGGATAACCTCGGCGCTGTCCGGGTCGTAGCCGAGGGCCTGGAGGCCGCCGCGGACGCGCGCCGTGTCGCCGATGTGGTCGACGCCCCAGACGTCGATGAGGTGCTCGAAGCCGCGCGCGTACTTGTCGACGTGATACGGGATGTCGGAGGCAAAGTAGGTCGGCCGCCCGTCGCGGCGCACGACGACGCGGTCCTTGTCGTCGCCGAATTGCGTCGAGCGGAACCACAGGGCGCCGTCCTGCTCGTACACCACGTCGCGGCGCCGCAGCGCCTCGAGGCAGCGCTCCACGGCGCCGCTCTCGTGCAGGCTCCGCTCGCTGAACCAGCGGTCGAACGTGATCCCAAACGCTTCCAGGGTGGCGCGGATCTGGTCCAACATGAGCCGCAGCGCGGTGTCGCGGATCTGGCGCAGGCGCTCCTCCGCCGGCACGTCGAGGAGCCGCCGGCCGCTCTCGCGCGCGATGTGCCCGGCGATGTCCCGCACGTAGTCGCCTCGGTACCCGTCCTCGGGAAACTCGGCCGGCCGGTCGAGCAGTTCCAGGTACCGCGCTTCGACGGAGCGTGCCAGCGTATCGACCTGGCTGCCGTAGTCGTTCACGTAGTACTCGCGCCCGACCTCATATCCCAGGGCGTCGAGCAGCCGCGCGATCGTCTCACCGACGGCCCCGTTGCGTCCCGTGCCGACGTGCAGCGGCCCGGTCGGATTCGCGCTCACGTACTCCACCAGCACCCGCCGTCCGCGGCCGGTGTCACTGCGGCCGAACCGCCGGTCCTCCGCGTGCACCCGCCGCAGCCACCGGTGCATGAACGCGGGCGCGAGGTGCAGATTCAGAAAGCCGGGGCCGGCGATCTCGACGGCGCGGAGCTCCCCGGACGGGACGGCCAGCTGCGAGCGAATCGCCGCCGCGATCTCCCGCGGCGGGCGGCCCAGCGTGCGCGCCAGTACGAGCGCGGCGTTCGCCGCGTAGTCGCCGTGCCGGGGGTCGCGGGGCGGCTCGACCTCGAACGCGGGCAGCGGGTCGGGGGGCGCGGGAATCGCGCCGGCGGCCGCCGCGCGCCCGATCGCGTCCGCGACGAGCTGCCGCAGTTCCTGAGTGACCACGCTACAGCCGGACTTCGCCCACGCGGCTCGGGTCGTGGATGTGGATGGTGTCGATGAAGCGCACCTGCCGGGTCTGGGCCGTCATGACGATCGAATGCGTGCGGACGCCGCCGCCGAAGAAGCGGACGCCGCGGAAGAGGTCGCCGTCGGTGATGCCGGTCGCCGCGAACAGCAGGTTGCCGCCGGGACACAGTTCGTCGGTGCGGAAGATCCGCTCGGGATCGGTGATCCCCATCTCGTGGGCCCGCTCCCGCTCGCCGTCGTTGCGGTACCAGAACCGTCCCTGGATCTCGCCGCCGAGGCAGCGCAGCGCCGCGGCGGTCAGCACGCCCTCCGGGGCGCCGCCGATGCCCATCACGGCGTGCACCGCCGTGCCGGAGACCGCGGCCGAGATCGCCGGCGCGACGTCGCCGTCCGAGATCAGCTTGATGCGCGCCCCGGCGGCCCGCACCGCGGCGATGAGATCGGCGTGCCGGGGCCGGTTCAGGATGACGACGGTGATGTCTTCGATCCGCCGCCGGAGACAGTCCGCCAGCACCTGCAAATTCCGCTGCGGCGGCCAGCGAAGGTCCACTTTCCCCGCCGCCTGCGGGGGCACGACAAGTTTCTCCATATAAATGTCGGGCGCGTGGAGGATGCCGCCGCGCTCCGCGACCGCCAGCATGGCGATCGCGTTGGGCAGGCCGTTCGCCACCAGGTTGGTGCCCTCGACGGGGTCCACGGCGATGTCGACGGCAAGACCCTTCCCGGCCCCGACGTCCTCCCCGATGAAGAGCATCGGCGCCTGATCGCGCTCGCCTTCGCCGATCACCACGCGGCCGTGGATCGGGAGATCCGCCAGTATCTCCCGCATCGCGGTCACGGCGGCCTGGTCGGTGCGATCGGTGTCGCCTTCGCCCATGTGGCGGCCGGCCGCGATCGCCGCCGCCTCCGTTACCTTGACCACGTCGAGGACGAGCGTCTGCTCCATGGGCATCCTCCGCTGTGCGCCTCGGCCTTTTACTTGGGTTCGGCCGGCCGCTCGGCCAGGACGACGGGGACCCGCCGGCTCCCCGTCCCGCGCACGACCGTCAGCGTGACGGTCTCGCCGATCTTCCTGTTGACGATGTCGCGGACGAAGTCGCTCCAGGTGTCGACCTGCTCGGAGCCCACCGCCGTGACGATGTCGCCCGAGGCGATACCGGCCTTCGCCGCCGGCGAGCCCGGCTCCACGCTGCGGACGAGCACCCCGTGCTTGGCGCCGAGGTTGTATGCCTGCGCCGTCTGCGGGTCCACGTCGCCGCCGTAGACGATCCCGACCCACGGCCGCACGATGTGGCCGAGCGCGATCAACTGCTGCATTTCGGACCGCGCGAGGTCGCTCGGGATCGCAAACCCGATGCCCTGCGCGTTCGGGATGATCGCGGTGTTGATGCCGACGACCTGGCCCGAGCTGTCCACGAGCGCGCCGCCGCTGTTGCCTGGATTGATCAGCGCGGAGGTCTGAATCAGGTTCTCGACGATCAGGTTCGGCAGTTGAATGTTGCGGTTGAGGGCGCTGATCACGCCGGTCGTGACGGTGCTGCCGAGCCCAAACGGGTTCCCGATCGCGATCGCCGTCTGCCCGACCCTCAGGTCGCGGCTCGATCCGAGCTGGGCGGCCGGCAGCGGCTCCGGCGACGCCACCTTGATCACCGCGAGATCCGCGATCGGGTCCGTTCCGACGATCTTGCCGGGCAGCACCTTACCGCTCAGCAGCGTGACCTTGATCGTCTGCGCGCCCTGCACCACGTGGTTGTTCGTCAGGATGTAGCCGTCCGGCCGCACGATCACGCCGGACCCCGCGCCCTGCTGAGGAAACACCCCGAACATCGTCTGGACCTGCGCCTCCGTATCGATATTGACGACGGAGGGGCGCACGCGCTTGACCACGTTGATGACGACGTTCTCTTCCGGGGTCAGCCCGGCCGCGGGCGCCGGCGGGACCACCGGCGCCTGCGCGGCCGGCGGGTTGGCCGGCGGCGCGGCGGACGGCGCGGTCGCCTCCGGCGCGGCGTGTCCAGAAAAAACCGGATGAACGTATTGGGGAAGCACCACGCCGCCGAGTCCCGCGCCTACCACCACGGCGGCCAGGACGAGCACCACGGCCGCGGCATACCCAAGCCGTCCGCGGCGGAGCCCGCCCGGAGTCTCAGTCGCCATCGAAGAATCCCTCCCTGACTTTCCCGGCGTGTTCATTATAGCATCCGGTCAGATATGCCCCGCTCGCCAGACCGAGCACGCGTTTGCCGCGTCTTTGGGCGTGCGGTATAATCGCGCCGTGGCGAAACCCTCGGGGTTCCGGGCCGTCCCATGCTGAACTGGCTGAGCCGGCCAAAGGTCGCCTCCTCCGGACGCCGGGAGATCCCCGCGGGCCTCTGGACCAAGTGTCCCCGCTGTGCCGGCCTGATCTACCGCCGCGAGCTCGAGCGCGCCTACCGGGTGTGCCCGAAATGCGGCTACCACCACCGCCTCTCCGCCGCCGAGCGGCTCGCCCTGGTGCTGGACGCCGGGTCGTTCCGGGAGTTCGACGGCCATCTCGTTCCCGGCGACCCCCTGGAGTTCGTCGACGAGAAGTCCTACCCGCGGCGGATCGACGAGGCGCAGCGGCGCACGTCGATGCCCGAAGCCGTCCTGACAGGGATCGGGACGATCGAGGGCGCCGGGCTTGTCGCCGCGGCGATGGAATTCGGGTTTCTCGGCGGCAGCATGGGCGCCGTCGTCGGCGAGAAGATCGCCCGGGCGGGCGAACGCGCCGCGGAGACGCGCACGCCGCTCGTCGTCTTCTCCGCCTCCGGGGGCGCGCGCATGCAGGAAGGCACCCTCTCGCTCATGCAGATGGCGAAAACCAGCGTGGCGCTGGCGCGCCTCGGCGACGCCGGCGTCGCGTTTCTCTCGGTGCTGTGCGACCCGACGACCGGCGGCGTCGCCGCGAGCTTCGCGTTTCAAGGCGACGTCGTGCTCGCCGAACCCGGGGCGCTGATCGGGTTCGCGGGCCGCCGTGTCATCGAGCAGACGATTCATCAGAAGCTCCCGGACGGCTTTCAAACTGCCGAGTTCGTGCTCGAGCACGGTCTGATTGACGCGATCGTCCCGCGCGCCGAGCTGCGAACGACGCTCGGCCGCCTGCTGCGCCTGTGCGGCGCGCCGGTCGATCCGGCCTGGGTCGACGGAGGCGCCGCCGCGGGCTGGGCCGTGGAGGAGGTCACCGCCGATGAGCACCCAGGTGTCTGACGCGCCGCTGATGCCGGCGGACCTGCCGTCGCCCGAAGGACGGCCGGACGCCGCGGCGCCCGCCCCGCCGGCCGCACCCGCGGGCGACGCGCTCGAGCGCACCCTCGTCGAGGTCGAACGCGAGATTCGCGAGCTCCGGAAGATCACGACCGAGCAGCGGATGGACTTGAACTCGCAGATCGCGATCCTCGAGACCCGGGCGCAGGCGCTGCGCGAGGCGATCGCGCGCGACCCGTCGCCGTGGCAGACCGTCCAGCTGGCCCGCCATCCCGAACGGCCGAAGGTCGGCGACTACATCGCGGCGCTGGCCCGCGATTTCGTCGAGCTGCACGGCGACCGCATGTACCGGGACGACCCCGCCATCGTCGCGGGGCTCGGATGGATCGACACGCCCGCGGGCGGGGGCGCCGCGGCGCTGATCGGCCACGCGAAGGGCCGCGACACGCGCGAAAACATCGCGCGCAACTTCGCGATGCCGAACCCCGAAGGGTACCGTAAGGCGGTCCGCGTGATGAAGCTCGCCGAGAAGCTGCGGTGCCCGGTCGTCACGCTGATCGACACGCCGGGTGCCTATCCCGGCAAGGAAGCCGAAGAACGCGGCCAGAGCGAAGCCATCGCCCGCGCGCTGCTCGAGATGGCGCGGCTCCGCACGCCGATCGTCACCGTGATCACGGGCGAGGGCGGCAGCGGCGGCGCGCTCGCGATCGGCATCGGCGACGCCGTGCTGATGCTCGAGCACGCCGTCTACTCCGTGATCTCGCCGGAGGGCTGCGCGGCGATCCTGTGGCGCGACGGCACGAGGAGCCGCGAGGCGGCCGCGGCGCTCCGGATCACCGCGCGCGATCTCGCGGGCTTCGGCATCGTCGACGAGGTCATTCCTGAGCCGCCCGGCGGCGCCCACACGAACCGCGACGCCGCGGTGACCGCGGTGGCCGGGACGGTCCGGCGGCAGCTCGCGCTGCTGCTCGGGCACCCGCTCGACGCGCTGCTCGACGCCCGCTACGAGAAGTTCCGCCGCATCGGCCGCGTCCGGGAGATGGACGTTCCCGCGGCGCCGCCGGGCGGCGCCGCCCCAGCCGTGACCCCGACCTCGTGAGCGACCGCAGCCGGCTCGACCTCGACGAGATCCGCGCGATCATCCGCCTCGCCACCGAGGCCGATATCGCCGAGCTCGTCGTCGAAGCCGCGCACGTCAAAGTCCACGTGAAGAAGACGGCCGGGGCGGCGCCCGTGACGGCGCCGGCGGCCGTCTCCGCCGCCTTACCCGGCGGGACCGCCGCGGCCCCGCCGGGCGCAGGCGGGCACGGTGCGGTCTCCTCCGACGGCGCGCGGCCCGCCGGCGAAGGCGCGGCGCGCTACGTGCCGATCGTCGCGCCGATGGTCGGCACATTTTACCGGGCGCCGAAGCCGGACGCCCCGCCCTTCGTCAACGAGGGCGACGTGGTGCAAACCGGGCAGACCGTCTGCGTGCTCGAAGCGATGAAGATGTTCAATGAGATCCCGAGCGAAGTCGCCGGCCGCATCGTCCGCGTCCTGGCCGAAAACGGCGCGCCGGTGGAGTACGGACAGCCCCTGTTCCTCGTCGACCCCGCGGCCTGACCCGCACCGATGTTCAAGAAGGTTCTGATCGCCAACCGCGGGGAGATCGCCGTGCGCGTGATCCGCGCCTGTCACGAGCTCGGCATCCGGACGGTGGCGATCTATTCGGACGCCGACCGCGACGCGCTTCACGTGCAGATGGCCGACGAGGCGTTCTGCGTCGGCCCGGCGCCGGCCCGCGACAGCTACCTCAACGTCCCGAACATCCTCAGCACCGCCGAACTGCTCAACGTCGACGCGATCCACCCCGGCTACGGGTTCCTCGCCGAGAACGCGCACTTCGCCGAGATCTGCCGCGACTGTAAGATCACGTTCATCGGACCGTCGCCCGAAGCGATCGCCAAGATGGGCAACAAGTCGCAGGCGCGGGAGATCATGCGCCGCGCCGGCGTCCCGGTCATCCCCGGCAGCGCCGGGCCCGTCCGCGACGAGGCGGCGGCGCTTGCGACGGCGCGCGCGGTCGGCTACCCGCTGATCATCAAGGCCGCCGCCGGCGGCGGCGGCCGCGGCATGCGGATCGTGCATACGGCCGACGACGTGCGCCGCGCGCTCGCGGCGGCGCAGACGGAGGCCGAGGCGGCGTTCGGCGACGGGGCGCTGTACGTCGAGAAGTACCTCGAAGAGCCCCGCCACGTGGAGGTGCAGATTCTCGCCGACGGCCGGGGCGCGATCGTCGCGCTCGGCGAGCGCGACTGCTCGGTCCAGCGCCGCCACCAGAAGCTGCTCGAGGAGGCGCCGTCGCCCGGGGTGACGCCGCGCCTCCGGCGCGCCCTCTTCCGGGCCGCGGTGCGGGCGGCGGAGGTGGTGGGCTATGCCAACGCCGGGACCGTCGAGTTTCTCGTGGACGGCGGCGAGCATTTCTACTTCATGGAGATGAACACTCGGGTGCAGGTCGAGCACCCGGTCACGGAAACCGTGACGGACGTGGACATCGTCAAGGAACAGATCCGGATCGCCGCCGGCGAGCGCCTGACGATCCCCCGCGAGATCGAGCCGCGGGGACACGCGATCGAGTGCCGGGTCAACGCCGAGGACCCGGCGCGCGAGTTTCTGCCGTCGCCTGGGCCGATCACGGCGTTCATCCTGCCGGGCGGGCCCGGCGTGCGGGTGGACACCCACGCGTTTGCCGGCTATACCATCCCGCCCTACTACGACTCGCTGATCGCCAAGGTGATCGCCTGGGGCCGCGACCGCGAGGAGGCGATCGCGCGGATGACGCGGGCGCTGCGCGAGTTCGAGATCGGCGGCGTCCGGACGACGATTCCGTTTCACCTCGCGGTCCTCGACAACGCGTTCTTCCGCCGCGGCGAGGTGTACGTCAACTTCGTCCAGCGGCGCATCGACCTGAGCGCGATCAGGGAATGACGCCGGCCCCGCGTACGCGCCACCGCCGCGCGACGAGTGGCCGGCCACCTGAACCGGCCGGCCCCGGGGCATAAGGCGGGTATCCGATCGCGTGGAGGCCGGGATGCGCGTAAAGCCGATGCTCGCCCGTGGTGTGGCCGCGCTCGTATGCGCGGCGCTCGCCGCGACGGCCGTCGGGTCCGCGCGGGCGCAAGTTCCGCTGCCGCAGACGGTGAACGATCCGCGCGGGCGGTTCGAGATGCGCTTTCCCGCGGATTGGGAAGTGGCGACGAAGACCGAGGGCATGATCGCGCTGATCGCAGCCGGCCCGGCCGCGGCGGGGCACCGCCCGACGGTCAACGTGGTCGTGGAGTCCCTGCCGAACGCCGCGTCGCCCGAGGCGTACGCCGCGGCGGCGGAGCGCCTGGCGAAGGTCACGTTCCATAACTACACGGTCATTCGAGCCTCCAACGCGAGCGTGGGCGGGCGGCCGGCCTATTATCGGTACTTCACGTGGGAGACCAACACCGGCGTAACACTCTACCAGCTGCAGGTCTTCTTTACGGAGGGGCAGACCGGCTTCGTCGTCACCGGCACCACGATCAACGATCAGGACCGCATTCTCCAGGACATGCCGCTGGCCACGCAGATCATCCAGACCTTCCGGGTCACGGTACAGTAAATCACGGGGTCCGGCGCCGCCCGCCCCGAAGGACCGGCGCTCGGGCGGCACGAACGGTGGCGTCAAGAACACCGGGGGGAGAGTGCTCCTATGGGTTACGCGCTCGGCATCCTGATCATCCTCGTGCTCATCTTCTCGAACGGCGTCAAGGTCGTGCGCGAGTACCAGCGGCTCGTCGTGTTCCGCCTCGGCCGCAGCTTCGGCCCCAAGGGGCCGGGCATCGTGTTCTTGATTCCGGTCGTCGACAAAGCGGTGTGGGTCGATCTGCGCGAGGTGTTCCTCGAGATCCCCGCCCAGACGTGCATCACCAAGGACAACGCGCCGATCTCGATCGACTTCCTGATCTACTGGAAGGTCGTCGATCCCCAGCTCAGCGTCATCCAGGTCGGCAACTTCGCCGGCGCGGCGCAGGGCATCGCGACCACCGGACTGCGCGCCGTGATCGGCGACATCATCCTCGACGACGTGCTGGCCAAGCGCGACCAGATCAACCAGGTATTGCGCAGCAAACTCGACGAGGCCACGGAGCGGTGGGGGGTCAAGGTCACCACCGTCGAGATCCGGGAGATCACGCCGCCGAAAGACGTACAGGAGGCGATGACGCGCCAGATGTCGGCCGAGCGCAGCCGCCGCGCGCTGGTCACCGAGGCGGACGGCAAGAAGCAGGCGGCGATCACGATCGCGGAGGGCGCCAAGCAGTCGGCGATCCTCAACGCGGAAGGCGACCGGCAGGCCGCGATCCTCCGGGCCGAAGGCTTCTCGCTCGCGCTCGACAAGATCTTCAGCGTCGCCAAGACCGTCGACACGAACACGATGAGCCTGCAGTACCTCGAAGCGCTCAAGGCGCTCGGGGCGAGCGCGTCGACGAAGTTCGTGTTCCCCATGGAATTCGCGCGCTTCCTGCAGCCGTTCGTCACGCCGGCGGCGAAGGCGGACGGCGGAGGCCGCTGACGCGGACGCCGGCACCTCGCCGATGACTTAGGCGCTAAGTGATTCGGCGGTCGGAAGGTTCGCGGGCACGGACGCGGTATTGAGGACCCGGAGGGCGGCGGGTAGGGTCCGCTGCCGGGGGGAACGTCATGGATATTTGCGCCGGTGACCCGTGGGTGGGACTCGCGGCGAGGGCGGCGGCCGCCTGGCCTGAGTCGTTGCGGTTGATCCGATGCGCCCGCGGGACCGTCGCGCCGTGGTACGACTTCCAAGGGCTGCGGTACACGCGCAACCGGTTGTGGGCGCGTCTTGCGGCCGAGCGCCGTCGATGCCATCTCCCGCCGACCGTCCTCGAGATGCGGGAGCCCCCGCGTACCTCTTCGTCACAAACGCGGCGGGCGTGCGCCGCTTGGTTCGGCGCCCTCTCCTCTCCGGCGGAGCCGGTCTCGACGACCGGCAGGCGAACATGCTGACCTGCACGCTGCGGGAGCACGACGGCGCGGTGTGCCTTGCGGTGGATGGCGAACTGGACCTGGCCAGCGTGGCGTCCTTCCTCGGCTACCTCCAGCGGGCCGGGAACGGCGGGCGAGACGTCGTCGTGGATCTGCAGAAACTCCGGTACATCGACTCGTCCGGCATCAACGCCCTGTTGCGCGCCCGCGAGCGATGTGCGCGGACGGGGCAGCGAATCGCGCTGGCGGATGTGCCGGCACGGATCCGGCGGATCCTCGACATCGTCGCGGCGGCAGAGGTCATCCCGATGTTCCCGACGGTCGACGCCGCCCTCGCCGGCGTCCGCGACGGGACGAAGCCGGTCTAGCCCGGCGATTCCTCTACGCCGCTCAGGAGAGCGGCCGTACGGGCACGTCGACCTCGACGTCCAGCAGCACGGGACCGCGGGTCTCGAAGGCGCGCCTGAGGGCATCTTCGAGACCCGACACCACGACCTGCTCGGCCGCGACACCAAAAGACCGGCCCAGGCCGACGAGATCGACGCCTGTCACGTCTGTCGCGGGATACGTTCCGCCTCGCGCGGCCAAACCGCGGAGGCCGGCGAGCCCCTGCTTGAGAATCATGTAACCGCGGTTGTTGAGCACGACCAGCACGACGGCGATACCGTATCGCGCAGCCGTCCAGAGACCCTGCGCCGCCATGAGCAGGCTGCCGTCGCCGACGATCGCCACGACCCGCCGGCCGGGATCGGCCAATTTCACCCCGAGCGCCGCGGGCAATCCCCAACCGATGGTCCCGCCCTTCTCTCCGTAGAACGAACCGGGGACGGAGCGAGGGATTCGGGCCAGCACGGCGGCGCGCGCCGAAATCGCCTCCTCGACCAAAATGTCGTCGGGCGCAAGGACGGCCGCGACCGCGTCGGCGGCCGCGTCGTACGCTCCACCGCCCGATCCCGCCTTGGGCTCGGGCACGCCGGCCCCGGCCGGGGCGCGTGCGCGGCGGCCGTCTACGGGGCCCAGCGACTCCCTCAGCGCGGCCAGCGAGACGCGCAGGTCGCCGGGCACCCCGACGGCCACCGGGTGATTGCGGCCGATGAACGCGGCGGCCAGATCGAGGTGAACGACGCGCGTCTCCGCCGGAATCGGGTCCGCGCCGTCATAGAGAAAGTGCTCGAACGGGGTCACGCCCACGGCGACCACGGCATCATGGCCGGCGAGAGCGTCGCGCACCCCGGCCGCAAAGCGCGGCAGGGCGCCGCGGGCCTGCGGATGCCGCGTAGGGAAGATGAACCGCGTCGGATACGGCTCCAACGCCACCGGCCAGCCCGTCTCATCGGCCAGCGCCAGCAACTCCGCCTCCGCGCCGGCGTGCGCCACCCGGTCACCCGCGACGACGAGCGGCGCGCGGGCGCCGCGCAGCACGTCGGCGGCAGCCTCCAGTCCGGCGGGATCGGGCGCGACCGGGCACGCTACGCGCGGACCCAAGTCCTCGACCTCCAGCTCTGTCGCGCGCAGGACGTCGAGCGGGACAGCCAGGAACACCGGGCCGGTGGGGGGCGTCAGGACTTCCCCAAACGCCCGCCGCAGCGCCCGCGCGAGGTCCGACGGGTGTGCGACCTCATAGGCCCACTTCACGAGCGGCCGCACCCACCTGACCATGTCCGAATAGAGAAACGGCTCCTGCAACGCGAGGCGTGTATCTTGCTGCCCGGACAAGACCAGCAGCGGTGTCCCGGCCCGCGAGGCGTTGTACACGAGACCGAGGGCGTTCGCGACGCCACCGGTGGCGTGCAGGCTGAGCACGCCGACCCGTCCGGCCGCCTGGGCGTAGCCGTCCGCCATCCCGACGGCCACCGACTCTTGCAAGACCAAATGGTATGCGATCTGCTCGAACGACACCAGCTCGTCGAGCAGCGGCAGTTCGGTCGTGCCGGGATTCCCGAAAACCCGGTCGACCCGTGCCGACCGCAGCATTTCGAGGAGGGCGCGGGCCCCGGTCACGCGGGATTCCTCGTGCCGCCGGGCTAGATGATCGCGGCGTGCGTCTCCGGATTGAAAGCGTGCATCTTCTTCATGTTGAAGACGACCTCGGTCGCCTGCCCCATGCGCGCCTGGGTGTGCGCGTCCACCCGCGCAACGAGACTGTGCTGCCCCGCGGTGAGATACAGGATCACGTCCGACCCGAGCGGCTCGTGGACGTCCACCTGCGCCCGCAGCACCGCGCCGTTGCCGCCGGCCGCATGCGCGCGGTCGGAAACGTCTTCCGGCCGGATGCCGAAGATAACCGGCTTGCCGGCCCACTCCGCGAGCGGCGACAACAGCTCCGGCGGCACTTCCGCCTTGAAGACGCCGCCGTCGACCAGCAGCTTGCCGTCCTGCCGCGCGAGCTTGGTCTCGAGGAAGTTCATCGCGGGCGAGCCGATGAACCCGGCCACGAAGAGGTTCGCCGGCCGGTCGTACAGGTTCATCGGCGAGTCGACCTGCTGCACCACGCCGTCTTTCATCACCACGATCCGGTCGCCCATCGTCATCGCTTCGACCTGGTCGTGGGTCACGTACACGGTCGTGGTCTGCAGCCGCGCGTGCAGCTTCTTGATCTCGGCGCGGGTCTGGACGCGCAGCTTCGCGTCGAGGTTGCTGAGCGGCTCGTCCATGAGGAACACCTGCGGCTCCCGCACGATCGCCCGGCCGAGCGCGACGCGCTGACGCTGGCCGCCCGACAGCTGCTTCGGCTTGCGCTCGAGCAGCGTCTGAATCCCGAGCAATTCCGCGGTCTCTTTGACCCGCCGGTCGATCTCCGGCCGCGCGTATTTGCGCAGGCGCAGCCCGAACGCCATGTTGTCGTACACCGTCATGTGCGGGTAGAGCGCGTAGTTCTGAAAGACCATCGCGATGTCGCGGTCCTTCGGCGCGACGTCGTTCACCACGCGCTCGCCGATGTAGATGTTGCCGGACGTCGCCTCTTCGAGGCCGGCGATCAACCGCAGGCAGGTCGTCTTCCCGCAGCCGGACGGACCGACGAGCACCGTGAACTGTTTGTCCGGAATGTCGAGGGTGACGTCGTTGACCGCGGTGACCTGGCCGAACTGCTTGACGATGCGCTCGAGCAGCACTTTCGCCATGAACTGCCTCCCGGCGGAAGACCAGTCTCCGCGCCGCGCCTGGGGCGCCGCGCCTGGGAGTTTCTTCCGCGCGCCCGTGACTACGACGCGGGCCGCGGCGGGCCCTTCATCCGCTGCTTGAGCGCGGTGATCGCCTCGATCGGCGTCGGATCGACGCCGCGCAGGTAGGCCAGATAGACGCTCGTGAGGTCCCCGACCAGGACAAGGGAGAGGAGCCGGGCAAGCCGGCCCTCGCCGCATCCGGTCACCTCCTGCACGCCGGTGACCCCCCGCGGCATCACCTCGTAGGCGGCTTCGACGAGCCGGCGCGTCCGCGCGCTCTCGGTCCCCGAGAACAGCACGACCGGCTCGAGCAGGCCGGCGATCTCCTCCCCGGCCCCCCATGCCATGACTTCGTTATGGGCCGCCTCGGGGAAGACGTGCCACGCGGCGACGGTCTTGCTGTTCTCGTTGAACTGACACTTCCACCGGCGCGCCGCGGGCTCGACGTCGGGACTCGCGGCGTAGAGGAGAGGGATCCGCCCGTTGAAGCGGCCGGCCAGCCGCTTCGCGGCGTTGCGCTCCGCCGGGATGGAGGGCCCGAGTTCCCGGCCGAGCACGTCCAGCACCCCCGCCGCCTCTTCGACCTCGGCGGCGCACGGCGGGCCCACTTCCCACCGCTCGAGCATCGCGAGGACCGGCCCGACGAGGTACCCGAGCGCCGCGCGCGGCGGCAGACCGCCGGGAACACGCACCAGCGCCTGGCCGCGAGACTCGGCCAGCGCGGCGAGCCGTCCGCCGGAGGTGACCGCCAGGAGCGATGCTCCCGCCGCGACGGCCGAGTCCGCGGCTTCGACGGTCTCGTCGGTCTCGCCGGAGTAGCTGGAGGCGACCACCAAGGACTGCCGGCCTATATATGAAGGAAGCCGCGCGTCGCGCACCACCGCCGTCGGAAACTGGAGCGCCGGCCCCAGCGCGGCCGCCAGCAGATCCCCCCCGATCGCCGACCCCCCCAGCCCCACGAAGACGAGGTGCGCCGGGCGGCCGCCGAGCGGCGTCTGATTCGCGGTCCGGCCGAGCCGCCACCCCTCCCGTAGCTGGCGGGGGAACGACAGCACGATGTCGAGCATGCCGGAGGGATCGGCGGCGCGGTCCGCCGCGTATTCGTCCAGACTGCGCATCGCGGACTACTTCCGGGGGCGGCTCGGCGCGCCCTGCCCGCAGGGGCGGCCCACCGTGAGCCCGAACGATTGGCGGCGATGCCACTTCGCAGCCCGCAGGCGCCGATCGCGCTCGTGCACTTCACCAGCCCCCCGATCCTCGGCGGCGTGGAAGCGGTGCTGGGCCGGCACGCCCGGCTGCTCGCGGAGCGCGGCGGCGACGTCCGCGTCATCACGGGCCGGGGCGGTCCGCTCGGGGGCCGCGTGCGGGTCCGGCGCGTGCCGCTGCTCGACTCGCGGCATCCGCGCGTCCTGGCGGTGACGCAGCAGCTCGCGGAGGGGCGGGTCACGCCGGCGTTCGCGGCGCTCTCGGCGCAGGTTCAGGACGGGCTCGAGCGCGCGCTCGCCGGGGCGTCCGTCTGCGTCGTCCACAACGCGCTCACGCTGCACAAGAATCTCGCGCTCACCGCGGCGCTCCACCGCATCGCCGCGCGGCGGCCGCCGGTCCGGTTCGTCGCGTGGTGTCACGATCTCGCCTGGACCAACCCGCAGTATCGCGAAGACCTGCATCCCGGTCAGCCGTGGCGCCTCTTGACGACGCCGCTCCCGGGCGCGACCTACGTCACGGTGTCGCGCGACCGCCAGCGCGCCCTCAGCGCCGCGCTGCGCGTGAGCGCCTCCCTGATCGAGGTCATCCCAAACGGCATCGATCCGGCGGCGTTCCTCCGCCTCAGTCCCGCCGGCCGGTGGCTCGCGGAGACGCTGCGCCTCTGGGACCAGCAGGTCGTGCTGCTCCTGCCGGTCCGGATCACGCGGCGCAAGCAGATCGAGTACGCGCTCCGCGTGACCCAAGAACTGGTCCGCCGCGAGCTGTCGGTGCGCCTCTTGATCACCGGCCCGCTCGGCGCGCACAATCCGCGCAACCGCGACTACCTTGACGAGCTGCGCGCGCTGCGGGCCGCGCTCGGCCTCGAGGAACAGGTCGTGTTCTGCGGGGACGTTCCCGGCCCGGGCGGTACTGCGATCGCGGTCACGGACCGCGTGGTCGCCGACCTCTACGCGCTGGCGGACGCGCTCCTGCTGCCGAGCCGTGAGGAAGGGTTCGGGCTGCCGCTGCTCGAGACCGGGCTCACCCGCGTGCCGGCCTTTGTCTCCGACATCCCGCCGTTCCGGGAGATCGGCGGCGACGCGGTGCACACGTTCGGCCTCGACGACTCGCCCGCGGTGTGCGCGCAGCGCATCCTTCACGGACTGATGGACGACCGCGGCTACCGCCTGCGCCGGCGCGTGCTCGGCACCTACACGTGGGACGTCATCATGCGGGATCGGATCGTGCCGCTGCTGACCCAGCTCACCGCGGCGGCCAAGCCGACGTGAGGCCGGAGGACCTCGGCCCGGGGCGCGCGGCCGGCAGCGCGCCGTCCACCGGCGGCCCCGCCTGCCCCTGGCGGTCCGCGGTCGACGCGTGGTTTGCGCGCAACACGTTCCACGCGCGGACGTTCAGCGACCTCCAGGCCCTGGCGGCGCTGAAGCGCCGCCAGGGCCTGACGATCAGCCTCGGACTCCCCGCGCTCAACGAGGAACTCACGATCGGGGACGAAATCGCCGTGCTCCGTCGCGCGCTCATG
>DASYXS010000095.1:0-14542 GCA_035934535.1 bacterium
GCCGGATGGCCGCCGCCGGCGCCCGGGTGCTCGTCGACAGCACCGCGTGGGGGCTGATCGGATACGCCGAAGCCTACATCCGGCTCCCGCTCTTCGCGCTCCGCTATCTCCGGCTCGTCCGCCTGATCGAGCGGGAGCGTCCCGATCTGCTCCTGCTGGTCGACTTTCCGGGCATGAACCGCGAACTGGCGCGGCGATTCTCCGGCCGCCTGCCGATCGTCTACTACGTGCCGCCGCAGACGTACGCCCGCCGCGGGCGATCGGCCGCGCGCATGGCGCGCACGGCGGTGCGCCTGCTCACGGTGCTGCCGTTCGAGGCCGAAGCCTACCGCCGCGCCGGGGCGGACGCGGTCTATGTGGGGCATCCCGCGGTCGACGAGGCGGGACCGCGCGCCGCCCGGCCGGCATCTGACGCCGCGCGGCCGGTCGTTGCGCTGCTGCCCGGCAGCCGCGCGCAGGAGATCCGCGCGCTGCTGCCGCCGATGCTCGAGGCGGCGCGGGAGCTCGCCGCGCGGCGCGGCGCGCGGTTCGTGCTGCCGCTCGCGTCGCCGCACCTCGAGGCCGACGTGACGGCCGCGATCGCCGCCTCGGGTGTGTCGGTGCACGTCGCGGACGGCCGGGCCGTGGAGACGCTCGCGGCGGCCGACGTCGCGGTGCTGGCCTCGGGCACGGCCGCGGTCGAAGCGGCCTGCGCCGGCGTTCCGATGGTCGTCGTGTATCGGGTCTCGCCGCTCACCGCGTGGATCGCCCGGCGATTCGTCGTCACGGCCGATCTCGACCACACGGGTTTCTCGATCCCCAACATCATCCTCGGCCGCCGGGCGGTCCCGGAGCTCTTGCAAGAATCGGTCAGCGGGCCGGGGATCGCGCGGGAGGTCGAGAGGCTGCTCGAGCCCGCGGCCGCCGCGCGCGCGCGCGCGGATCTCGCCGAGGTGTGCCGCCGTCTTGGACCCGCGGGGGCGGTCGAGCGCGCCGCGGCGGAGGTCCTGACCGCGCTGGACAGCGGGGTGAAGGCCACGATACCATAGATTCATGAGTCATCTGTGGGTGATGCGCCTGCGGCGCGCGGCGTTGTGGGCGATTCCCGTCGTGCTGGTGGCGGCGCTGGTCTGGAGCGCGCTGCCCCGCGGCGGCGGGGAGCCGATAACGCCGCCGGCCCTGCCGGCTCCCGCCGCCGGATCGGCACAGGGCCGGACCGGTGCTCCGCCGGGCGGCGCCGCGGGGTCGGCCCCGGGGGACGGCCTGGCAACGCCGGCCGCCGCGGGCCCGCAACGTCCGAGCAGCGGGGTCGCGTCGGGCGAGATCAAGCTGGGCAACCTGGTCGGTACCGACAACCAGGGCCGGGTGCGTTGGCGGATTCTCGCCGACGACATGATGCTGCGGCAGGCGCAGCAGACGATCGCGCTCAGAAACGTGCGCGCGACGTTCCTCGACAACGACGGCACCAGCATGCGGGTGAACGGCGAGGTGGGTACCTACAACACGCGCACGCGGGAAGTCACGGTCGGCGGAAACGTCCACGGCGTGACGAGCGCCGGCCGCGAACTCTTCGCCGACGCCGTCCATTACTCGCCGCAGTCGCGTCAGGTCGAGGGCCGGGGCCACGTTCGGGTGGTGCAGGAGCGTGTCATCATGTACGCCGACAGCATGGTTTCGGACCTCACGCTCGGCCAGACGCGGTTCTTCGGCAACGTCCACATGACGCTGCGGTAATGAAGCGTCGAGACAACCGGGCGGAAGCGCGCGGCGGTCCGGGGTGGTGCGCGGTCGCGGCGCTGGCGGTCGTGCTGGGGGCCGCCCCGGCGCTCGGCGCGCCGGTCGAGCCCGTGCCGCGCACGCCGGTGCCGGTCGATGTGACCGGTGCCGAGAGGATCGAATACGATGCGGCCACCGCGTCGTACGTCTTCATCGGCGCGCACGTCGTGGTCACCCGCGGCGACGAGCGGCTCGAAGCGCCGGAGATCCACTACGACGGCGCCAAGCGTCGCGCGGTGCTGCCGCGTCACGGCACGCTGTCGTCGCCGACGACGGGTCTCGTGGCCGATGTCATTACGGCCGACCTGGGCACCCGCCACGTGCTGGCCGAAGGCGACGTGCACGGGCGGTTTCTCGATCAAGGTGTGTGGGCGACGGTGACCGCGGCGAGGGTCGAGGCCGACGACCGTCCGGACCTTCGCCGTGTCGACGCGTCCGGCGACGCCGTGGTCGTGCGCGGCGATCAGGAACTGCGCGGCAGCCGGATCGTCTACGACCGCACGGCGCAGCGCGGGACGGTGGACGGGCGCGCGATCGCGGTGCGCGGCGGCGACCGGCTCGAGGCGGACCATATCGACGGCAATCTGGCGACGCGGGACGGAGAAGCGACAGGGCACGTCGTGCTCGATCGCCCGGCGACGCACATGCACGGAACGGCGGACCGCGCCACGTATTCCGGCGGCGCCGACACCGTCGTCCTGACCGGCCACGCCGTGGTGACGCGAGACCGCGACCGCATGGAGGCCGACCGGATCACGGTGCACCTGCGCGACAACAGCGCGGTGGCCGACGGACACCCCAAAATCGTCGCCTACCCGAGCGGCACATCGCCGTGAACCGCACCGGACCGTTCGAGCCGGCCGCGGGGAGGCTCCGCGCCGAGGGCCTCGTCAAGCGCTACAACGGCCGCACCGTCGTGGACCGGGTGTCGCTCGCCGCCGGGGCCGGCGAGATCGTCGGGCTGCTCGGGCCGAACGGCGCCGGCAAGACGACGACCTTTTATATGATCGTGGGGCTCGTCCGGCCGGACGCGGGCGAGGTATGGATCGGGGAGACCGCCGTGACGGGCGAGCCGGTGGACGTTCGAATCCGCGCCGGGGTAGGCTACCTCGCCCAGGAGCCGTCGATCTTCCGGCGCCTGACCGTGGTGGAGAACGTGCTGCTGGTCCTCGAGCAGCGCGAGCCGTCGCGGACGGCTCGTGAGGCCCGCGCCGGCGAACTGCTCGACGAGTTCCACCTGCGCGACCTCGCCCGGCAGCCGGCGTGGACCCTCTCCGGCGGGGAGCGCCGGCGCGTCGAGATCGCGCGCGCCCTTGCGCTCGATCCGTCGTTCCTGCTGCTCGACGAGCCGTTCACCGGCATCGATCCCATCTCGATCCAGGACCTGCAGCGTACCGTCCGGTACCTCAGCGAGCGCGGCCTCGGCGTCATCATCACCGACCACAACGTTCGCGAGACGCTGCAGATCACCGATCGCGCGGCGATCATCCACGACGGGCGCATCGTGGCCAGCGGGACGCCGGAGCGGATTCTCGACAGCCCCGAAGCCCGGCAGGTGTACCTCGGCGAAGGGTTCCGGCTGTGACGATGACGCTGCTCGACCGCCTGCTCGTCATCGAAGTGGGCTCCTCGTTCGGGGTGGCGCTCGGCCTCTTCACGGTCCTGCTGGTCATGAACCACCTGTTCTATCTGGCGCGGCTGATCATCGGGCAGGGCATCGCGATCCACATCGCCCTCGTGCTGATGGCCTACAAGATCCCGTACTTCATCGCGTTCAGCGCCCCGATGGGCGCCCTGCTCGCGACGGTCTGGGGCATGGGGCGGCTCGCCGACCACAACGAGCTGGCCGCGCTGCAGGTGTCGGGGGTCAGCCTGCCGCGGATCGCCGCGCCGCTCATCGCCGCCGGTGTGGTCGTCGCCGCCGGCACGCTCGTCTTCGCGGAGGGCGTGGTGAGTCTGAGCGACGAGCAGTACCGGGTGGCGATGGCCGACGTGATGGCGCATGGGCCCGAGCTCCATCCGGTTGAAAACGTGTTCTTCCAGGCCCCGATCCCGCAGGGCAACGCGCTCTACAGCGCGCACCGGTACGATCCGCGGTCGCGGACGCTGCAGGCGGTGACCGTAGTGTACATGACGCCCCGCCAGCCGCTCGAAGTCATCGAGGCCGACCAGGCCGTCTACGCGCAGGGGACCCAGTGGACGTTCGAGCGCGGCCACATGTACGTGCTGTCCGAGGGACAGATGGTCTCGACGAAGTTCGACACGCTGCGCGTGACCGTCCCGCGGTCGCCGGAGGACTTCACGCTCGCGCCGAAGCAGCCGGCGGACATGAGTATTCGGGAGCTCTTCGGCGAGATCGCCCGGTACCGGCGCAGCGGCGGGGACGTCCGCCCGTTCGTGGGGGAGCTGAACACCAAGGTCGCGACCGCGCTGAGCTCGGTGGCGTTCGTCCTCCTGGCCGTGCCGCTCACGCTGCGGCCGCACCGGTCCGGGCCGAGCATGGGGTTCGGGATGACCATTCTGATTCTCGTCGCGTACTATCTCATCGCGATCCCGACGCAGCTGGCCGCCGACGGGCACGTGCTCTCGCCCGTTCTCGCGGCGTGGCTGCCGGATCTGCTCGTCGGCGCCGCGGGCGTGATCCTGTTGATGCGGGCGGCGCGTTGAGAGCGCCGGACACCGGGCGCGAGCGTCTCCTCCTCGGTCTCGTACTCGCCCTCGCGGCGGGGCTCTTTCTGTTCCACCTCGGCGCCGGCAGCCTCTGGGACGTCGACGAGCCGCGATATGCCGAAGCCGGACGGGAGATCCTGGCGACCGGCGACCCGATTACGCAGCATCTGAACGGCGTGCCGTGGTTGGGGCCGGCCCCGCTGTGGATGTGGCTTCAGGCGGCGTCCGGCGCCGTCCTCGGATTCTCCGAATGGTCCGCGCGCATCTGGGCGGCCGCGTTCGGCGTGCTCGGCGTCCTTGCGACCCACGCGCTCGGCCGGGAATGGTTCGGCCCGCGGACAGGGGTGTTGAGTGCGCTCGTGCTCGCGACCACGCTCGCGTACGTCGTCACGTCGCGTCTCGCGGTCCTCGATACCGCGGCCGTGACGTGGATGGTGCTCGCGATGTGGGCGGGCTACCGGGGTTATCGCGACGGGCGGCGGCGCGACTACGTGCTGTCGAGTCTCTTCCTCGCCCTCGGGGTGCTCACGCGCGGCCCGGGCACCGTGGTGCTGCCGGCGGCGACGATGCTGGTGTTCCTGGCGTACCGGCGGTCGCTCGGCCACCTGCGCGAGGTGCCGTGGCTTCCGGTTGCGGCGGTCTTTCTCGCGGCGGCCGCGCCCTGGTATGCGGTGGAGACCGTGCGGCACGGGACCGCGTTTCTGGACGCGGCGCTCCGGGGCTTCGCGGCGCCGCGGCTCGCCGCCCCGGCGGGCGCGCACGCCCACACCCTGCTCACCGACGCCGGGGTCGTCGCGATCGGCGCCGTGCCCTGGACGGCCTTTCTGCCCGGCGCCGCGGGCTACCACTACCTCCGCCGCTGGCAGGACGGCAGCCTTCTGTGCCTGCTGTGGGCCGCGCTGGTCTTCGCGTTCGCCCTCGCGGCGGGCGAGCGGCTTCCGGCCGACGTCCTGCCGCTCTTTCCGGTCGCGGCGATCGCCGTCGGCCGGCTGTGGGAGGCGTTCCTCTTCGAAGGCGAGGGCCGGCTGCGGCGGACGCTCGCGGCCTCGTTCATCCTGCAGATCGGCGTGATGGTGCTGCTGGTCGTGGCCGCCGCGGCGTTCGCGACGACCCGGTATCCCCGCGAGTTCGCCGCCGTGCGGGATTTCTTGCTTGCCCCGGTCGGCGTGCTGGTGCTCGGCGCGGGTGTGACCGCGGTTCTCTTCCCCCTGCGCCGGTACATGGCCGCGTTCCTCTCGCTGCCCGCGGCGACCGCGGTGTTCATCGGCGTGCTGTACGCCGGGACGCTGCCGGCCGTCGAGACCCAGAAACCGATGAAGCCGCTGGCCGCGGGGCTCGCGGCGCGTCTTCGCCCAGGGGACCGCGTGATCGCCTACATGATCGAGGCGCCGGCCGCCCTTGTCTTCTACTCTCATCACGTCGTCGAACAGGCCGGCGACCCGGCCACCCTCCGCCGCCGGCTCTGCGGACCCGGACGGGTTTTCATCGTCGCCCGCCGGGAGGATCTCGCGGCGGCGTCGGATCTGCCCGGCGGCCTCGAGACGGTCGCCTCGGACGGACCCTACACGCTTGAAATGCGGCCGGCCGCTCCGTGCGGGAGCGGCTCCTAGATGGGCGCGCTCTCCCGTGACCTGCCCACCCCCGCGGGGCGCCGGCCGGACGCGACGATTGTGGTGCCGACGTACAACGAGCGGGCGACCGTTCCGGGACTGCTGCGCCGGTTGGCGGACGCCGTCGGCGGCGGCCCGGGCACGTGCGAGGCGCTGGTCATCGACGACTCCTCGCCGGACGGCACGGGGCAGGTCGCGGCCGGGGTGGCCGCCGAACTGCAGGACGTTCTTCCCGTGATTGTCATCACGCGCCCAGGAAAAAGTGGACTGGCATCGGCGGTTCTCGAGGGTGTGCGGCGGGCGCGGGGGCACGTCATTGTCGTGATGGACAGCGACCTCTCGCATCCCCCGGAGACGGTGCCCGTGCTGCTGGGGGCGGTGGCCGGCGGCGCCGACATCGCCGTCGGCTCCCGCTACGTGCGCGGCGGCGGGGTGCGGCGGTGGCCGTGGCGGCGCCGCGTGATGAGCCGGGGCGCCACGTGGATGGCCCGCGGGCTTCTCGGCGTGCGGGTCGCGGACCCGATGTCGGGGTTCTTCGCCGCGCGGCGCCGGCTGTTCGAAGATGTCTCGATCGTCGGCCTTGGGTACAAGATCCTCCTCGAGCTCCTGGTGCGGCATCCGAGGGCGGCCGTGGTGGAAGTCCCGTACGTGTTCACCGAACGCGCCGGCGGCCGCAGCAAGTTGAACGTGGCGGAGGTCGCCAACTACCTTCGGCTCCTCGTCCGGCTGCGGGGCCGCCCGGCGGATGCGCGCCGGCAGGCCGGTTCATGAGCGTCGCCGCGTTTCTGATCCCGCTCCTCATCCTGGTCAGCGGCCTCGTGGCGTTCATCGGCAACCTGGTCGGCCGCGCGATCGGCCGGAAGCGGCTCACCCTGCTCGGCGTGCGGCCGCGCTACACCGCCCAGATCGTGACCGTCGTCACCGGCATGATGATCACCGTCGTGACGCTCGCGGTGGTGCTGCTCGCGAGCCGGGACGCGCGCCAGGCGCTGTTCCATCTCCAAGAGGTCCAGCAGCAGACGCGGCAGCTCGAGGAGCAAATCGCCGCGCAGCAGCGTGAGCTGCGGGCTCTTCAGGTCCGCGACATTATCTATCAGAACGATCAGGAAGTGCTGCGGACCGTGATCGACGGCCGGGCTCCGTCCGGCGACATTCGCCGGCGGGTGCAGACCTTCGTGGATCTCGCCGCCCGAGCCGCCCGGGAGCGGGGCGCGGCCGCGGGCACGGACGGCGCGACGATCGTCATCTCCCCGCCCGGGCTGACGGTGGACGTGGTCGCGCGCGACATTGTCGAGCGCGGGCAGCGGATGGTGGCTCGGATGATCGCGAGCGAGAACACCGTGCGCGGGCTGCCGGTCCACGCGACCGTCCTTGTCTTTCCGGATACGGTCGTCTTCCACGAGGGCCAAACGATCGCGACCGCCTCGGTGAACGGACGCGACTCCCGCGCGCAGATCGAAAGCGCGCTCGTCGATCTGGCGGCCGCCGCGGCGGCCGAGGCCAAACGCGACGGCGTCATCTCCCCGCCGTTTGCGCTTACAACGAGCCCGGTCGACGTCCGGCTCGATCCGGCGATCGTCCTGGAAACCGTGGACCGCATCAAGACCGCGGGCACCGCAACGGCGGTCCGCGCGGTCGCGCTGCTCGACACCTACACGGTTGGGCCGCTCGTCCTCACGTTCCGGTGACCGCCGCGTGACGGTGCTCGGGATCGATCCCGGCCGCGACAAGTGCGGGATGGCGCTCTGTATCCCCGGCGCGGTGCTGGCGAGGACGATCGTCCCGCCCGCCGAGGTGCCGCGCGTGGTCGTGGCGTGGGCCGGCCGGCATCGGATCGACGCGATCGTGGTCGGCGGCGGCACGGGTTCCCGGGCGATCATCGCTGCGCTCGGCGGGCTCCAGGCGTCGGGACGCCTGCCACCGGTAACCGCGGAGGAAGAGCGCGACAGCACCCTCGTCGCACGACGGCGCTACTTCGAGGAACACCCGGCACGAGGGTGGAGGAGGTTCGTTCCTCGATCTTTTCAGGTTCCGCCCGAGCCGTACGATGACTACGCCGCGGTAGTCATCGCAGAACGTCGATTGGCCAAAAGTTGAGCAGCATACGATCATAAACTTGCGCAATACGATCATGTGTTCGGTATAGATAGATGATACGCGTGGCGCTCGCCTGTGGTAATATCAAGACGTCCTTCAAAATCTGCAGGATATTCGGTGATACCGTCGTAGAACGCTATGAATATGACCGGGCGATTGCCCACCGTGCATTGTTTTGGGTGGGAAGGATGTCCGGCGCGTTCCCGTCACTTGCGTTTCAGTCGTTGCTCTAGAGTTGTCACCCGGTCCTCGCGGCCATAGGCCTGACCGGGTCTCGTCCGGAGAGGAGGGGGCGGCATACCAGGACGGGGCCGGGAACGGGTGGACACGCGGGTGCTGGTCTGGGGACGGACGGCGCGAGAAAACACGGTCACTCGAGCCCAACGCCTCTGCCCGGCCCCGACATCACAGCAGCAAGGGGGAATGGGCAGCATGAGACATATCGCAGTAATCACTGCTGCCGTCGTCATGTTTGCGATGGTCGCCCCCGCGTTTGCGCAGCCGTTCGCCGACGTGCCCACGAATCACTGGGCATATGACGCGATCGCTGAGCTCGCGGCGAAGGGCCTGGTCGAGGGCTATCCCGACGGGACCTTCAAAGGCGACCGGGCCATGACCCGGTATGAAATGGCAATGGTGGTGGCGCGGTTGCTGGCGCGGATCGAGAGCATTCAGATTCCCGCACCGGCGCCCGCACCGCAGGTCACGAAGGCCGACCTCGACGCGCTGCAGCGGTTGATCAACGAGTTCCGGGCGGAACTCGCCGCGTTGGGCGTTCGGGTGACGGCGATTGAAGAAGAACTGAACGCGATCAAGGCGCGCCTGGACAACGTCCGCATCAGCGGCAACTGGCGGTTCCGGTATGACGGCGGACCGTCCGCGTCGGGCGCGAGCCTGAACGGCAACGCCAACGCCTTCGCGACCGATTCGGGCACGTCGCCTACGACGTTCCGTGCGCGGCAGGGCCTCAAGCTCATCTTCGACGGCAGCGTGGCGCCCGACATCCATGCGATTATCGGGCTCGATCTTGCGGCCGCCGGGACGAGCACGCCCGCGACGTTCAACAGCAGCAGAGACGGCGGCAACTTTACCTCCTCGCCCAACTACGCCATCGGAGATCTGGCCGAAGCGTACCTCGACTGGAACCATGCATGGGGCTGGCCGCTGCGGATTCAGCTCGGCCGGATGGGCGGCATTCAGCAGGGCTTCGGCACACTGCCGATCCAGTTCGGGCCGTTCGGCCTGCTCTTGAACACGAACAGCGATACCTACGAAGCCTCGACGGACGCCGCCACCTGCGGCTGTCACCTGTTCGACGGCCTCCGGCTGTCCGGGAACGTTCCGGCGTGGGCCGATTTCACATGGCAGGCGGTCGTCGGCCGGATCGCCGGTCCGACGGGCGGCAGCTCCTACTTCCTCGGTGAGGACGCCTACGGCGCCGACGCCAACATTCGGGTTATTCCGGGTCTCCGCGTTGGCGCGTACTGGGTGGCGAACAACATCAACTCCGCGTCCACAGTCGTGGCCGGGGCTCCCAGCGCCCTGTACCATGTATACGGCCCGGTAGTCCCCATGACCAACCCGGTTACCGGGCGGTGTCTTGTCACGACGCCGAGCACCATCGGCATCACCTGCCCCGCGCTCGGCTCGGGTGGCGGCGGTTACGCGACCTGGGACGTGGTGCCGGGAATCAAGCTTGACGGCGAGGTTGCCAGCTGGAACGATGGCACCGCGGGCGGCGGCAGTGACAGCGCATACTTCGTCGACGCCGTCGTCGATCTCGGCGCCATGACCGGCATCGGCCACAAGCTCGCGCTCACCCTGTCCTACGAGAACGCGGGCCAGAACTTCTACGCACCGTACCAGAACGACGTGGACTACGACATCGCCGGTACGGTCGGTCCTGGCAACGCGCAGATGTTCACTGGCGATCTCTCGTTCGACTTCACCGACCAGTGGGGCTTCCTCGGCGCGTACGAGACCGGCAACAACATCTCGAACGGCCAGGGCATCACGGAGTGGCGGGTCGGGGTCGTGTACCGCTTCGCCCCCGGCGCGAGGATTTACACCCGTATCGAGAACCAGCGGATCAACGGGGTCTCGCAGTACACGCTGTACCGCTCACAGCTGGACTACACGTTCTAGCCCGGCGGTAGCACGGCTCGGTTCGGCCGGTGGCCCTCCGATCTTGGAGGGCCACCGGGTTTCATGACGACCCCGCGGCGACTCATGACGCTACACGGTCGTGTCGCAGATGGACTATACTGATACGGGATCGTTTCTCGGAGGTGCGGGTGATGCGGGGGCAGGCCGCCAGAGTGGTGTTGTTCGTCGCGCTGTTGTCGGTGCTGGCCGCGGATGTCAGCGTCGGCTGCGGCAGTCACGCCTACGTCTACGGACCCGTAGAGCAGAAGTACACCAGCGTCATCGGGGAAGTGGACAAGACGATCATGGTGGGGGGGCAGACCTATCAGGTGCCGGCGAGCTTCTTCTCGGCGATCTCGGTGGGCGACACCGTGAAGTTCAACGGCACGAAATGGTCGATCGTCAAGACCGCCGACGGCCGACCGGTTCCCGCGCAGTACGCGCCGTAGCGAGGTAGGGCGCGGCGTGCGGCATCTTCGCCGAATTGCGGGATTATGTCTGGTTGCGGCAGCGGCGGCGCTGTCCGGCGTGCCGGCGGCGCAAACCGCCGAGCGGACGGCCGCGGTGGCGCTGTTCTACGCGCCCACGCCGGTTGCCACGTACCCCGGCGTCGTCCCCGAGGAATACGCCAGCGCGGCGCTGTCGGCGCGTCTCGCGGAGGCCTCGGCCGGCCGCTTCGCCGTCGAGCCGCGGTCGCAGATCCGCGCCCAGGAGATCGCGCTCCGCTGGCAGGGGCCGGACGCCCTGCGCTTTGCCAGGCTGAGCGAGCTCGCCCGCGCCGCCGGCGCGGACCGGCTGGTGGTGGGATGGATTCAAGCCCTTGTTCTGGACCGCCTGGGCGGTGGAATGGGAACCGACTTCAATACCGGCGGCGACGGCGGCGGCGCGCTCGACGGCATGGCCGCCGTGACCCTGCAGGTCTTCGACGCCTCGCAGGGGCGCATCGTCTATGAGAGCCGGGTGACAGGACACGCCGTGGGCGCGGTGGCGTCGCGGGTCGTCGAAGCCGCACTGGACGACGCCGTCCGGCGCGGTGTTGCTCAACTGATCGGTCCGCTCGCGGCGCCGCCCGGGGGGACGTAGGGGCGCCGGGTCCTCGCTAACCGCGTCGCGCGAGGGCCATCTGCCGGAGAATCTCCTCCGCGGCGCCGCGGGGGTTGTCCGCGCGCGTGACCGCGCGTCCCACCACGAGCATGTCCGCGCCGGCGGCGACAGCCGACGCCGGCGTATCCGTCCGCCGCTGATCTTCGCGATCGACGCCTTCCGGCCGGATGCCGGGAGAGACGATCAGAAACTCCCTGCCGCAGGCGTTCCGCACCGCCGCGGCGTCGAGAGGCGAGGCGACGACGCCGTCGAGGCCGCCCGCCTGCGCCAACCGCGCGAGCCGTAGGGTCTCCGCCCCCGGCGCCTCGCCGATGCCGATCTCCTGCAAGGCCGCCGCATCGCCGCTCGTCAACAGCGTGACGCCGAGGATCCGCATCCGCCTCCCGTCCCGGCCGCCCGCCGCTTCCTGCGCCGCGCGCGCCGCCGCTTCGATCATCGCCCGGCCGCCGAGGGCATGCACGTTGCAGAGGGACACGCCGAGGCGCGCCGCCGCCGCGACGCCGGCGGCGACGGTCGACGGAATGTCATGGAACTTGAGGTCGAGGAAGATCTCGCCGCGCCGCCGGATTGCGGCGACCGCGGCCGGGCCCGCCGCGGTGAAGAGGTGCGGGCCGATCTTGAACCACCGCACGGCGCCGGCCAGCCGGTCCGCGAGCGCCTCCGCCTCGGGAAGCGACGGCGTGTCGAGGGCGATGATCAAGTGATTGCGCGGATCCCGCTGACCAACCACGGATGCCTCCGAAGAAGCACGTTGGATGATGGACCAGTGTGAGTATAGCCCGTTGACGGCCGCGACAAAAAGTAGTAACGTAGTGACATGCAGCTTGGTCTACGCGAAGCCAACCAGCGTTTTTCGTATGCGATCAAACGTGTCAAAGCCGGCGAAACGGTCATCCTCACGGAGCGTGGAAGGCCCGTGGCGATGATCACGCCGATTCGGGCGCCTGCGGCGGACGAAGAGACGGCGATGCAGCGGCTCGCGGACGCGGGGCTCATCATCCGCGCGACCAAGCGCGGTCCAATGCGCAAATGGACGCCGATTCGAATCAAGGGCGAACCGATATCCGAGACGATCTCCAGGGAGCGAGATGAGCGATAGCCGCGTCGGGGCGGCAAGCGGTGCCTGAGCCGGCCGAAATTTCCGCGTCTCCCGCGCGCGCCTACTTCGACAGCAGCGCCATCGCGAAGCAATTTCTCCACGAGCAAGGGTCCGAGCGTGCGCGTGCGCTGTATCGCGGACACCGGGTTGTCTCGTCGTTGTTGGCGCCCCTTGAGGCGGCCGCTGCATTTCATCGGCGGCTCGCGAACCGAGAGATGACCCAATCAGAGTACGAGGGAATGCTTCGGCGACTGGCGGACGATCGCAGCGCTTGGGATCTCGTGTCCCTCGAGAAGGATGTTCTAAGGCGCGCAGAGGGGTTGGTCCGCCGGAGTGCCATTCGCGCGCTCGATGCTATTCATGTCGCGTCCGCGATGTTCGTGACCGAGGCTGCGGGAATTTCGCTCTCATTCGTCACCGCAGATGCCCGTCAGCGACAGGCGGCGGAGGCGTCGGGTCTGGAAGTCATTTGGGTGGCGTAATTTGCCGGTCGCGCACGACCGACAGGCTTCGATTGACACCCGCGAATGTCCGTCCTATAATCCAATAAATTACCCGGAGCCGTGCACGCGGTTCCTGTGTACGTGTTTCCGGTTCCGCTGGGAGGGCCCACACCGCGTGGGGCTGCTGGACGACGTTGCCGAGGTGTTGATCCGCGAGGATGAGCTCGCGGATCGCATCGCGGACCTCGGACGGCAGATCAGCAGAGACTACGACGGCAAGACCCCGCTGTTCGTCGGCATCCTGAAAGGCGCCTCGCTCTTCCTGTCCGATCTGCTCCGCCAGGTGTCGGTCCCCTGCATGCTCGACTTCATCGCCACCAGCGCGTACGGCACCGGGACCGAGAACTCCGGCATCGTCCGCATTCTCAAAGACCTCGACCAGACGATCGAAGGACGCCACGTCGTGATCGTGGACGACATCATCGACACCGGCTTCACGATGGACTATCTGCTCGAGACGTTGAAGGCGCGGTATCCCGCGAGCCTCCGCGTGTGCGCGCTGCTCGACAAGGTGACGCGCCGCCGCCGCCACGTGCCGATCGACTACCGCGGTTTTGAGATCCCCGACAAGTTCGTGGTCGGGTACGGGCTCGACTACGCGGGCATCTATAGGAACTTGCCGTTTATCTGTGTCCTGAAGCCGGAGGTCTACACGTGAACCGCCGACGCCCCCGCCCCGCGGGGGCGCCCGAGTCTTCAGGAGGCCGCCGCCGCAAGGCAGGCGGCCGGAGGCCCCGCCCGGACGGGGCAGGAGGGTGCACGCATGGAGTTCATCGGTAAGGGCCGCGCCGCCCGCCGCACGTACGGGTTCGAGGAGATCGCGCTGGTCCCGGCGTCGGCGACCGTCGACCCGGAGGACGTCGACACGGCGTGGCAGGTGGCGGGACGCAGCTTCGCGCTGCCCGTCATCGCGGCCGCAATGGACAGCGTCGTCGACGTCGGCACGGCCGCGGCGCTCTCCAAGCTCGGCGCGATGGCCGTCCTCAATCTCGAAGGCGTCCAGACCCGCTACGCGAACCCGCGCGAGGTGCTGGACCGGCTTGCCGCGGCGACGCCGGAGCGCGTCGTGGCCGTCATGCAGGAGGTCTACCGCGAACCGATCAAGGAAGACCTCGTCGGGCGCCGCGTCTCCGAGATCCGCTCCGGCGGAGGCGTGCCGGTCGTCTCCACGACGCCGGCGGGCGCCGGGCGGCTCGCGCCCGTCGCGGCGGAGGCGGGCGCCGAGATTCTGCTGGTTCAGTCCACCGTTATCACCGAACAGCACCGCAGCGAGCGGGGCCGCGCGCTGTCGCTGCGCGACCTCGTCGCCCACACCAGGATCCCGGTCATGGCCGGCAACTGTGTCTCCTACGAGGCGGCGCTGCAGCTGTTCGAGTCCGGCGTGTCCGCGGTCTTCGTCGGGGTCGGGCCCGGCGCCGCGTGCACCAGCCGGAAGGTGCTCGGCGTCGGAGTGCCCCAGGCGACGGCGGTCATGGACGTGGCGGCCGCGCGGGCGGAATTCGCGCGCCGGACGGGGCGCCACGTGCCGATCATCGCCGACGGCGGGATCTCGGTCGGCG
>DASYXS010000101.1:0-2817 GCA_035934535.1 bacterium
CGCCGGAGAAACGTCTCGAATTTAGGCAGGGCCTTGCCGCGCTCCCAATCACCGACGGCCACGCCGCTGCGGAGTCCGAGCGCGCGCGCGAGCTCGGTTTGGCTCAGGCCCGCCTCGCGCCGCGCGTCGTGCACGCGCCGGCCGAACGCGCGGCGAAGGTCGGCGGCGGTCCGCTTTTCCATGGGCCCATTATAACCAAGCAACCGGGGATCAGAACAGCCGCTGCTGCTGCCGCGGCCGGTGCACGCGGCGCACCGCTTCGCGCGCCGCGTCGAACGTCATCCCTTCTTCCGTCATCAGCCGGTGCACCATCTTGCCGCTGTGGCCGGGGAGAAACCGCGCGTCCGGAGCGGCGACGTGGGTCCCGCACCCGCACAGACACGCGCCGCCGCGGCCGTTGAACGCGGCGCGGCCGTTGCCCGCGCCGCCGCGCCGGTGGCGCCGGATCCAGCGCCGCAGATCGTCTTCGTCGACGCGCCACGCGCGTCCGACGCGCAGCGACGGCAGATCGCCGCGCCGCAGGAGGCGCAGAACCACCGACGGCGACACGCGCAGCTCCGCGGCGACTTCCTCGGGCGTGAGGAATCCCGTCTGGCGCCGCGCGGATCCCGCGGCCGGCGAGGCCGGCTTTGATTTCATCGCGGCCGGCGAGTCCGCCGTCAGGCGGTCCGCCGGCGACCGGGTCGTCATCGTGCCCTGTTGTTGGCCTCGGGCACGACGTCTCCTGCCCTGTCTTCGCAGGACCTCCGGCGCCTTCGCGCCTCCTGCCCGCCGGGGCCGGAGGTCCCGCCCCGGACGGGGCGAATCACGCGGCCATGCGCCGCCGGACAATGCAGACGATCGACTGCCACGCCGCGGGCGAGCCGCTGCGGGTCGTGACCGCGGGCCTGCCGCCGCTCGAGGGCGACACGATCCTCGCCCGGCGCGCGTATATGGCGGCCCATCTCGACCACGTCCGGCGCTTCCTGATGTGGGAGCCGCGCGGACACGCGGACATGTACGGCTGCATCGTCACGCCGCCGGTCTCGCCGAGTGCGTTCTGCGGCGTGCTCTTCATGCACAACGAGGGCTACAGCACGATGTGCGGGCACGGGATCATCGGCCTCGTGACCGTGTTGATCGAGACGGGGCAGCTGCCGGCCGCGGAGCCGGAGGTTTCCCTGGCGCTCGACACGCCGGCCGGACTCGTGCGCGCGCGGGCGTCGGTGGAGGGCGGCCGCGTCCGGGAGGTCACGATGCGGAACGTCGCGAGCTTCGTGCTGGACCGGCGCGTCGTCCCGGTCGAGGGGCTCGGCGACGTCGCCGCGACGGTAGCCTACGGCGGCGCGTTCTACGCGCTCGTGGACGCGCCGGGCGCCGGGCTCGGTGAGCGGCCCGGACCGCTCGGCCGGCTGGTCGAGGCCGCCGCGGCGATCAAGGCGGCCGTGCTTGGCGCCGGGACGATCGCGCATCCGATCGAATCCGGCATTGACGGCCTCTACGGCGTCGTGATGGGCTGGCCGCCGCAGCGCCCGGGCGCGGATCAGACGAGCCTCACCGTGTTTGCCGATCGCGAGGTCGACCGGTCGCCCTGCGGCACCTGCACCTCGGCGGTAATGGCGGCGCGGTGGGCGGACGGGCGCCTGCCGCTGGGCGCGCCGTTCGTCAACGAGAGCCTGATCGGGACGCGGTTTTCGGGGCGGCTCGCCGAGGAAACGCGGGTCGGTCCGCATCGCGCGGTCACGCCGGAGGTGAGCGGCTCCGCGTCGATTACCGGCTATCACACCTTCGTGCTCGCCCCCGACGACCCGCTGCCGGACGGATTTCTCCTGCGCTAGTCCCCCGGATCCGCGACGATCCCGAACCGGATGTTACGGTACGCCGGGCGTGGTCTGATACGCAGTGACGAGACGCAGGTTGCCGTCCGCCTCCGTGATCGTCTGGGCACGGATCGCGGGCGCCAGGTTCGCGACGGCCTGGGTGACGGCGGCGACATATTCGCTGTGCGCGACGAAACTGGTGTCGGCCAGCCCCTTCGTGGCGATCGTTACGCTGCCGAAGCCCTTTGTGGGACCGACCATGTGGAACTCAAGACGCACGCCGAGGTACATGCCGGAAAACAAGAGCGTCGTCTGCCGGCGGTCGGTCGTCATGAGGATCAGCCCGTTCTCGACCGCGCCGGCCGCCGTCCTCAGCGTAAACTCGCCGCCTCCCGCGCCCGCGCTCGCGCCCGGATGCAGGGTCACGGCGGCCGAGTCGATCGCGAGCCCGCCGAGCGTGCCGCGGATCAGGCCCGTGTAGAGCAGGTGCTTGTTCTGCTGGTCGTCCATCTGGTAGCCGGTCAGAAGGGGCGGGATCTCGAGGGAATAGTAGAGCGGGTACAAGGGCGCGGCGCGCACGACGTGCGGTGATGCACCGGCCCCGAACGCCAGGGCGAGGCAGAACACGAGCGCCGCGCTGAGCCGCGGAATCCGACGCCGGGGACGGATGCGCATCGACATCGCACCACTCGTTCGCGGCGCCGCGAACGAGACCCTTTTGCGCGGACGGCCGCGGCCGCGCAGCGGCGGAGGCGTATAATCGAGATCACGATGAGCAGACGATGCCTCGCGCTGATCGCGGCCGCCGTGTTCGTGGCGGCGGCCTGCGCCCCTCGGACGGCGGTGCTGAGCCGCCCTCCGCTGCCCGCGGCACCGCATCCGGCCGCCGAAGGTCCGTCGGTAGCCGCGGTGCGGAGCAGCGGCCGCCTTCGGGTCGCCGCCGACCTGTCGGTTCCTCCCGTGGCGTTTCGCGACGCGTCGGGCCCCCGCGGGTTTGACGTGGACCTGGTGAGATTGG
>DASYXS010000122.1:0-2262 GCA_035934535.1 bacterium
AAGATCTGCTTCCAGCGGCCGTCCCAGTAGCCTTCGCCGTCCTGCTTGTAGCGGAGCCGCGAGATGACCTTGACGTCGCTCTCGTCGCGCGCCCGGGCGGCCTCGGGCTTCCCGACGAACGCGATCCACCGTCCGTCGGGGGACCAGACCGGATCGGCCGGCGACAGCTTGCCCGTGGTGAGGACGCGGGCCTCGCCGCCGCCGATGGAAATGACCCACACCTGCTTGTCACCGCCGCGGTCGGACAGAAACAGCAGGCGCGTTCCGTCGGACGACCACCGCGGGGCGGTGTCCTTGGCCGGCGCCGTGGTCAGCTGGCGCGGCTCGCCGCCCGCGGCCGGAACCCGCCACACGTTGGTCCGGTAGGCGTTCGCGTCCCGGTCCGCGCGCGTCACCGTGAACGCCACGTACGCGCCGTCCGGCGACAGCCGCGGATCGTCGAGCACCGGAATGGCCGTCAGGTCGTCGATCGTCATGCGCCGTGCCGGCTGGCTCACACGCGTCCCTCCACTCGCAGATCCGCCCGCGGTCCGCTTCGGCGGTGCGAAAAGTGCTCCCTCTGCCGCTTACGTCCCCGCGGCGAGACGGCGCGACAGCAGCGGCGGCAGGCCGCGTGCAGCCATCTTCGCCTGCGTCGCGGCGATCGGATAGTCGACGCGATGCAGCGTGACGGCGGCGGCCTCATCGTCGAAAATGAGGTACGCCGCGCGGGGGTCGCCGTCGCGCGGCTGCCCGACGCTGCCGGCGTTGACGATGTAGCGGGAGGCGCCGGAAAGGCGCACCACGCCGTCCGGCCGGAGATCCTGAGCCTTGATGTGGCCGTCCTTGCCGCGCACGAACACGATCGGCAGGTGCGTATGCCCGACGAGACACACGCGGAAATCGGTCTCCGCGAACACGGCGAGCGCGGTCGGCAAATCGAGCACGTACTCCTCGACGGGCTCGCGAGGGCTGCCGTGCACCGCGACGAATGCCGGCGACTCGAACCGGTCGGGCAGCGCCGCGAGAAACGCGCGGTTCTCCGCGGTCAGTTCACGCGCGGTCCACTCAATGGCCGCCCGCGCGAGCGGTGAGAACGCGGCGGGATCGAGACGGCCGACCGCCCCGCGATCGTGGTTGCCGGCGACGGTCGCAGACCCGAGGCGCCGCACCCGGTCGACGCACGCGTTCGGATCGGGGCCGTAGCCGACCACGTCGCCGAGACAGAGGTAGGCGTCCGGCGAGTGGCGGGCCGCGTTCGCGAGCACGGCCTCCAGCGCCTCGATGCTGGCATGGACATCGGAAAAGACCGCGTAGCGCACCCGCGCTCCGTTTCTCAGCGCCTCCGCCGGGCCAATTCCGCGAAGACTTCCGATGGACTGACGCCCTGGTACGCGAGCAGGACCAGTGAATGGAACCACAAATCGGCGGCTTCTTCCACGAGCCGGGCGGGGGTTTCCTTGCGGGCGGCCCGTGCCACTTCGGCGGCTTCTTCCATGACCTTCTCATTGAGACGCGCCAGGCCGTCCGCGAACAGTCCGGCCGTGTAGGATCCGGCCGCCGGCGTCCGGCGGCGCTCGGCGAGGACCGCCGCAAGCTCGGTCAGGATCTCCGGACCCGCGGCCGGCGCCTCCGGGCCGCCCTCGTCCACGAGCCGCCCGTCGGGCGCGACCCTTCTAAAGAAGCACGACCGGTGGCCCGTGTGGCAGGCCGCGCCGGCTTGCTCAACCTTCAATACAATAGCGTCTCCGTCGCAGTCCCCCCGCACCTCCACGACGCGCTGGGTGTGGCCCGAGGTCTCACCTTTCCTCCACAACTCGCGGCGGCTGCGGCTCCAATACCAGGCCTGGCCGGTGGCCAGCGTGCGCTCGAGCGCCGCGCGCGTCATGTGCGCCACCATCAGGACCTCGCCGGTGCGGGCGTCCTGGGCCACCGCCGTCACCAGCCCGGACGCGTCGTACGTGACGTTGTCGGCATCGTTCATCCGCTGGACTCCTTCCCGGCCCCGTCTAGCGCGGGACCTCCGGCCGCTTCTGGGCCTGCGGCGCTGGCCAGAGATGCCCCTCCTGCCGGCCGGACGGGAATGCCCGCGGCCGCCATGGCGGCCTTCACCGCCGCGATGCTGTAGGTGCGGTAGTGAAACACCGACGCGGCCAGGACCGCGTCCGCATCGGCGGCCGTGACCGCCTCGACAAAGTGCCGGGGGACGCCGGCCCCGCCGGACGCGATCACCGGAATTCGGACGGCCCGCGTCACGGCCCGGACCAAATCGAGATCGAAACC
>DASYXS010000128.1:0-52165 GCA_035934535.1 bacterium
CGATCCGCGACGACGCCGAGGAAGGCCTCGCGCTGTCGGACGCGGCGCCCGAGCCGATCCGCTCGGCCTTTGCGGCGAGCGACGCCCAGGTGCTCAACCTGCTTTCACGAACCGGCCTGCCGGAAGCCGAGGGCATTGTGCGCCGGTCGTTCGCGGCCTACGCGCGCGCCCCCGAAGTAAACGCGGTCAGGCGGCGTCTCGCCGCGCTCCCGGACGATCCGTTGACAGAACGCCCGTGCGGCGATCGCCTCGCGACGCGCCATCGGTTCGACGATCTGCTCGGGCGCCTTCGGCGCGCCCGCCACGGTCCCGGCGCGACGGCCGAACTCACCCGCCTCGGCGAGGAACTTGTCGCGATGCCGTGCACCGGCTGCCGTGTGACGGAACGCTGTCTTGCGAGTCTCCCCGACCTGCGCGCCGTCGCGCGCGAGCGGCAGTCGCTCGAACGAGAACTCGCGGCGCTGCGGGATCGGGAAGTCGAGCCCTTTCGGCGGCGCGCCGCCGTCCTGCGGTCGCGCGGGTACCTCGACGACGAATGGCGGCTCACCGCCTGGGGTCGCGTCGCGGCGCGGATCCGCCACCCCCGCATGATCGTCCTCGCGGAAGCGCTGCGCGCCGGGGCCCTTCCGGACGACCCGGCGGCGCTTGCCGCGGTCGGGGGCGCGCTCGGCACGGAGCGTCCGGCGCCGGTCCGAACCCGTGCCGGCCACACCGGTCCGCTTCATCATCGCGGCGACCGCTACCGCCGTCCCCACGCGTTTCAGGCGGATCGCCGTTCGCCGGGGATCCCCGTGCCCACGGCCGCGCGGGGCGCGCTCGTGACGCTGCGCCGGATCGTCGCACGCCTCAACGAGGACTTCAAGGAAGCGAACCTGCCCCTCGATCCACTCGAGGTCGAATTCACCGGCGAGGCACACGAGCCGCCGGCGGCCGTCTGGCGCGCCGCGGTCGTCGCCGCGTGGGCGGCCGGGCGCGCCTGGGGAGATGTGACGCGCTCGTTTGAGATTCCCGAAGGCGACCTGCAGCGGCTCGCATGGCAGGCGGCCGAGATCCTGATGCAGATCGAAGACGTGCCGGGTTCGTCCCTGGCCGCGGCCGCGCGGGCGGGGCGAGAAGCCATTTTGCGCACGCCGGTCGAGTAAAGCCTCCATCGGGCCGAAGTCGGAATCCGGCAGGGACGCGCGCGCGGGCGCGCGGAATCCCTCACCCAAGATGCCTCCGAACGCCGGGCCGCTCACCGGCCTCACCGTCCTCGATCTGTCCACGATCGTGTCCGGCGGTACCGTGACCTCGATGCTCGCGGACTTCGGCGCCGACGTCGTGAAGGTGGAGCACCCGCGGGGCGGCGATCCGCTGCGCACGTGGGGGCCGTTCGTCGCGGGGCAGTCCATCTGGTGGAAGATCATGGCCCGCAACAAGAAATCGGTGACGCTCGATCTGAGCCGCCCCCGCGGTCGGCAGCTGCTGCTGGACCTCGCGACGCACGCCGACGTGCTGGTCGAGAATTTCCGCCCGGGCACGCTCGAACGGTGGGACCTCGGGCCGGACCGTCTTCACGCCGCGAATCCACGACTGATCGTGCTGCGTGTCTCCGGGTTCGGGCAGACCGGCCCCTACCGCCGGCGGCCGGGCTTCGGCACCGTGGCGGAGGCCATGAGCGGGATCGTCGCAATCAGCGGATTCCCCGATTCCCCGCCGCTCGCGCCGCCGATGCCGCTGGCCGACGAAGTGGCCGGCCTCATGGGGGCCTTCGCGATCCTCGCCGCGCTGCGCGCGCGCGGGGATCGCGGCGCCGGCCAAGTCATCGACGTCAGCCTCTACGAGCCCCTCTTCCGTCTGCTCATCCCGCACGTCACGCAGTACACCGCGCTCGGGATCGTGGCCCGGCGCACCGGCAACCACTTTCCGGACGCCGCGCCCCGCAATCTCTACCGCACCGCCGACGGGGGCTGGATCGCGATCTCCGCGACGAGCCAGCGGGTCTTCGAGCGGCTCGCCGCGGCGATCGGCCGGCCGGGACTGGTCGAAGACCCGCGGTTCCACGACAACCCCGCCCGCGTCCTCCATCACGAGGCCCTGGACGCGATCCTCGCCGAGTGGTTCGGCGCGCACCCCGAGGCGGAGGCGCTCGCACGGCTGGACGAGGCCGGCGCGGTCGCGGGCCCGGTGTACGACGTGCGGCGCATCCTCGACGACCCGCACTACGCCGCGCGCGAGGACATCGCGGTCGTCCACGATCCCGACGCCGGAGACCTGCGCATGCCCGGCGTGGTGCCGAAGTTCTCGGACACCCCCGGCGCCGTGCGGCACGCCGGTCCGGCGCTCGGCGCGCACAACGGGGAGATCTACGGCGGCCGGCTCGGGCTCGACGCCGCGGAGATCGAGCAGCTCCGCGCCGACGGGGTCGTCTGACCGTGCGGACCGTTCCGGCCGGCGCGATCACCACGGCGCTGCGCGATCTCTGCATCACCGTCAACCACCGGATGGGCGCCGACATGCTCGCGGCCCTCGAGCGCGCGCACGCCGCCGAGGAATCCGAGATCGGCCGCACGGTGCTCGCGCGGCTGCTCGAGAACGCGCGGGTGGCCCGCGAGGAGTGGTTCCCGATCTGTCAGGACACCGGCACCGCGGTCGTGTTCCTGGACCTCGGGCAGGACGTCCACGTGGCGGGCGGCGACCTCCAGAGCGCGATCGACGAAGGCGTCCGCCGGGGATACCGCGAGGGTTATCTGCGCGCCTCGGTGGTGCGGGCGCCGCTCGACCGGCAGAACACCGGCGACAACACGCCGGCGATCGTGTACACGCGCATCGTGCCGGGCGACCGGATCACGCTGTCCGTCCTCGCGAAGGGCGCGGGATGCGACAACATGAGCCGGCTTGCGATGCTCACGCCCGCGGAGGGGCGCGAGGGCGTCGTCGAGTTCGTCACGCGCACGATCGCCGAGGCCGGGCCGAACCCGAGCCCTCCGCTGATCGTCGGCGTCGGATTGGGCGGCACGTTCGAGCAGGCGGCGCTTCTCGCGAAGCGCGCGCTGCTGCGGCGCGTCGGCGACCCGTCGCCCGAGCCGGACGCCGCGGGGCTGGAAACGGAGCTGCTCCGGCGCATCAACGACCTTGGAATCGGCCCCGGCGGATTCGGCGGCCGCATCACGGCGCTCGCCGTGCACGTGGAGCAGCATCCCACCCACATCGCGAGCCTGCCGGTCGCCGTCAACCTGGACTGCCATTCCCACCGGGCCGGACAGGCTGTGCTGTAAGCGCCGCGCCGGCCGTGAATCCCCGGGAGCTCCGGACGCCGCTTGGACCCGCCGAGATCGGACGGCTGCACGCCGGCGACGAGGTGCTGTTGTCGGGCGTCATCTACACCGCGCGCGACGCGGCCCACGAGCGCCTGACGCGCCTCCTCGCCGCGGGCGACCCGCTTCCGGTCGACCTCGGCGGCGAGATCATCTACTACTGCGGCCCCACCCCGGCCCGTCCGGGACGCCCGATCGGCTCCGCCGGTCCGACGACGGCCTCCCGCATGGATCCGCATACGCCGGCGCTGCTCGCGCACGGCGTGCGCGGAATGATCGGCAAAGGCCGCCGCTCGGCCGCGGTCAAGGACGCGATCCGGCGGTTCGGCGCGGTATACTTCGCGGCCGTCGAGGGAACCGCGGCGCTGCTCGGCCGGTCCGTGCGCAGCGCGGAGGTCGTCGCGTTTCCCGACCTCGGCGCGGAAGCCATCTACCGGCTTGTGGTGGAACGGTTCCCGGTCGTCGTCGCGAACGACTGTCACGGCGGCGACGTCTACGAGGACGGCCTGGCGAAGTTCCGGCGATAGCGTTTTTCGGCCGCGGCCCGTCGTCTGCCCTCCCCGCCCGGTGGGTATAACGGCGTATGACCGCGCCCGGACCCTCACTCCGGCCGCGAGCAGACCTTCATCGAGAGGTGACCAATGCGCAGCACACGTGTCGTGGCTCTCCTCATGCTGGCGATGCTGGTACCCGCGTCGGCGTCCTTCGCGACCGCCGCCGCTCCGGTCGATCCGGCGGTCGCCCAGGTCTCCTCGCTGCACGGCCAAGCGTTCGATGTGGCCTATCTGCGAGATGTGATTCCGGTCGACGACGAGTCCGTGGAATTGGCGATGACCGCCACGCTCTACGCCGACCATCCGGATCTGCTCCACTGGAACCAGAACTTCACAGAGCGGGAGCACACCCAGATTCAGAAGATGGTCGCGCTGCTCGGCGACCTCGGCGCGCAGCCGGGGCAGCGGAACGAAGGCGTGGCCACCGCGCCGGTGAAGAAGCTGCGGTCGCTGCGCGGCGCGGCGCTCGAACGGACGTATATCGCGCTCATGACCCAGCACCTCGACCGGAGCGTCGCGCTGTCGAAGCTCGCGGCGCAGAGAGCGGACCGCCCCGAACTGCGCGCGTTCGCGGCGAGCGCGGCGGCGGCTGACGCCAAGGACTCGGCCACCCTGCGGAGCTGGCTGACGGCCTGGTACCACTAGACCGGGCGGGGCCGCCCGGCGGTTACCCGACGCGAACGGCGGACGCCGACGGCGCGCGATCGAGCGCGCCGTCGAGCGTTTTCGTCATCCGCATGACGCCGTAGGCCTCCTGCGGCGACAGGCCGCCGAGGGCGGCGAACACCTCGGTGTGCACGCGGTACGCGTCGGCGGACTTGCCCCAGCGCGCCAGCACGCGCGCCAGCGCATGGCCGGCGACAATGACCTCGGCCGTCATGCGGGCCTGCGTGCAGTGCCGATACGCGTTCGTGAGATACCGCAGGCCCTTCTGAATCCGCCGCTCGGCGACGGACACTACGCCGAGCGCGATGCTCGCACGCGCGACTTCGTCGGCGAGCCCGCGGGCGTGGCTGCGGCCCACCGCCTGCTCCGCCGCCTCGCGCGCCTCGGGAAGCGCGCCGAGCGCCAGGTAGCACCGCGCCAGCTCGGTGAGCGCGCGGCATTCGCCGAGCACGTCCGACAGCCGCCGCGCCATCGTCACCGCGAGCGTCAGATGCTCCAGCGCGCCGTCCGGCTGGCCCGACTCGATCAGCACCATCGCCAGGTTGTTGCGCACGCGGAACGTCGTCTGCAGATCTTCGTACTGCTCCGCCGTCCGCAATGCCTGATGATACTCGTCGAGCGCCTTGGGATATTCGCCGGTCCGGTAATGGACCACCCCGAGGTTCATCCGGACTTCGGCGGTGCGGGCCGGCGCGGACGCCTGCAGCAGGGCAAGGGACGCCATCGCGCTGGCGTGGGATTCGTCGTAGAGACCGAGGCGGAACTGCATCGTGCTGAGATACAGGAGCAGCTCCCCGTGAAGCACCGGCGCGGGCCTCGGCAGCCCCGGGATCAGCGCCAGGGCCGTCCGATAGATCGTGACGGCGTCGTGCAGCCGGCCCGCTCGGTGCGCCACGAGCCCGACGCCGCGCAGCGCCCGGCACTCCATCAGCCGGTCACCGCTCCGGCGCGCCTCTTCGAGCGCGTCCCGCAGCAGCGGCTCGGCCTCCGGCAGGCGGTGGAGCTCCAGCCGCGCCTCCCCGGCTCCGAGCGTCGCGTGGGCCGCCGCGCGGGCCACCCCCGTTCGCTCGGCGAGGTCGCGAAGTTCCTCGAAGACTGCCAGCGCAGCGGCGTAGCGCTGCTGGCGAAGCGCCGCCTGCCCGCGCTCGTCAAGCTCGCGGAGCGCGCGCTCGAGCGTGCGGGCATCGAGTCCGGCGAGGAAGTACACGAGCGGCCGATCGAGTCGTTCCGCGAGGTGCTGAAGGGTCCCGAGCGACGGCCGGGCGCCGTCACGCTCGAGGAGGCTGATAAACGCTTTGGTGAGAATCGGAGCGGCGACCTCGGACTGGCTGAGGCCGCGCGCCACTCGCGCTTGTTTCAGCAGTTTCCCGAAGGTCAATTGAGGCAGTGCACGTTCCCCCCGGGACGTCAACGCCTCCTTGACTATTGGGCGGGAGGACGTGCTACTCCTCCATCGCCGGTAGGTGGCCGTCCGGCCGCGTCGACCTACCGGTAACGTCGTGCCTTTCGTTTCGGCCGAGCTAACCGCCGCCCCCGTTTTCGCCGTCGGCTGCGATCTGATCGGCGTTGTAGGAATGACCCACCTGGAACCCTGCCCCGCCGAGACCGCCGAGCGTCAGCACTGCGAGAACCGCAATAATCGCGAAGATCGTTCGCATCCCGTCACACCCCCCACCGAGTTTGGCCGGACGGCCACGTCGAACCATTGTCGAATCGCTGAAGGAATTCCGAAGCCCAAGCGTTGGTGCGATGTGTGCGGCAAGTAGCGTGCGTGCACTTGTGTGGCAAGTTGAGCGTTGCTTGTCTAAATACCTACCGAACAGACGTGCGATTGACATTCATTTCCGGTCCCCTCACCCTAGGAATTCCGGACGCGACCCTGTAACGAAGGAACGCAGAATCGAACAAACGCCGCGCGGCGGGCATCGGGTCCCCGGAGGGTGCAACGATCGGTACGACTTCGCGCAACGCAGCGGGGCCGGCGCCCGGCACCCGCATCCGGGCCGAGTTCACGGAGATGACGGACGGCCGCCGCGCGCTTGCCCAGGTGGGTCCGTGGACCGTCGGGGTTCCGGATGCCGTTCCGGGCGATCTCGCGGACGTCGAGCTGCGCGAGCACCGCAACGGGGCGTATCGCGGACACATGGTGACGCTCATCCGCCCGTCGGCGCGCCGGGTGGCCCCACTGTGTCCCCACTTCGAGCGCTGCGGCGGATGCCAGTGGCAGCGGCTCGACGGCACCGTCCACGCCGAATACAAGGGCGCGTTGGTGCGGCGCGCGCTCGCGGCGATCGACCTCGGCGCCCTCCCCATGCACGTCGTGCCCGCGGCCGCCGCGTGGGCATATCGCACCGCCGGCACCTATGTCCCGGCCGTTGATGATCGTGGGCCGGCCCTCGGCCTCCACGCGGCGGCCGGGACGCTACCCGTCCCGATTCACACCTGCCTCGTTCAGTCCCCGCCGCTCGCGGCCGCCTTCGAAGAAATGCGGCACGCCTGGCGCGCCCTGGCCTCGCGGTGGGAGGACAGCGGCACGCGCGGGTTGCCGTGCCGGCAGATTCGCATCAGGATCGGAGACGCATCCCGCGACGTCGCGGTCGGGCTGATCTACGACGGCCGGCTCACGCCGTCCGCGCGGGACGCCATCGTCGACGTCATCAGCACCCGTGTCGCGGGCGTCGTCGAGATCACGGGCAAGCCGGCCCGGTCGCTACCGCGGACGAGTGGCTCGATGAGCGGGTTGCGGTGGGGCCGCAGCGGAGTGGTCGAGGCGATCCTGGATCGATGGTACCACGTGCCGGTTTTCGCGCCGTTCCCGGTCACGGGCCGCGCGGCCGCGGGCGCGATCACCTCGGTGATCGAGGCCCTCGCACTCGATGACCGCACGGCGTTGCTCGAAACGGACGCGGGCATCGGCGCCTATACGCTTCCCGCCGCCGCGAAGGCGCGCCTGGTCGTCGGGCGGACGACCGCCGAACACCTCGACACGGCGCGGCACAACGCGGTGTGGAACGACGCGTCGAACGCCGTGTTCGTGGACCGAGCCGCCGAGACGCTCGCGCGGATTCTCCGCTCGCACGGACCGATCCGGCGCGCGCTCGTGCGGGTGACGCAGGATGCCGTGCCGTTCGAAACACTCCACCGGGGCGGCGTCGGGCGTCTCGTCCTGCTGGTGAGCTCTCCCGCGCGGCTTGCCGAGGTCCTCGGCGCCGCGGCCGCGGGCGGGTTTGAGCCGCGCGCCGTGACGGTGATCGACACGCACCCGCAGACGAGCCGGGCAGAGATCCACGCGGTGCTGGACGCCTGCCGGGGCGCGTGGCCGGGCGCGCGCCTGCCGGATGACCGCGACGAGATCGCCCCGGCGCCATAATCTGGAATCGCCGCGGCGCGCCCGCGGGTGCGCGCGACCGGCTACGACGGCTCCGGTTCGGCGACGGAGCGCGCCGCGCCCGAGGCCAGCGGCGGCGCCGCGAGAGACGGCACGGTCACGAACCGGCCTGTCAGGAGCCACACCAACATCACGCCGACGATGCACGCTCCGGCCATCAACCACAGCGCGACCGGCGGCGAGGCGGCGTCGGCCACGCGTCCGAGCGCGAGGGCCCCGATGAGCCGCGTCCCCTGAACGAGCATCTGACGGTTCCCGAGGACGCGTCCGAGCAGCGCCTGCGGTGTCACCTGCATCACGAGCGTGGTGTTCACGATGCTCGAGAGCATGTTGCCGACCGAGAAGATGAACGCGCCCACGACCAATCCGAGATACCACGGCGCCGACGCGAACACGGCGACCCCGAGGCCGGCCAGCAGATACGAAAACACCGCCAGGCTCGGAGTCGCCCACCGTCTCGTCATCCCCGCCAGAACGAGGGCGGTGGCAAGTTTCCCGACCCCGAGCGTGCTGTTCACGACGCCGTACGCGGCCGGTGACAGGTGCGCCGTATGGACGACCATCGGCGCCCGCAGGACCTCGAAGGCCAGGGTCAGGTAACCGGGTAGGATGAGCAGCGCGAAGTAGCGCTGAAAGGGCGTGTGCCACACATACCGGAGCCCGGACACCAGGTCCGCGGTGATCGTGACGCCCCGCTTCGCGCCCAGCCCGGCTCCCCACGCCAGCGGCATCAGCAGAATGCAGAGCGCGCTCACGAGGAAGGACGCCGCGTCGGCGAACATCACGCCCATATACCCGAGAGCCAGCACGGCCGCGGCGCCCAGCACGCCGCCGGCGATCTCGGCGATGCGCTCGGTCGTCTGGAAGAGGGCATTGACCGTCGGCAGTTCGTCGGGATCCGCGATCGACGGCAGCAGCGCGTTGACCGCCGCCCTGAAAAAGACGGAGCCCACGTTCAGGATGCCGAGCAGAACCAGCCCCACCGGCAGCGACTTCGGCAGGACAAACGGGAGCGCCGCGACGACGATCGCCCGGCCGACGTCGGAGAAGGCCACGACGGCCCGGCGGTCGACGCGATCGGCGATGGCGCCCGCGAGGAAACTGAATACCGCCTGGGCCACATACCCCGCCGAGAGGGCCGCGGCCAGGGTCATCGCCGAACCGGTCAACGCGTACACCCACAGCGTGATCGCGATGAAGAACACCTCGTCGCCGAGAAACGACACCATCTCGCCCACCCACAAGAGGGCGAAGGCCGGACGGCGGAGGACGGTCAGCCACGTCGGAGCCGGCCGGACCTCGGCCGGCGCAGGGGTCCGCACCGCTCGGCCGATGAGCTGCCGCAGCGCCAGCACCAGGCCGGGATCGAATTGGGTGCCGCTGCAGCGATCGAGCTCGGCGAGGGCCGCCGCCACACCCTGCCGCGACCGATAGACGCGGTCGTTCGTCAGGGCGTGATACGCGTCCGCGATCGCGACGATTCGCGCGGCGAGCGGGATCTCCCGGCCGTGAAGTCCGTCCGGGTAGCCGGTGCCGTCGAAGTGTTCATGGCTGGCGCGCACCATGGGCGCGATCCGGGAGAGCCCCGCGATCGACGCGACCATCGCCGCGCTGTCGATGACGTGGGACCGCATCACGTCCCACTCTTCAGGCAGCAGCCGGCCGGGCTTCTGGAGAATCGCATCCGGAACCGCGACCTTGCCGATATCGTGCAGGAGCCCCGTCATGAACGCGTCGTGCGCAAGGCGCTCGCTCACGCCGACGGTGCGTGCGATTCGCTTCGAGAGCTGCGCGACGGCCTGCGAATGCAGGCCCGTCAACGTGTCCTTGACGTCCATCGCGTTCGCCAGCACCGTCGTCGTGGCGAGCACACGGCGCTCCTCGCGGCCGCTCATGGACAGCGGGTGAAACACATGGAGCACGACCCCGCCGGCCAGAAGCGGCAGCGCGCTCAGCGCGACCCGGCCGGTTTCCGGAAGCCAGATACGCTCTACGGCGACCGAGGCGAGCGCGAGCAGCATAGAAATCGCGAAGGGCGTCCCCCCAACGTTGCTGACGACGAGGAAGGACCTGGTCCAGCCCATGCCCTCGCTGCGCGCGATCCGCGTCGCGACCAGCGGTGTGCGGATGGCGGCGTAGACGACCGCGGCCAGCGCGAGGCCGCCGAGCCGGTACGGCGCGTGTGGGAACGGGAACAACGCCCCCGCGACCACGGCACCGGCCAGCGCCGCGGCTTCCTCGATCGCACGCACTCCCCCCCACCGCTCCGGTTCCAGGGCCGCCGCCAGCGCGAGGCCGGCAACAGCGCCGGCGAGCGCGGCGATCGGCCGGCCGACGCCCAGCGCGACGATGACGGGAACGATCACGAGAGGAAAATCGTCGCTCGGCGAGGTGCGCAACGGGTACGCGGCCAGCCAAGCCACGGTGGCCCCGGTCGTCACGAGCAGTGTCAGGTCGGCGGCCGTCGCGTGCGCGTGGAGTCCAAGAACGGCCAAGACTGCCGCGGAAACCGCCAAGAAAAACGCGGCGGGGACGACGATGCGCCCGCCCAGCGTCATGACGCCGCCTTGCGTTCGAGCCGCCCGGCCGTTTTGAGGAGCACGGCGGTGACACGAGGATCCAGTTGGGAGCCGACGAGAGACCGAAGCGCGGCCGCGGTCGCGGCGTGCGTGACCCTGCCGGGGGCCGCCGGGGTACCGTAACGCAGTTCGTCATAGCATTCGGCCGCGGCAAGAACGCGGACCCCGAGCCCCGCGGCCCCGCGCAGCCGCGGCGTCACCCGCGACCACGGGGTGTGGTGTTCACGAACCATGTCGGCCACGATCGCGTCAGGGTATGAGGCCAGGATCCGCGCGCCGGCGATCGCGTGGCTCACCGGGGATGCCGTTCGGCTCTCCGCGTCGATGAGGCCGATGTCGTGCAGCAGCGCGGCCGTACGCCACGACTCGAGGGTCGCCGCAGGAATCCGCATGCGCCGCCCCATCTGGTCCACGAGGTCGTGGACGCGCCGAGCGTGGGCGTGCGCCCCCGGGACAGAGCGCTCCAGACCGATCATCAGGGCGCGAACGATATCCTGAACCGTTCTTTGGGAGGCCAGGAACACGGCGAGTTGAGCACGTACGGCCGGCATGGTGACTGCGGAAAGAATCGTCAGCAGAAACGCCATCCAGGGGCCTCGCTCCAACCCAAGCGCGATCGAGCCCAGCAGAATCGGAACGGGCGCGGCGAGCACTTGCGAGAGCGGATTCTCCGTGAGACAACTCCACCAGTACGCGAAGAAGGGTTCGCGATGCCGCAAACGCCGGTAGAGTGCGAGCAACGCAAAATTAGCGACCAAGTAGATGATCAGAATCGCCAAACTGGCCACCGTCAGTCCAACGAGGCGCCCCGGCACCGCACGGAGGATGACGTGTCCGACAGCGGATGCCATTGCTGCGGGATAGGCCCACCACAGGGTGTTAATGAGGGCACGCCACGGCTCGTAGAGCCGAAACGCCGTGACCGCAAGCAGTGTCCCGAACGCAATCGCGATCAGGGTGTGTACCGGGGACCACAGCAACATCAACGTGACTAAAAATGCCACACGGGGAGTACGGATCATTCCGAGCGGACTCGGGACCGGCGGTACCAGCATCGTCAGGCCGTAGACAACGGTCAGCGCGGTTACGGCCGGGATATCATGTGGCGCAAGTCTCGTCAGAGCATACAGATCGCCCGCTAAGCTCGCAAGGAGGGTGCGGCGCAGCCAGGCCGGCGGCTCGCGAAATTCATCGCGCTCATCGGGAGCGCGAACATTCATTTCCACGATCGTCCGCATCCATTTGCGGAGGATCGTGAGCGCGCCGGACGGTGAGATTCTCGAGATCGGTCTGGGGTCGGGTGGGACCGTACTCACGGCACCAAGCTCGCCGCGTTCCGCGTCGTCAGATCTGTGTTATGCGCCGCCGTCGCCGTACATGACATTCCTTGCGAGTGTGTGGAACAGAGTGCGTGCGTTGTGCACCCCACCCACTCGATAAACATTCGTTCGCCGCCTGCGCGGCGACTTCGATGTCCTCCCCTCCGCTGCCCAACGGGCACCCCGGGGACTTGCGGTGTGGTAGACCGCCCTGCGCCCACCCGCCCCGACCATCGCTTGCGTACCTTCAATAATCCTTGCGCCATTCCTTCCGCCATCTCCCCGAATCGCCGCCCCGCGTTGACAATATCATGATATCATGCCCCGGGTTGGCGACTTACGACACAAATGCGGTGTAAGTTTTTCCGAATATCGCGCTCAGTTTGGACGAGAAAAGATTGTTATGAGCTACGCGGGGCCAACCGGCGAACGAGGGCGGCGATTTCCCGCGCGTCCTCAGGCGGCAACGTCGCCACGCGCCACGCGATCTCGCGCTGCATTTCGGCGACGCTCATCTCCGGCAACTCCGTGGATCTCTCCGGAGCCAGGCGGCGGGCGCGGCGCCGCTCGTTCATGGCCTGGAGCACCTGCCGGGTCAGCGCCGCGGGAAATGCCTGCGTGGTGACCTTGATGTAGTCACGATCCGCCAGGAGCGCCCCGGCGTCAACGCCCTCGGCCGGCGGGTCCGGCGTCGCGTTCGTGTTCACACGATCGGAACAGCGGTCCTCACCGGAATCCCTTGAGCATCGGCTCGACATCGACGTTCGCGAGCTCCGCCGGCCACAGCGGCAGACGTTTGGCCGGCGACTTCACGCGCGGATGCCGGTAGATGATGCCCACCGGAAGCTTTTGCCGGCGGTCGAAGTCGTGGATGAGCCGCTCCGCTGCCTCCTGGCTGGTGACGTCGTGGCCGTCCGGCACAGGCTCGACGTGATCCCGAAACCAGTCGTACGTGTTGACCTTGTTGTACGTGACGCAGGGCGAAAAGTCGTTGAGCATCGCGAAGCCGGGATGCCGGACCGCTTCCACAATCAGTTGGGTCGTCATCTTCGGATCGCCCGAAAACGACTGCGCGATGAAGGTGGCGTCGGACGCGAGCGCGAGCTTCAACGGGTCCAGAAACGGCGGGTGCTCCTCGGAGACCTTCATCTCGGGCTGCCCGAGGCCCCACGACGGGGAATCTTGCCCCTTCGTCAGACCGTAGACGCCGTTGTCCATGATCACGAGGGTCACGTCGGGATCGCGCCGGCAGATGTGCACGAAATTCTCCACGCCGATCGCCAGCGTGTCGCCGTCGCCGGCGAGGGTAATGACCTTCAACTCGGGATTGGCCATCTTGGCTCCGAGGGCGTAGGCCAGCGCTCCGCCGTGGGTCCCGTAAAAGGTATTGCCGTTCAGGTAGTTGCGGATCTGCCCGGAGCAGCCGATCCCGCCGACGAGGAACACCTCGGACGGCGTCAGCTCGAGGGTCGTGAGCGCGGCCTTGAGCGCGTTCAGAACGGCGTAGTCCCCGCAGCCGGGGCACCATTGAATCCGGTGTCGCGGCGCCGCGTTCTGCTCCCAGACCGACTTTACCGGCTGCGCCGGCTTCGTTTCAGGCATCGAGCGTCACCTCAACCATCACGGGGTCCTTGCCGCCGAGGCGGATCGTGCCGGCGCCGTTGCGCGTCACCTCGTGCACGGCGCGCACCACCTCGGACGGATGCAGCGGGCGTCCGTTGTACTTGAGAACGCGCCGCGTCGGAAGGATGCAGTGCGCCTGGATCAGACCGGCGAACTGCCCCAGGTAGTTGTGTTCGCAGACGATGACCGGCACGCCGCGATCGAGCAGCGGCTTCGCGAGGTGGGTCGGAAACGGCCACAGGTGGGTGAAGTGGACGACCGCGGCGTCGACGCCCTCGGCGCGCAACCGCTCGCGCGCATCGAGCAAGACGGCCTTGGTGGACCCCCATCCCACCAGGATCGGCCCCTTGCCGAGCGTGCCGTACACTTGGGGCGGCTTGGCGTCGTGCTGCAGATATTCCGCCATCTTGCGCATGCGCTTATCCATCTGCGCGACGCGCATCGGGCGATCCGTGGTGACGAAGCCGGCCTCGTCGTGCTCCGTACTGTTGACCTTGGCCGTGACGCCGCGGGTGCCCGGCACGAGGCGCGGCGAGATCCCGGAGTCGGTAATGCGGTATCGGAGGTATCGTTCGCCGTGAACGTCCGTATCGCTCAGAAGCTCCCGCTCGGCCAGGCGGCGGGTGTCCCGAAACGCCTCCACCTGCACCGTGGCGCGGCCTTCGCTCAGGTTGAGGTCGGTCATGAAGAACACCGGACATTGATATTTGTCCGACAGCCGCACCGCGTCGCGCATCATCGAGCAGCACTCTTCGATCGTCGAGGGCGCCAGCACGATGCGCGGGATCTCTCCATGGCCGCCGCCGGTCACGAGCCACAGATCGCCCTGCTCCGGTTTGGTGGGCATGCCGGTCGATGGGCCGGCGCGCATCGTGTCCACGATCACGAGCGGCGTCTCGGTGATGCCGGAGACCCCGATCTCTTCCACTTTAAGCGACAGGCCCGGGCCGCTCGTGCCGACCATGCTGAGCACGCCCGCCGCGGCCGCGCCGAGCGCCGCGCGGATCGACTCGCGCTCGTTCGCGCCCTGGAGCGCCCGCCCGCCGTACCGCGGCAGGTGCTGCTGCATGAATTCGAGGATGGACGTGGCGGGCGTGATCGGGTAGCCGGCGTAGAACCGCACACCGGCCTGGATCGCCCCGATCGCCAGCGCCTCGTTGCCGCCGATGTACACCGCGGGCGGCCGTCCGGCGACCGGCTCGAGCCGGTAGCCGATGTCGCGCCACCCGCGCTCCTTGAGGATGGCCTCCGCCGCCGCGCGGCCGCGCCGGGCCGCCTCAAGGTTCAGATCGACGAGCCCCGCGCCGCGCTTGGCGAACCGCTCCTCGAGCAGCCGCCGCAGCCGGGTCTCGTCCTGATCGAACTCGAGGAGCCGGAACAAGGCGCCGGTCATGACGACGTTCTTGACGACTTCCTTCTTGAGGTCGCGCTGCGCGATCTGGCGGGCCGGGATCGGGAACACCCGCACCCCGCGGGCCTCGAGATCGTCCGTGGGGACGATCCCGGTCGAACTGTCGTAGAGCGCAACGCCGCCGTCGTTGAGCTCGCCCGCGTGCCGCAGCAGCGTGAGGCGGTTCGGCTGGACTTTCGAATCGGGATTGGCGTCGTATTCGAGGCCGACAAGAATATCGACCCGCGCGTCGCCCCAGGAGACCGGTGGTTCGGGCGAGATGACGAGCGGGTCGTATTGGTGAGCGCCGTAGATCGTGGAGGCGAATCCGCGTTCGACGGCCCAGACGTGCAGTCCGGATCGCGTCAGCAGGCGCCCCAGGATGTCGGTGATCGTCGAGACGCCGTCGCGAAGCTGCACACCCCCAACGAGCAGCTTCATTCGGTTGATCTGCATCGGTTGCGACTGCCTCCAGCTGTGATTACATCGTTGCCGGCGAGTCCGGCAAAGCCGGTCCGCCGGCGGAGCCGTAGGCGGTGGGCGAGGCGCGAGGATTCCGTCTCCCCCCGAGCGTCGCGGCTCGAGTTCGTCATGAACCGTACTTTTTTACCACCGGCATTATATGGTAGCAGGTCTCCCGCCAAAGCGCCAGGATACCTGAGCGAAGCCAAGAGACACAAGGGCCCGCGGGGCCGTCGGCCCCGCGGGCCCGGAATGATTCCTAACTTTCGCGGGTTACGCGCGCTTCACGGCCTCCTTGAGTTCCTTGGCAGGCGTAAACCTGGGAACGGTCCGCGCCGGCACCTTCACCGGCTCGCCGGTCTGCGGGTTGCGGGCGACTCGCGCCTTCCGCTTGGAGATCTTGAACGTTCCGAACCCGGGGAACCGGACGCGATCGCCCTTTTTCATCGTGCCGATGATCAGCTCGGTGAACTCTTCGACAATCCGGCCGGTCTCCGCTTTCTTCAGTTTGAGTTTGTCGGCGAGCCTCGCCGTGAACTGAGCCTTCGTCATATCTCCCTCCCATTTGTGGTCGTTGCTCTCGGCCCATAGGGGTTCGTGGGGCCTGTGTGGTTTCCTTCAGGAGTTACGCGTTCGAGCCCTTATTTTAATGGGTTTTTCGCGCGGTGCCACCGGACACCGGTGCGCCGAACGCGGGGACGCATCGTCGTGAAGCGGGAATCCGCGTGCGGACGGCGAATGACGGCACCGGTGACTGCCTCACTCGCGGAACCACCGATTGGACCTTTCGTCGCACTCACGCACGATAACAAAGGAGGCCGTCCATGCGCATCGGCATCGCCGCCGCCGCTATTCTCGCCACCGCCCTCGCCTTCGTTCCCGCCCGCGCCGCGTCCGTCCTCACGGTCCCGGCCGGGACGAAAGTGCTGCTCCGGTTCGAGACCCCGGTCGATTCCGGCACCATCACCGAGGGCGCCGCGGTCAAGTTCACCATCGCCACGGACGTCCTGATCGGCCGGGCGGCGGCGTTCAAGCAGGGCACGCCGGCCCAGGGACTCGTCACGGACGTCTCCAAACCGGGAATCTTCGGCAAGAACGCGCGGGTCCACATCGCCTACATCCAGGCCGACGCGGTCGATGGAAGGCCGGTCCGGTTGGCTCCGCTCGATGTGACCCCCAACTCGATCAGGCAGGTCGGCGATGTCGGCGCCGCGGGGGCGACCAGCCTGACTGGCGCGATCCTCCTCGGTCCGGTGGGACTTGCCGCGGGGGCATTGATCCACGGTGGGAACGTCAACCTGCCGGCCGGCGCGGTCGGGACGTCGAGCGTCGAGGAAACTCTCCAGGTCCCGGTCCTGTAAGGCGTGACGGGCCGGTCCGGGCCGGCCTAATACAACCGCTCCCGATCAAAGAGGTTGAGCAGCGGCTTGTTCTCCAGATAGCGGCGCAGGTTCTCGCAAAACAGGTCGGTCAGCCTGGCGTTCTCGCCCGGAACGGTGCTGGCCGAGTGCGGGCTCACGATCACGTTGGGCAGATCCCATAAGGGGCTGTCCGCGGGCAGCGGCTCCTTGGCGAACACGTCGAGCACCGCGCCGCCGAGCTGTCCGTCGCGCAGCGCAGCGATCATCGCCGCCTCGTCGACGATGGCGCCCCGGGCGATGTTGACGAGAATCGCGCCCCGCCTCATGCTCCGCAGCTCCCGCTCGCCCAGGAGCCGCCGCGTCCCGGAGGTCTGCGGCACGATGAGGACGAGGACGTCCGCCTCCCGGACGACCTCCGCCGTCCGGTCCGGGGGGAGGACGCGCTCAACGTGCGGCACACCGTCCGGCGGGATGGTGCGCTTCGTCCCGATGACCCGCATGCCGAGCGCGTGGCCCATGCGCGCGACCTCCCGGCCCACGCTGCCGAGACCGATAACGCCGAGCGTCATGCCGCGCAGCTCCCGGGCGCAGTAGCGCTCCCAGTGATGCGCGGCCTGTTCGGCCTTCAAACGGAACAGGTCTTTGACGAAGACGAGCACCCCCATCATGCAGAACTCGGCGAGCGCGCTCGCGTGGACCCCGGCCGCCGTCGTGAAGGCGATCGGCGAGTCGATCAGGGCGGTGCGGACCAGCAACTCCCCGATGCCGGCGCTCGACGCCTGGATCCAGCGGACGCGCGGCGCGACCGCCGGGATGCGGTCGAGGTTCGTGAAGTCGAAGTCGAAGAGCACTTCCGCGCGCGCAAGCAGCGCGCGCCACCGCGCCTCATCCTGCGCGCTCCGCGTGAAGCCCTGCCCGTGGTGCTGTCCCCGGTAGGTCGGCTTCGCCAGCAGGTCCGGCTCGTACATCACCTCCACGCCCGGGACGGCGCGGATCCGCTCAACGAGCTCGGGCTCGAGGTACGACGCGATGAGCACGAGCACGCGCTCCGCGCGCTGTCCGCCGGTCACAGCGCGCCCATCCGCGCGAGCGTCTCCAGCACCTCGCGAAGCGGAAGCCCCACGACGTTCGTGTAGGATCCTTCGATCCGCCGGACCATCCCCGCCGCCCTCCCCTGGATCGCGTATCCGCCCGCCTTGCCCATCGGCTCGCCCGTCGACGCGTAGGCCTCGATCTCCGCGCCGGTGAGCGTCGCGAACTCCACGCGGGTGCGCACGACACCGCCGTCCGCGCGCCGGGTCGCGGCGTCGTACACTTCGTAGCCCGTCACCACGTCGTGGACGCGCCCGGACAGCCGCGCAAGCATCGCCCGCGCGTCGTCCTCATCGCGGGGCTTGCCGAGCACGTCGCCGCCGAGCACGACGTCCGTGTCCGCCGCGAGCACGAACCCATCCGGCCGCGCGGCGGCGACGTCCCGCGCCTTCGCCGCGGCCAGCCGGCGGACGAAGACGTCCGGCGGCTCATCGGGGAGACGCTCCTCGACCACGCTGCTCGGAACGACGACGAAGGGCAGCCCCGCCGATGCCAGCAGTTCGGCGCGCCTCGGCGAGGCGGAGGCTAGGACGATCACCGCCACCTGCTCTTCTGCCAGTTGTCACGCGCGCCCTGCACCCCGAGCCAGGCCGGCAGCGGCATCGCGAGGCGGCGCGAGAGCGCGTTGACGTAGGGCTCGTACATCCGGCGCAGCTCGTCGACGCGCGCCGTCGCGTCCGCGTCGTCGCGGATCTTGCACCCGTTCGCCCGCAGCACCGCCGCGAGCGCGGCCCAGTCGGCCTCCGGCAGGCGGTCCGGCTGGGGCGCGGCGGGTGGCTGGTTGAACATGATGCTGATGTCGACGACGGCGTGGCGCGCCATGGCAAAGGTCAGCTCCGCCACCCGCCGCGGCGCCCCCTCGACGGCGCCGATCACCAACGCGCATGTGTCCAGCACCGCCGTCAGCGCGGAAAGCCAGGATTCGTTGTCGTGCTGAGACCGAAAATACACCAGCACCGGATATGAGATATGGCTCTCGAGCAGCTCGGCCGCCCAGCCCTCCCACTCGCGCAGAAAGGGCTCGAGCAGCGCGCGGTCGCCCCCGGCGCGCCGCAGCAGCTCCCCGGCGCTCGGCGGCGACCCGGCCCAGGCGTCGAGGACCGAGATCCGCGACTCCCGGCGGGAGAACGCCTGGTAGATGACCGGCAGGTACGAGATGATCAAGGCGAGGAACGAAAATCCGACTCCGCCCTCGACCACGAGGGCAATCCGCGCCGGCACGGACTTCGGCACGACGTCCCCGAGCCCCAGCGTGAAGAACGTCGTCCCGCTGAGGTACACGTCCGTGCCAAACCCGGGATGGCTTTCCGGCGCGCTCATCTGCGAGCCGAGGCCCCACTGCAGCATCGCGAATCCGAGGATCAAGCCAAGGGCCCACACGGCCAGCAGGCTCAGTGTCACGAGGGGTCCGAAATACGCGAGGTAGGCTTCGCGCCGGCTCCTTCGCTGTATCCGGCCGACGATCCCGACCCACGCGCGCCACACATATCCAATGTAGAAGGCCACGCGGACGCGCCGGGACACCCGTCTCGGCAGTACGACGGTTTCGAAGGCGTCCCAGAGCATCGAGACGATCACGCAGATTCCGGCCAGACTGACGATCAGCCGCACGACGGCCACCTCCGTGTGCGCGCGGGCGCCCTCATGGTACGGGCGGCCGCAGCAGCACCAGCACTCCCGCCAGCGCCAGGACCACCAGCATCACCGCCGCCTCCCACGCGAGGAGCCGCGGCCCCGCCGCCCGCCGGGCGCCGAACCATCCCAGCCCGGCCACCGCGGCAACCGCGCAGATCTTCACCGCGAGCGCACGGCCGTACGGGCTTGCGACGAAATCTCGGATGCCGGACACGTGCTGGAATGCCATGACGACTCCGCTTGCGACGGCGGCGATACCTGCGGCCAGGGCAAGCCGCCGTACCGAGCGCGCGGGCTCTCGCGTCATGGCCACGAGCGCCAGGGTGCCGCCCCACAGTCCCATCGCGCCGAGGTGGACGGTGTTGATCCCGAGGCCCCACCACGCCGGACGCACGCCGGTCGCATGCGCGGCCTGCCCGTCGACGAACGCCAGGCCGACGCCGAGCAGCGGCACCGTCCAGGCGGCGCGCAGCGCGCCGCTTTGGAGCGCCCCCGCGAGGACCCATAACAAGATCGCGGCCGCGAGGCGCTGCGCGAACACGCGGCCGAAACTCGAATCGAGCAGGGCTCCGATGACCGCGGGGTCGGCGCCGCCTCCCGCCGCGCCGAGCGCGACCGACTCCGCCGCGAACGCGATCGGCTCGGCGAACAGCAGCAGCGCGATGCCGATGCCGGTGCCACGCCAGATGAGATCCGGCGCGCCGAAGACGCCGGACGGCGGATCGGCCCGGCCCGCGAGCCACGCCGCGGCAAGCGTGCCAAAACCGAGCGCGTAACCGGCAAAATGCACGAGGTGCGCAAGCGCCCCAAGGACGGTTCCCCAAACGGCCGCGCCTCCGGCGGCCGGTGCGCCCTCCGCGAGCACGCCGCCTGGACGCAGCACGCTGAAGGCCATCGTGCCGAAGTCGGGATGCGTGTCCGGAGAAATCACTGACCAGACGACGCGGTACGTTCCGCTCGCACGCGCCTCCACGTCCACCGCCACGGCGGCCCCGGCGACGCGGACCTGTCCCCGGTCCACGCGTCGGCCCTCCGGTCCGATGACGCGCAGACCTCGGCCGATCGGCTGCACCGGCTCGTTGAAAACCAGACGAACCGCCCGCGGCGGCTGCGACAGCACCGCGCCCGCCCGACAAGTCGGTGTATCGGAGGGGAGACTCTCGCCGCCCGGCAGAAGGCAGATATCTGTAGGCTCTGCGCGGAGGAGAACGGCGTGCGCCGCCGCGACGGGGACCCACCCGGGCAGCACGCAGAGGGCGATCACGGCGAGCGCCGCGGCCGGCGCGGCGAGGACCGAGCGAACCCGCAGTCCCTGCGGCCGGGCTATACCGCCCCCGCCTCGGCCGGCCGCAGCGGCGGCGTCACGCCCCGCGACGGCGACGTGATCCGCATCACCAATCCCGCGGCGATCAAGCAGAGCAGCCCGGCGCCCATGAAGGCGCCCTGGTACGTGCCAAACCACGTGCGCAGCGCCCCGGCGCCGAACGCCGCGGTCGCGGCGCCGAGCTGATGCGACGCAAAGATCCATCCGAACACGACGCCGACGCGCTGCCTGCCGAAGACGTCCGCCGTCAGGCGCACCGTGGGCGGCACGGTGGCCACCCAGTCGAGCCCGTAGAACACCGCGAACGCGGCCATGGGAGCGAATGACGTCCCGAGCGCATACGGGAGGAAGAGCAGCGACAGCCCGCGCAGCCCGTAATACCAGCACAGCAAATACCGGCTGTCCCAACGGTCGGTCAGCCAGCCCGAGCATACGGTGCCGATGAGATCGAAGACGCCGATCGTCGCGAGCACTCCGGCGGCGGCCACCTCCGGAATGCCGTGCTCCATCGACGCGGGAATGAGATGCGTGCCGATCAGGCCGTTCGTGCTGGCCCCGCACACGAAGAAGGACCCGGCGAGGAGCCAGAAATCGCGCACCCCCATGCTATCCCTGAGCGCCCTGACCGCCGCGACGGCCGGATTGATCGGCCGGACCGCGGGCCGCGCGTCCGCGGCCGCCTGGGCGGGCCCCTGCGCTGCCGCGGCGAATCGCGGGACCTCCGGGCTCGGGCCGTCGTCCGGGGACGCACCGTACGGACGAAGGCCGATCTCCGCGGGATCGTTGCGCATCAGCAGCGCGGCGATCGGGATCATCGCAAGCGCAACCACGGACACGGTGAGGGACGCCGAGCGCCACCCATGCAGCACCACGAGCGAGGCCAGCAGCGGCAGAAAGATGAGCTGACCGGTCGCGCTGCTCGCGCTGAACAGGCCCATGATCAGTCCGCGGCGCTCCACGAACCACCGGGTCGCGATGTAGGCGCCGAGGGTCATCGCCATCGATCCGGTGCCCACACCGACGACCAGGCCCCACAGGAGATCGAGCTGCCAGGAGTTGCGCATGACGGTGGTGAGGCCTACGCCGGCCGCGACAGAGGCGAGCGAGAACAGCACGATCCGCCGCACGCCGAACCGGTCCATCAGCGCCGACGCGAAGGGTCCGGAGAATCCGTAGAGGAGCAGACTGATCGACACCGCCGCCGGCACGACCTCGCGGTTCCAGCCGAACTCGTGCTCGAGCGGGACAATGAGGACGCCCGGTGTCGACCGTACGCCGGCGGCCGCCAGCAGCGTGAGGAATGTCACGCCGGCGACGATCCATCCGTAGTACAGACGTCCGTAGAGCAGCCGCTCAATCCGCAATGACCACCGTCCGTGAATTCGATCGCCCGCCTGTTTCGGCCGCCGCGGCCTGGGGCGCGACCGCGGCCGCTTCTCGCTATCTTATACTAACGGCTCCGCCGCGGGGCAACATTCCGCGAACACCTGCCGTTCCTAGGGACGGTCCCGCCGAACACGAAGCAGGCATGCGAACCCGCTTGATTCACCCACCCCGACTGGAGGGATCGGCATGGGATGCGCGCGCGTGCGAGACCTCGGCGTCACGATCGGACGGCTGCCCGCCGGACCGCTCAACGCCATCACCGACGTAGGCGGCGTGCTGGTCGGCCACCGCACGTTGATCGCGGACACGCCCCGGGTAACGCGCACGGGGGTGACCGTGATCGTCCCCCGCAGCGGCGCGATCTGGACCAACTACGCGTTCGCCGGCGCCTACTCGTTCAACGGAAACGGCGAGATGACCGGGCTGCCGTGGCTGGAAGAGTCCGGCCTCTTGGGCTCGCCGGTCGCCATCACCAACACGTATGCCGTCGGCATCGTCCGCGACGCGCTGATCGGCTACGCGGTGGAGCATGGGTACAGCCACCGGTTCCACCTGCCGGTCGTCTCCGAAACGTACGACGGCTTCCTCAATGACATCGACGCGTTCCCCATCACGCGCGACCACCTCTACGAGGCGCTGGCCGCGGCGGCGGGCGGTCCGGTGGCGGAGGGCAACGTCGGCGGCGGGACGGGCATGCGGTGCCACGGCTTCAAAGGCGGCATCGGCACCTCGTCGCGCGTCGTCGAAGTGCTCGGCGGCCGCTACACCGTCGGCGTGCTGGTGCAGGCCAACTACGGCCGGATGCCCCACCTGCGCGTCGACGGCGTGCCGGTGGGGCGCGAGATCGAAGCGGGCCGCGGCGGCGTGGGTGGCGCCGCGAACGAGCCGAAGGGCTCGATCATCGTCGTCGCCGCCACGGACGCGCCGCTCATCCCGATCCAGTGCGCGCGCCTGGCGCGCCGCGCCACGGTCGGCCTCGCCCGCGTCGGCGGCCATGGCTTCAATACGAGCGGCGACCTGTTCCTCGCGTTCGCGACCGGGAACGAGCTTGTGGCGCCGCCCACCAAGCCGTACGCGCTCACGATGATCCCGCACGAACACATCGATGCCTTCTTCGAAGCCGTGGCCGAGGCCACCGAAGAGTCGATCCTGAACGCACTGACCGCGGCGGAAACCATGACGGGGCTTCACGGCACCGTCGAAGCGATGCCGCTCGACGAGGTGCGACGGATCATGGCCCGCTACCGGCCGGCCTGATTTCCGGGAGGCCGGCGCTTAGGCGAAGCCGAACTCGCGCTCCGTCACGGTCAGGCTCTCGTCGATGATCGCGACCATGCGGTCGATTTCTTCGCGGGTGATGATCAGCGGCGGGGAGAGCTGGATCGACATGAACACGCGGCCGAACAGCCCGCGCTCGTCCATCGCGGCCACAAGGCGCCGGCTGAACGGATGCGCCGCGGCGGCCGGTCCCCAGCCGAACGGCTCCTTCGTCTCCTTGTTCTGGACGAGCTCCACCGCGTAGAGCAGGCCGATGCCGCGCACGTCCCCGACCGTCGGGTGGGCGCGGAGGCGCTCCAGCTGCTCGTGGAGGTACCGGCTCTGCTCCGCGCACCGGCGCGGCAGATCCTCACGCCGGATGATGTCGAGGTTCGCGAGCGCGGCAGCGCAGGACACCGCCTGTCCGCCGAACGTCAGCAGATGCGCCAGACCGACGTCCTTCTGCTTGAACTCGGTGTAGAGGCGGTCCGTGACGGCTACCGCGCCGATCGGCGCGTAGCCCGACGACAGCCCCTTGGCCATGGTCATGAGGTCCGGCACGATGCCGAATTGCTCGGTCGCAAACATCGTGCCCGTGCGGCCGAAGCCGTTGATGACCTCGTCGAGAATCAGGAGCACGCCGTGCTTGTCGCAGATCTCGCGCGCCCGCTGCCAGTACCGGGGGGACGGCACATGCGTCGCGTTGGCGGCCGACACCGGCTCGCCAATGACCGCGGCGACCGTCTCGGGCCCCTGCGCCCGGATCTCGTAGTCGATCGCGTCCGCGCAGGCCAGGTCCTCGGCGTCGCCGCCGAGCCCGAACCGCGCGCGATAGCGGTCCGGCGAGGGCACAAACGAGACGCCGTGCATGAACGGCCCGAAGTAGGTCTCGTTGCGTGACGACGTGATGCTCAACGCGCCGAACGTCGCGCCGTGGTAGCCGCCGACCCGCGCGATGATCTTGTACCGCTTCGGGAAGCCCCGCATCGCCTGGATCTGCTTGGCGATCTTCATCGCGGTCTCGACCGCTTCCGATCCCCCCGAGCAGAAGAAGAACCGGTTGAGATCGCCCGGCGTCAGCCCGGCCAGCACGTCCCCCAGCTGCACCGCCGGCAGGCTCGTGTAGGACGCGGCCGAGACATAGGCGAGCTCCCCGGCCTGGCGGGCCATGGCCTGGCCGATCTCCGTCCGGCCGTGCCCGACGTTCACCACGTACAGCCCCGCCAGGCTGTCGAGATACCGGCGGCCGTGCGCGTCCCACAGATTGCAGCCGTCGCCGCGGACCAGCACACGCAGCCCGTCGCGCTCGGCCAGATCGAGCCACCGCGCCGTATGAATCCAGATGTGCTCCAGTGCCAGCTGCTCGACCGGCGTGAGTGCCGGCGGTGCCGTCGCGACCTCTGGCGTCGAACCGTTGTCGGGCATGACCTGCCTCCTCCTGTCTGCGGCAGGACCTCCGGCTGCTTCGCGGCCTCCTGCCGTCAGTAGACTTCGCGCTCCCCGTCTGGCGCTTAGATTACATCGTCGCCCGCGGCGGGTCCGCGGGCTGGACCTCCGGCGGCTACGCCGCCTCCTGCCGGACGCGGCTCCGCGGTGGGCGCCACTGGAAAAGATACGCCCCCGCCCAGTTGATCGCCTCGCTGGAGAGCACGACGATCAGCGCTATAGAGAGGAGCGGCGCCATGATGGCTCGCCGGTTTCCATGGAGGATCGGGGAATGCCTGCCCGGACGATCTCAGCCGCCGTCGACGACGCGGCAGAACACCTGCACGACCTGCGGATCGAACGCTGCGCCGGCGTTCCGCCGCAGCTGCGCCTTCGCGTCCAGGTAGTAAAGCATCGGCGAGCCGGGGCCGCCGCTAATCATGTCCGCATAGGCGGTGGCCACGGCGAAAATCCGCGCGCCGAGCGGGATCGCGTCCTCTTTGAGGTGGTCGGGCGTCCCCGCTCCATCCCAGCGCTCCTGGCGGTGTTTGAGGATCAACGCGAGGCCCTTGGGCACGTCGCCTCCGGCGGAACTGGCGACGCCGTGGAGCAGCGCGGCTCGGCGCAGATCGAGCACCTCGGATTCTTTGCACCCGAGCGCCTTCGCGGCAGCCTCGGCCCATCCGGCGAGACGCTCGCGATACTTCTCCGGCGTCGTCTGCCGGCCGACGACCGAGTTGACCGGTCCCGGCTGAAAACCGGTGACGCTCGGGACGCGCGGCGAAGGCGCGGATGGAACCGGCGGCACGGAGGGTTTCCCGGACTTGAGATCCTTGGTTGGGACCGGCTTGCCATTCGCCGGACCCGGCGGGATGACACCGGCAGATGGCGCCGCCTCGGTAACCGGCCCCGCCGCCGCGCGGGGTGAGGTGCGCGCCAGATCGGCAAACGAGGCGACCGCGGTCGACAAACGCGCGCACGCCGCGGTGAGGCCGCCCTGGGCGGCGTTCAGTTCGGCTTTCTCCCCGTCGAGCACGCGGCAGACGTCCCCGAGACGTCCCCGCTCGGCCGCGAATCCGCGCTGGACGTCATCGAGCCGCGCGCGCGACGCGTCGAAGGCCGCCCGCGTCTCCTTCAGTTGCGCACGGTCCGTCTCGAGCGCCCGCTGGACGTCCGTCAGGCGCGCCCGATCCTCCTCGACGACGCGCCGAAGCTCCGTCAGACGCGCACGATCCGCTTCGAGTTCCCGCCGCGCCCCCGCGAGCCGCGCCGTCTCGGCGTCCAGGGCAACCCGCGTGCGCGCCAGCTCGGCCTCCGCCGCCGTGAGCTCACCGTTGGCCTCGATCAGACGGTTCTTTTCCTGCTCCAACTCGGCGGCGGCCCGCACCCGCTCCGCCGCGTCGCCGTCGGGTGCGGACTCCTTGGCCTCCGCAGGCCGCATCCGCTCAGTCTCCAACGCCCGCCGGGCCTCGGTAAGCTTGGCGCGCTCGACTTCGAGATCGGCGCGGAGGTTGGCGAGACCCGCCTGCTCGACGTCGAGCGCCGCCCGGGTCTTGGCAACGTCCGTCTGCCGGCCGTCGACGTCGGAGCGGGCTTTGGCGACCTCCGCCCGTTCGGCCTCGAGCTCCCGCCGCGCCTCCGCGAGCCGCGCCGTCTCGGCGTCCAGGGCGGCCCGGGTGCGGGCCAGCTCGGCCTCCGCGGCCGTGAGCTCGCCGTGCGCCTCGATCAGGCGGTTTTTCTCCTGCTCCAACTCGGCGGCGGCACGCGCCCGCTCCGCCGCGTCGTCATCGAGTGTGGACGCCTTGGCCTCCGCAGGCCGCATCCGCTCGACTTCCAACGCCCGCCGGGCCTCGGTGAGCTTGGCGCGCTCGACCTCAAGATCGGCGCGGATCTCGGCCAGACCCGCCTGCTCGACGTCGAGCGCCGCCCGGGTCTTGGCAACGTCCGTCTGCCGGGTGTCGAGATCGACCCGGGCTCTGGCGGCGTCCGCTCGCTCGGTCTCGAGCGCCGCCCGCTCCTTGGCGATGCCCGCATGCTCATCCTTGAGCGCCGCCTGGGTTTTGACGACATCCGCCTGCCGGGTGTCGAGATCGGCCCGGGCTCTGGCGGCGTCCGCCCGCTCGGCCCCGAGCGCCGCCCGCTCCTTGGCGATGCCCGCATGCTCGGCCTCGAGCGCCGCCTGATCCTCCGTAAGCCGCTCGCGCGCCACGTCCATTTCCTCGCGAAGCCCGGTGAGCTGGTACCGCTGCAGGTCGAGCTCGTGCCGAAACGCCTCCAGCTTCGCCTGCTCCGCCTCCGCCTCGCGGCGGAGGTCCGAGAGACGCTTCCGGTCCGCCTCGAGCTCGCCGCGCGTGGCGGCAAACCGCTCGGATTCGGTCTCGAGCGAGCGCCGCGTCTCGGCCAGCCGTTGGCGCTCCGAGTCGAGTTCGCGGCGCGCACCGCCGAGCCGCTCGCCCTCCACCGCGAGATGCATCCGTTCCGCCGACAGGCGCGCACCCTCCGCGTCCAGCGCGCGCTGCAGCGCGGCGAGTCGCGCCGCCTCGATTTCGAGGCGCGCTTCGGTTTCGGCGGCCTGCGCTTCCACCGCCCCTTCGCCGCGCGCCTCCGCGGCCATCGCCTGCTCGATCGTCGCGGTCGCCTGCAGCGCAAACGCCAACACGACCTCGCGCTCGGCGGGGGCGCACGCATGCGGTACGTCGAAATAGTACGCGGCCGCGGCGAGCACGCGCCCGCCTCGACTGAGCGGCCACGAGCAGAGCGCCCGGATGCCCTCACGCTCCGCGGCGCGGCGGATCTCATTGCCGGCCGGCAGCGCGCGAACGTCTTCAACGATCGACGGCGCGGCCGGCTTGATGCGCCCGCGCGCCGACAGGTCCATACACGTAAGCTCGGGATGGCGCGAGAGGTACGCCCACGGATTGGCGCCTTCCGGCGTCCGCAGCCGTCCGGCGTACTCTTCCGACAGGTTATGCGACCAGGGACAGGTGACGATCCCGTTCTGCGAACGGAGAAAGACGGCGCCCCGCGTCGCCCCGGTCAACATGAGCAGCGCGCGTCCGACCGCCGTGGCGGCGGCCTCGGTTGACGAACTTCCGCGAAGCGTTTCGCTGACGGCCACCAGGCGCGTCATCAGCGTCGCGCGCAGTTCGACATTCGCGTCCCGGTGACTTTCCTGCGTCTCGGCGACGCGCTGCGGCTCCCCCTGCCCCGCAAGACGCGGCATGGTGCGAAACATCCTCTCCGGCCGCCGGTGTCTCGGGATCTTCGCCGGCCGTCGTTACCGCAAGGTACCCCGAGCCTCGTGTGTTGTGATGCCCAAGACCGGGGAAATTGAGCGCAAGTTGTGAAAACGGGACACCGCGGAGCCGCTTCAATGTCATGGCGGGCCGGCGGCATGCCGGTCGGCAGCCGGCTTGCGGACAATCCGCCGTGGAGATATCGTGGGAGCGGCGGCAAACTTCGGTGGGAACGCCGGGTGAGGGAGCTTCGATGACCCAGCAAAGCGAGAAGGCAGGAGGCCCTTGGGCCTGCGGCGCGAGCCAAAGATGCCCGGACAGGGTGACGAAGAGCGACGCGGAATGGCGCCAGCAGCTGACCCCGGAGCAGTATGCGGTCACGCGCCGCAAAGCCACGGAGCGGCCCTTCAGCGGTGAGTACGAGAAGACCACGACGCCGGGCACGTACCGGTGCGTGTGCTGCGGCGCGGAGCTCTTCGAGTCGGACGCTAAGTTCGACGCCGGATGCGGATGGCCGAGTTTCACACGTCCGGCCCAGGGTGCGCCGATCGCCGAGGAGACCGACCGCAGCCACGGCATGATCCGGACCGAGGTGCTCTGCGCGCGGTGCGACGCGCATCTCGGGCACGTGTTCGACGACGGCCCGGTGCCGTCCGGGCTCCGCTACTGCATCAACTCGGCGGCGCTCCGGCTCGATTCGAAAAAGTAGACGGCGGTCAGGTCACCATCCGCAGCCGGTAGCCGACGCCGGGCTCGGTCACGATGTAGTGCGGGCGCGCCGGGTCAGGTTCCACCTTGTGGCGCAACTTGCTGATGTTCACGCGAAGCAAATTGCCGCCCTGATCATAGCCCGGCCCCCACACTTCGCGGAGCAACTGGCCGTGGGTCATCACACGCCCGGCGTGGAGCGCCAGGGTCTTGAGCAGTGTATACTCCACCGGCGTCAACGCGATCTCACGTCCGCCGACCGTGACGAGGCGGCGCGCCACGTCAACCGTCAGGTCGCCGGCGGTGACGACCGGCTCGTCGGCCGGCTGGGCCGCGTGCCGCATGGCGACGCGCATTCGAGCCAACAGTTCGCCGATGCTGAACGGCTTCGTCAGGTAGTCGTCGGCGCCGGCGTCGAGCGCCGCGATCTTCTCCTCATCCCGGCCGCGCACGGACAGGATCAACACGGGCACCTTCGACCACTCGCGAAGCCGCCGCGTGACCTCCACGCCGTCGAGATCCGGCAGGCCGAGATCGAGGATGATCAGATCCGGACGCACGGTCGCGGCCGCGTCCAGCCCCTCGCGCGCCGACGCGGCCTCGAACAGCTGGTAGCCCTGCGCCGACAGCGACGCGCGCAGGAATCGCCTGATCGCCAGCTCGTCGTCGATGACTAGGACGCGCGGCCCGGTGTCGCCCATTGCGACGCGCGATCTCCGCCGGCGGCGGGCCTGCCTGCCCCGCGCGCGTCGGGGTCTCCCGCTTGGGGGGGCAGGCCTCCGGAAGGCTCCGGCAGCCGAACCGGCAGCGCGAAGGCGACGATGGCGCCGCCATCGGGACGGTTGGCCGCCCAGATCCGGCCTCCGTGTGCGTCGATGATGCCGTGGCTGATCGCAAGGCCGAGCCCGGCTCCGTGTCCCGCGCCGTCGTGCTGGATGCGGTAGAACTTATCGAAGATGCGCGCGACGTCGCCCGGCGGCACGCCCGGCCCGCGGTCCTCGACGCGGATCTGCACCTCGTTCCCCACCAGGCGGGCGGTGATCTCGATCGGGGCGTCCGGCGGCGAGTAGCGCAGCGCGTTGTCGAGCATGTTGACGAGCGCCTGGGTGACGAGCGCGAAATCCATCGGCACGAGCGGCAGCTTCGGATCTACCGAGACCCGGATCTCACGGTGCTGCACGGCCTCACCGAGTTGTGCGATCGACGCGCCGATCAGATCCTCCACGTCGCCGGGCTCCGTGCGGAGCCGCAGCGTCCCGGCCTCGAGCCGGTTCATGTCGAGCAGGCTGCCGACAAGGTGGTTCAGCCGTTCGGCCTGCTCCCTCGCGTTCTGGAGCAGTTCGCGGCGCACGGGCTCATCGGCGGGCGGGTGGTCGGCGAGCGTCGTCAGCGCCCCGGTGATCGAGGCGAGCGGCGTGCGGAGGTCGTGCGAGATCGAGTTCAAGAGCGCAGTTTGGAGCCGCTCCGTCTCGCGGGCGATGTCGCCGCGCCGGGCCTCCTCCGCCAGTTCCACGCGCTCGATCGCGAGCGCCGCCTGACTGGCGAAGGCGTCGAGGAGCCGGCGCTGCTCGGGATTGAGCCGCGGACCCGACGCCGCCGGCTGCACGCCGAGCACGCCGACGATGCGCTGCGCGGTCTTGAGCGGCATGTACCGCGCGGCCGCCGCCGGCACCGTGTCGGTGCCGTACCCCGCGGAGTGGCCGTGCCGGAACACCCAGTCCGCGACCGCCCGCTCGTTCTCCGTCAGCGGAAAGCCGGGCGTCATGAGCCGGGGCTCGAGCGTCTCGCCCTTCGGCAGGAAGATCGCGACGCTTCGTCCGAACGTCGCCGCGATGTGGCGGCCCACCGCCTGGAGAATCGCGTCGAGGTCGTTCGTCGCGGCGAGCTCCCCGCTGAGGGCGTGCAGCGCGGCCATGTATCCTTCCCGGCTGCGCGCCGCCTGCGCCTGCTCGCGGGTGCGGCTCGCCAGGGTCCCGATGACGAGGCCGACGAACAGCAGCGCCGCCACCGTGACGAGATACTGGGTGTCGGCCATGGTGTACGTGAACGACGGCGGCCCGAAGAAGACCGCGAAGGCCGCGAGGCTGACGGCCGCGACGAGCGTCGCGGGGCCGCGCCCCCACTGCAGCGCGGTCACGACGACGGCCAGCAGGAAGAGCATCGTCACGTTTGCCTGGGCCCAGACCCCGTGCACCAGCGCGCCGATGACGACGGCCACGGCGACGACCGCGGCGCTGTAGAGATAGGGTTTGCTGAAGAGCCCGGGCCACTCCGGGGCGGCCGGCTCCGTCGTGTGCTGCCGCTCGCGGGCCGCGCTGATCACGTACACATCGATGTCGCCGGCCGCCCGCATGATGCGGTCGACCACCGAACCGTGAATCAATTGAATCCACCGGGGATGGTGCGACACCCCGACCAGAATCTTGGAAACGTTCTGGGCACGCGCGTACCGGATGATTTCCTCGGACGCCTTGGTCCCGGGCAGGCTGACCGTCCTGGCCCCGAGCTCCTCCGCGAGACGCAGCGTCCGCGCGATGCGGTCGCGCGCGGCTTCCGGCAGCGTGGCGTACTCGGGCGTCTCGACGTGGAGCACGATCCACTCGGCGTCCAGGCCGGCCGCCATCCGGCGGCCCGTCCGGACGAGCCGCTCCGCCAGCGGGTCCGCGTCGATGCAGACCACGACCCGCTCTCCCGCCGGCCACGGGCCCGGGATCGCATGGCTCTCCATGTAGGCCCGCATCTGGTGATCGACCTGGCCGGCGAGATACCGCAGCGCGATCTCGCGCAGCGCGGTCAGGTTGCCGGGCCGGAAGAACTTGTCGATCGCGCGGCTCGCCTGCTCGGGGACGTAGACTTTGCCCTCATGCAGGCGCTGGATCAGCTCGTCGGGCGGCAGATCGACGAGGCCCACTTCGTCCGCCTGCTCCAAGATCTGGTCGGGGACCGTCTCGCGGACGGTGATGCCGGTGATCTGGGCGACCACGTCGTTGAGGCTTTCGATGTGCTGGACGTTGAGCGTCGTATACACGTCGATCCCGGTCTCGAGAAGTTCCTCGACGTCCTGGTACCGCCGGGCGTGCCGGCAGCCCGGCGCGTTGGTGTGGGCGAGCTCGTCGACGACGGCGAGGTCGGGATGCTCGCCGAGCACGGTGTCGAGGTCCATCTCCTCGAGCGTCACGCCGCGATAGGCGATCTTCCAGCGGGGAATGATGGTGAAGCCGTGGACCAGGGCCTCGGTCTCGGCCCGCCCGTGGGTCTCCACGTAGGCGATCGCGACGCCACGCCCCTCGGACTGGGCCTCGCGGGCCGCGAGCAGCATCGCGTACGTCTTGCCGACGCCGGCGGCGTACCCGAGGAAGATCCGGAGCTTGCCTCGGCGGTGCCGGCGCTCCTCGGTCTCGGCTTCCTTCAGAAAGGCTTCAGGACGCGGGCGTTCCGCCTCGCCGGCGTATGCGATACAAGGTCACCTCATCTGATCCAGCGCTCGGTTCAACTCTAGCACATTCACGCGCGGCTCACCGAGGATGCCGAACTGCCGGCCCGCGCTGTGCCGCCGGATCAGACGGTCCACCGTGTCGGGCGAGAGGCGGCGCACCCGCGCGACACGGGCCGCCTGATACTGCGCCGCCGCGGGGCTGATGTCGGGATCCAATCCGCTCGCCGAGGCGGTCACCAGGTCCACCGGGATCGGCGCGGCGTTGCCCGGATCGGCCTTCCGGAGGTCGTCGATCCGTTGCTTGACCGCGTCGATCAGCGCCCGGTTCGTCGGCCCCAGGTTCGAGCCGCTCGAGGACGCCGCATTATATGGAAAGGGCGATGTCGCCGACGGCCGGCCCCAGAAGTATTTCGGGTCGGAGAACGGCTGGCCGATCAGGGTCGAGCCGGCGACGCGCCCGCCTTCGACGATGAGGCTGCCGTTGGCCTGCCTCGGAAAGAGCACCTGCGCAACCCCGGTGATGGCGAGCGGGTAGACCAGTCCGAACAGCACGGTCGACAGGATGGTCATCATGATCGACGGATAGATCTGACGCCTCATACGTCACGCTCCCTCGCGAAGGCGGTGGCGGGCCTCATCGCAGCCCCAGCGTGGCCAGAACGAGGTCGATCAGCTTGATCCCGATGAACGGCGCGATGACCCCGCCGGCGCCGTAGACCAGGAGGTTGTCGCGCAGAATCCGCGCCGCCCCCGCGGGCCGGTACTGCACCCCCCGCAGCGACAGCGGAATCAGCGCGATGATGATCAGCGCGTTGAAGATCACCGCGGACGAGATCGCGCTCTGCGGCGTCGCCAGGCGCATGAAATTGAGCGCCCCGAGCGCGGGGTAGGTCGACGCGAACGCCGCGGGAATGATCGCAAAGTACTTCGCCACGTCGTTCGCGATGCTGAACGTCGTGAGCGCCCCCCGCGTCATCAGCAGCTGCTTCCCGATCTCGACGACCTCGATCAGCTTCGTCGGATTGCTGTCGAGGTCGATCATGTTCGCCGCCTCGCGGGCCGGCTGGGTTCCGGTGTTCATCGCCACCGCGACGTCGGCCTGGGCGAGCGCCGGCGCGTCGTTGGTCCCGTCTCCCGTCATCGCGACGAGGCGGCCGCCGGCCTGCTGCTCGCGGATCAGGCGCAATTTGTCCTCCGGCTTGGCCTGCGCGAGAAAGTCGTCCACCCCCGCCTCCGCCGCGATCGCCGCCGCGGTCAGCGGGTTGTCGCCGGTGATCATGACGGTCCGGATGCCCATCCGCCGCAGCTGGATGAACCGCTCCTTGATCCCGCCCTTCACGATGTCCTTGAGGTGGATGACCCCGAGGATCTTGTTGTTGCGTGAGACGACGAGCGGCGTGCCGCCCGAGCGCGCGATCCGCTCGACCACGGTGTTGAGGTCCGGAGGCACGTCGCCGCCGAGGGAGCGGACGTGCGCGATGATGGCGTCGGGCGCGCCTTTCCGGATCACCAGGCCGTCGAAATTGACGCCGCTCATCCGCGTCTGCGCCGTAAACGGCACGAACGTCATCCCCTGCGGCGTCTCCGGGCCGCTCCCGACGGTGCGACCGCGCAGGCCGTACTGGTCCTTCGCGAGCACGACACAGCTGCGGCCTTCCGGCGTCTCGTCCGCCAGCGACGCGAGCTGCGCGACCTCGGCGAGTTCGCCGGCCTCCGCGTGGTCCACCGGAATGAACTCCACGGCCTGGCGGTTGCCGAGCGTGATCGTGCCGGTCTTGTCGAGCAGCAGCACGTCCACGTCGCCCGCGGCCTCGACCGCGCGCCCGGACAGCGCAATGACGTTCCGCTTGATCATGCGGTCCATGCCGGCGATCCCGATCGCGCTGAGCAGGCCGCCGATCGTGGTCGGGATCAGGCACACGAGCAGCGCCACGAGCACCGTGATCGTCACCGGCGTCCCGCGGCCGGCCGCCCCGACGCTGTAGACCGAGTACGGCAGCAGGGTCGCGCAGACGACGAGAAACAGGATCGTGAACCCGGCCAGCAGGATGTTGAGCGCGATCTCGTTCGGCGTCTTTTGCCGGCGGGCCCCCTCGATGAGCGCAATCATGCGGTCGATGAAGCCCTCGCCCGGGTTCGCCGTAATGCGCACGATGAGCCAGTCGGACAACACGCGCGTGCTGCCGGTGACGGCGCTCCGGTCACCCCCCGATTCACGAATCACCGGCGCGCTCTCGCCGGTGACGGTGCTCTCGTCCACGGACGCGATGCCCTGAACCACCTCGCCGTCGCCGGGGATCACGTCCCCGGCCTCGACGAGCACCACGTCACCCTTGCGAAGCGTCGTCGACGACACGGTCTCGTGGGGCGCCCCGCGCTCGGGGCGCTTGAGACGCTTGGCCGGGGTGTCGCGGCGCGCGCGCCGGAGCGCCTCGGCCTGGGCCTTTCCCCGGCCTTCCGCCAGCGCCTCGGCGAAGTTCGCGAACACGACGGTGAACCACAGCCAGGCCGACACGCTGCCGATGAACGGCGCCGGCGCTTCGCCGCGCCCCAACACCGCCTGGAAAAACAGCACCGTCGTCAGCGCGCTCGTGACCTCGACCACGAACATCACCGGGTTGCGGAGCTGCTGACGCGGATCGAGCCGCAGGAACGAGTCCCGGATCGCCGTGCGCCACAGCATGGCCTGCGCGCGAGCGTGCTCTGAAGCAGCCTGTGCGCTCATCCGTCTCTCCTCACTTGAAGACCGTGCCGGCGTGGAGCAGGAAGTGCTCGACGATCGGCCCGAGCGCGAGCGCGGGCAGGAAGCTCAGGGCGCCGATGATCACGGTCACCGCGGCGAGCCACAGAATGAACTGTCCGGTGTGCGTGGGGAGCGTGCCCGGGCTGGGCGGCACGACCTTCTTCGCGGCCATGGAGCCCGCGACCGCGAGCACCGGCACGATCTCCCAAAACCGTCCCAGCCACAGCACGACGGCACCGACCTCGTTGTAGAACGGCGTGTTGCTGTTGATGCCGGCGAACGCGCTGCCGTTGTTGTTGCCCATCGACGTAAAGGCGTAGAGGATCTCGCTGTACCCGTGCGGACCCGGGTTGGAGGCCCCGGCGCGGCCGGCCGGCGTCGCCACGGCGATCGCCGTGCCGATTAAGACGATCAGCGGCATCACGAGGACCACGACCGATGCCATCTTCATCTCGAAGGCCTCGATCTTCTTGCCGAGGTACTCCGGCGTGCGGCCGACCATCAGGCCGGCGACGAACGCCGCGAGGATCACCACCATCAGCATGTCGTACAGGCCGACGCCGATGCCGCCGTAGACCACCTCGCCCAAATGCATGTTGATCAACGGCACCATCCCGCCGAGCGGCGTGTACGAGTCGTGCATCGAGTTGACCGAGCCGTTCGAGGTCGCCGTCGTCGCCGTCGCCCACAGCGCCGAATCGGGGACGCCGAACCGAACCTCCTTGCCCTCCATGTTGCCGCCGGACTGCGCCGGGCCGGCGCGCTGATCGACCCCGAGCCGGGCGATCAGCGGGTTGCCGGCCTGCTCGAACCCCTCCGTCATCGCGAGCAGCGGCAGAAACATCAGTGTCATCGCGGCGAGAATCGCCCACCCCTGCCGTGTGTCGCCGACCATTTTGCCGAACGTATAGCAGACCGCGGCCGGCAGGACGAGGATCGCGATCAGTTCGAGGAAGTTTGAAAGCGGGGTCGGGTTCTCGAACGGATGCGCCGAGTTGACGTTGAAGAAGCCGCCGCCGTTCGTCCCGAGCTGCTTGATCGCGATCTGGGACGCGGCCGGCCCGACCGCGATCACCTGCTCGGTCACCGTCACCGGCTTGGTTTTCTGGTGGCCCTGCGCGTCGAGCACCGGCTTCCCGTTCGCGTCGGTGACCGGCTCGTCGTACGTCACCGGCTGAAGGAGCGTCGCGGTCTTGTAGGGCGAGAGCGTCGCGACGACGCCCTGGGACGCCAGCAGGAGCGCCAGCACCACCGACATCGGCAGCAGGATGTACAGGCTGCTCCGCACGAGATCAACCCAGAAGTTCCCGATCGCCTTCGCCGACCGGCGCGTGAGCCCGCGGAAGAGCGCGACCATCACCGCGAGCCCGGCCGCGGCCGAAACGAAGTTCTTGACCGTGAGCCCCACCATCTGGACGAAGTAACTCAGCGTCGTCTCGCCGCCGTAATTCTGCCAGTTGGTGTTGGTCGCGAACGAGACCGCGGTGTTGAGCGACAGGTCCGGGGAGACGGCCGGCATCTTCTGCGGGTTGAACGGGAGCACGGCCTGCGTCCGCTGGAGCGCGTAGAGCAGCAGCATGCCGGCGAACGTGAAGAGGAGAAGCGCGATCGAATACGTCTGCCACGACATATCCTCGTCAGGATCCACGCGCGACCACCGGTAGAAGAGCCGCTCCACCGGCCGCAGCAGGCGGTCAAACCAGGTGCGTTCGCCCGTGTAGACGCGGGCCATGAAGAGACCGAGCGGCCGGACCAGCGCGAAGACCACCGCGAACGCGAGCAGGATCCGCAACACGCCGATCGTGGTCATACAAACCACTCCGGCTTCAGCAGCGCGCAGACCAGATAGATGAACAGTCCCACGGACAGGATGCCGGCAAGCACGACCATGTCTCTTACCGCCCCATGACCCGTGTCAGGCCGGGGATCCAGACGAGGGTCGCGACCAGAAGCAAAACCATCACACCGACGACGAGAACGTCTGCCATGCCCACCCCCCCTGGTACTGACCTACGGTCGGTACCATACCATCGAAGGGGTCACGGCGGCGTCATGAATACGGGCACGGAGGTTAAGAAGTCGTTAATCTAGCCGCCGTCGTCGTGCACGCTCCCTCCCTCGAGCGGCAAGCGCAAACCGATAGGCTTCGAGCAGTTCGTACTCCTCGGCCGAGGTCAGAATGGCGATTTGGTCGGCCTCCCACTGCCTCTTCAAAGACCGCCAGACCGGATACCCCTGCCGGCGGCGGTACCAGACGTAGTACGCGAGACACAGGAGCACCCAGCTGGGGCCGGCGACTCTCCCAATCTGGTGTGTCAGGATGACCTCGAAGAGGATCAGGCTGACCCCCGCGATGCCGATGAATCCCAGCACGGGAACTTGGACTGTTTCACCGCCGTGGCGCCACGGGATGTTGAGCGGCACACGATAAGGCCGCGGCGTCACCGGATCCACGAAGCGCAACCGCACCAGCGAGATGAAGACGAGGAGATACGCCAGCGTCGCTCCGAACGCGTACATGTTCCCCAAGGTGTCCATGGCCTGAGGCGTCAGAAAGGCCAAGAGCGCCTCGACGACCGCCATGCATGAGAACAGCACGATCGTCCTGTAGGGGGTGCGGTACTTTGGGTGGACGGCGTTCATCCACTCGCTCGCGAGGCCCAGGCCGCTCATCGAAAACGTCAGGCGGGAGCTTCCCATGACGCCGGTGTTCGCCGAGATTAGCAGAATCGTGCCGCCCATGATCGCGGCGAACGGCCCGGCGATGCTCCCGATCAACGGGATGTGGTGCGCGAGCAGGGCGACCGGGTCGTCCTGATGCCCCGCGATCTCCTGCCACGGCAGCATGCCGATCCCCAGCGTGGAGAATGCCATCGCAAACAGCAGGACGCTGAAGATCAGGCCGAGAGAGGTGCGCGGGATGATCGTCGCGGGCCGCCGGGTCTCCTGTGCCGCCTGAGAGATCGACTCGAGGCCGACATACGAGATGATCGCGAGGGACGATCCGTACATGAACTGGCTGAACGTCGGCTGCTGGGTCAGGAACTGGTGGACCAGCAGTTCCGGTTTCCAGGCGAAGAGGAACCCGAGGATGATGACCACGGACTCGGTGGCCATGTCGACCGCGCCGATGATCTCATTGAACAGCGACGACTCCCGGATCCCCCGGATGTTGAGCCAGATGAGGAACAGGATCAGGACGACGGTCTCGACCGCCCAAATCGGATTGAGTCCGTGCAGCCGGCCGATCGAGATTTTATAGTCACGGAACGCGGGGATGAAGAAGTTGACGTAGCCGGCGGACGCCGCCGCAAAGAGCGCGATGTCGATCGTGTAGTCCAGCAGGAGGGCGGAGCCCGCGATGAACCCCAAGAAATCGCCGAGGCCTCGCGCCGTGTAATACTGGCCGCCGCCCGCGACCGGGTACGAACTCGCCAGCTCAGTGTACGCGAGACCGATCAGCACGTAGACGCATCCGGCGACCGCGAACGCGAGCGGCGCCAAGCCCATCGAGGCCGCCACCACAATGCCGAGGGCGGCGTAGATATCGGCGCCGACGTCGGCGTAGCCCCACATAAAGGAGCCCCACACGCTGATATCCCGGCGTAGGGTTCCTCCGGCTTCGCCGGACGCGGGCGGCGATGTCGAGACGACGGCGTGATCCTGCATGCGGCTCCCCGGAGAGTACCGAGGTACTCTAGCAGGCAGGGGCTCAGCGCGGGATCAGGGAAGGGGGCCGTGGGCTCAAGTTTTCCTCAAAATCGCGGACGATGGGCCGCCCGCGACCGGGTCAGTCGGGGATCTGGAAGCGGTATCCGACGCCGGGCTCGGTGAGAATGTAGCGCGGACGCGCGGGATCGGGCTCAACTTTCCGGCGGAGCTGGTTCACCAGCACGTGCAGGTAGTGCAGTTCCTCGCCATACTCCGGTCCCCAGATGCTCCCGAGCAGGGCCCGGTGGGTGACGACTCGGCCCGCGTGCTGGGCGAGATACTTCAGCGTGTCGTACTCTTTCGGGGTGACGCGCAGCGTCGCGCCTTCCCGTGTCACGAGCCGGCGGTCGAGATCGAGCGTGAGGTCGCCCGCGCGGATGATCGGGCTCGTCCGGCTCCCCGCAGCGTGACGGATCGCCACCCGGAGCCGCGCGAGCAGCTCCGCCGTGCCGAACGGCTTGGTGAGGTAGTCGTCGGCGCCGAGATCGAGGGCCTCGACCTTCGTCCGTTCCTCGCCGCGCGCCGATAGAACAATGATGGGCGCCTGAAGGAGCTCGCGGAGTTTCCGGCACACCTCGAGCCCATCGATGTCCGGCAGCATCAGATCCAGCAGCACGGCGTCGGGACGCCGACGGCCCGCCGCGGCGAGGGCGGCACCGCCCGTGTCCACGGCCTCGACCGCATACCCGTGCGCCTCGAGTGTCCGCCGCAACAGCCGGAGGATCGGCATTTCGTCGTCGACCACCAGCACCCGTGCGCCCGTCATGCGGACGGAAGAGCGAAGACCGGCGGCGTCACAAGCGGCAGCGAAACACAGAAGACGGCGCCCCCGCGTCCCGGATTTTCGACGGCGACGCGGCCGCCGTGGGCCTCGACGAGCCCTTTGCAAATGGCCAGCCCGAGCCCGGTGCCCGTGCGGCGGCCGCCGATGCGGTAGAACTTCGAGAAGATGCGATCGGCCTCCGCCGTCGGCACGCCGGGACCGTGGTCCCGAACGCGGATGACAAACGCTCCATCCTCGGCGGCGCCCACAACGTGGATCTCGCTACCGGCGGGCGAGTACTTGGCGGCGTTGTCCAGCAGGTTGGCGAGAACCTGCTGGATCTGCACGTAATCGACATAGACCGGCAGCTCACCGTTCGCGACCTCGACGGTGACGCGGTGATCTCGCGGTCCGGCGCGGCGGACGGTGTCCGCGATCAATTCGCCGGCTTCGTACCACTGCCGGTCGGGTTTGAGCGCGCCGGCCTCGACGCGTGAGACGTCCAGGAGGTTGCTGATCAGCCGGGTGAGGCGGTCCACTTCCTCGTTGGCTGCGGCCAGCACCTCCTGTTGTGCCTGCCGGTCCCACGCCACGTCGGTCTGCAGCAGCGCCGTGATCCCGGTCTTCAGCGTCGTCAGCGGCGTGCGCAGATCGTGCGACACCGAACCGAGCAGCGCGGTCTTGAGCGCGTCAGATCGCCGCAGTACTTCCGCCTGCGTCGCGGCGTCCAGGAGCCGCCGGCGATCGATCGCCGCCGCGACCGCGGCGGCGAACGTGTTCAGAAGACGCTGCGCGGCAGCGGGCAGCGGCTCGCCGTCCGTCGAGGGGCCGATCCGCAGGACGCCAACGCGCTGCGCGCCGATCCGGAGCGGCACATACGAGCCGGATCTGTGCGGAACGGACGTCTGGTCGCGCCAGACGTACGCCGCGATGCCTTCCTCGTCCCGTGTGAGGGTGCAGGGCTCCGCGGCCGGGGCCCATGCCTCCACGCGCAGAACGTCCAGGCTGTCCGGCAGCAGAATCGCGCAGTGACGCAGGGCGAAGATGTCCGTCGTCAATTCCGCAATCGCCTGAAGCGCAGCATCCGTGGTGCGGGCGTCCACCGCCGCATCGCTGAGCCGGAGAAGCGCCCGGGACTCGCGTGCGTGGGCTTCGGCTTCGCGCGCCCGGCCGCGCGCCCCCGCGGCAAGGCGACTTGTGATGACGGCGACCGCGAGAAAGATCATCAGCGACACGACTTCCGACGGTGCGGCGATGGTCAGCGAGAACAACGGCGGCACGAACAGGTAGTCAAGCGCCACAAAGCCGAGCACGCTGGCGGCGACCGCCGGTCCCATGCCCCACAACAAGGCGACGCAGAACACGGCCAGCAGGTGGACGAGCGCGATCGGTGCGAGGGTCAAAAAAGGGTGCGCGATCCACAGTCCAAAGCTGATCGCCGCGACGCCGGCACACGTACCGGCGTACGCCGCGACGCCGGGAGGCTGCTCCGCGGTTGTCACGCTCCGGTTCAGTGCGCCGGGACGTTTCTTCCCAGCAGCGCCTCGCGAAATGCCTGGGCGCCGGTCGACGGGATGATGGCCACAAGGTCGTCTCCCGGGCGGAGCACGGTGTCCGGGTGGATAACCTCGGCCGCCTCACCTCGCACGAGAATCCCCAACGTGCAACCGCGCGGAAGGGGCAGATCCCGGACCCGCTTGTTGGCGGCGGGGGAGCTCTGCGGCACCGCCACCTCGACCAGCTCCAAGTTGCCGCGCCGCAGCGCCGTCAGGGGGATGACGTCCGCGACTTCGACCTCCTGCTCGATCATGCTGTAGATCAGGGTGGTCGAGCTCACGGTCTCGTCAATCCCGAGGAGCCGGAACGTGACCTCGTTCTTAGGGTTGTTGATCCTCGCGATTACGCGCTTCACGTTGAACTTGCGCTTGGCCATCTGGCAGATGACCAGGTTGTCCTCGTCGTCGCCGGTCACCGCGGCGACGAGATCCGCGCGCACCGCGCCCGCCTGGTCGAGCGTTCGGACTTCGCAGGCGTCGCCGAGGAGCGCGCAGTCGCCGAACTCTTCCTGGAGAATGACGAAGCGCCGCCGCTCTTTCTCAATGATGGTCACTTCCTGTCCCGCCGCGCGCAGCGCCTTTGTGAGGTAATACCCGACCTTTCCGCCTCCCCCGACGATCACGTACATTGGCTATCGGCTCCCTTCAAGTCTCGGGGACAGCAGCTGCGCCTCCCGGATCGCCTGATACTCCTCGATGCTCCGCCAGGGCCGTTCGGTCAGAAAGTCCTGGCACAGCCCCGCGCCGAGCAGCGTGGGGGAGATCGTGTCGATTCCCAATTCCCGGTACGCGTCGGCGCGAAGCGGATCGTAGATCCTGGCGATCACGCGCGGCACCTTGAACTTCACTTTGGCGATCTGGGCGGACATGATATTGGTGTTGTCCCCGTTGGTCGTGGCCGCAAACCCGTCCGCGCGTTCGATGCCGGCCTTCCTTAGAATATCCTCATCGATCCCGATGCCGAGGATCGTCTTTCCCCGGAAGCCCCCGCTGAGACGACGGAACGCCTCCGGATCTTTATCGATAATGCCGATCGAGTGCCGTTCGGTCTCGAGCAGCGAGGCGAGCATCGCGCCCACCCGTCCGCACCCCAGAATCACCACATGCATCGCCGCTGACTCCCCTCTCCCCTTTCGGGGACTAGGCGGCTTCAATTACATGCTGGCCGGCCGCCTGTCGGTCGGCAGAAAGCGCCGCCGTCGCCCGCGCGACCGGTACGGGCGCCCTATGCCCGGCGAGCGCGCGCATCCTCATGCACAGGCGCGGGCCCGCCGTGATCCGCACCGCCGTGTCCGGCCTCGGGGCTCGCGCGCCGTTCCGGCGCCACCGCGCCGATGCTCGTCTCGGCCAGCCGGTCGATGACGACTTCACACGGCGCGTGCCGGAACAGCGATTCCGCAACGCGCTCGGTCGACCCTTCGACGAATCCGGTCTCCGGCGAGATGCCGAGCACGATCAGGTCGACGTCGTGATCCCGGGCCGCCCGCGTGATACCCTCCCCCGCCTGCCGCGCGCGGATCACCTCGGCCGACGATCCAAGGTGGTGCGCCGAGACGATCTGACGGGCCTGTTCGAGCGCAACGCGCCCCCGCTCCTCGACCTCGGGAAGCGGGACACCGAGGCTCAGGGTTCGCGGTACCTCGACGACAAACCCGATGAGGATCTTCGCCTTTTGCTCTTCCCCGAGCCGGCACGCCAGTTCGACCGCCCGCTCTGAGTAATACGCCTCAAGGATCGGCACGAAGATCGTTCTCACTGCGCCGACGGACCGCACCGCGCGCGCGATCTCCGGAGAAACCGGCCGGGGCACCCGCAGCATCCAGAACAGCAGGGTGGCCATGGCGACGGCAAACGTTGCCGCCAGCACGGCGCCGAGCGCGCTCAGCCGCAGGCTCTCGGTCACCGGACCCGCCGCCGCAGGTACGCGACCACAAAGGACAGCCGGTACGCGCCTAGTCCCAGGAACCCGAGTCCTACCAGCAGCGCCTGCAAGTGCACCCCGAGCGGCAGGGTGCGTGCAAGGATCACGATCCCCATGGCGACCATGAGAACGCTCGTCAGCGTCCGGTACACGTCGGCGCCCGTATACCGCGCCGGGCTTACCGGGTGCCCGGCGGCGTCATCCACCTCACGCACGCTGGTGCCTCCGCGTCCGATCCCGATCGCGCTGGGCCAGCACAATCTCATATCGCTCCAGAAGATCATACTCCTCGGCGTCCCGGAGGATACGGCGCTGTTGGTCCTCCCAGGCGTGAGACACACTGTGTGTCACCGGGAGGTTCCGCCGGCGCCGGAACCACACGTAGTAGGCCAAACCGAGGAGCACCCAGGCGGGACCGGCGATCCGCCCGATCTCGTGGGTTAGGACGACCTCGATCAGCGTGACGACGATGCCGACGAGGCCGAGGATGCCGACCAGCGGTATATCGACCGTCGTGCCGTCCTTCCGGCGCCACGGCACGTTCAGCGGCACACGGTACGGCCGGGGCGAGTAAGGATCCTTGACGCGCAGCGCGAGCAAGGCGATGAACACCAGTGTATAACCGAGGGTCGCCCCGAACGCGTACATGTTGGCCAGCACGTCCACGGCACTGGGCGTGAGGAACGCGAGCATCGCCTCGAGCAGGCCGATTCCCGAGAAGACCAGAATGGCCCGCGCGGGCGTGCGGTACCGCGGATGCACGTCGCGAAACCAGGGTGTCAGCAGCTTGAGCTGGCTCATCGAGTAGACGAGCCGGCTCGCTCCCATGACCCCGGTGTTGGCGGAGATCAGCAAGATCACGGCCCCCAGGACCGCCGCGAGCGGCCCCGCGATCGGGCCGACGAACGGGAGGCGACTGCCAAACAGGGCCACCGAGTCGCCGACGTCCTTCGCGTAGGCCTGCCAGGGAAGCACGCCGAGGCCCGTGATCGAGAAGAAGACGGCGAAGAGAAAAACGCTGCCGATCAACCCGATGGATGTGCGCGGGATGACGGTGGCGGGACGCCGCGTCTCCTGGGCCGCCTGAGAGATCGATTCCAACCCCACGTACGAGATAATCGCCAGCGACGACCCGTACATGAATTGATGAAAGCTTGGGAACTGGTGCACCCACTGGTCGACCAGCAGTTCGGGTTTCCAGGCAAAGATCAGGCCGATCAGGATCAGACCGGCCTCGACGATGAGGCCGAATACGCCGACGACTTCGTTCAGAAACGACGATTCCCGCACGCCGCGCACGTTCAGCCACGTGAGCACGACGATCAGCACAAAGGTTTCCCCGGCCCACAGCGGGTTGATGCCGTGGAACGGACCAAGATTCGCCTTGAAGTCGCGAATGGCCGGGAAGAAGAAATTCACATAGCCGGCTGAGAACGTCGCGAACAGGGCGATGTCGATCGTGTAGTCAAGCAGCAGGGCCGACCCGGCGATGAACCCGGCCGCGTCCCCGAGCCCGCGGCTGACAAAGTACTGGCCGCCGCCGGCCACCGGGTACGCCGCCGCCAGCTCGGTATAGGCGAGACCGATCGTGATGTACACGAGGCCGGCGACCGCGAACGCCAGAGGGGCGGCGCCCATCGTGGCCGCGATGACGATGCCCAGCGCCACGTAAATGTCGGCCCCAACGTCGGCGAAACCCCACATGAACGACCCCCACACCGAAATATCTCGGCGCAGGTTAGGCTCGCCGACTGCTGGACCTGTGGTGGAGACCGCCTCAGCCACGGACAAACGGCCGGGGTGGCACGGTGGTGCGCCTCACGAAGGCCGATTATAGTATTTGGCTGTAGAGCATACAATGGGCGCTAGGGCTGAATCTTCTGCGGCGTTCCCGCCACCTCAGCCGCCGTCTCGACCCGGTCCTGCAGGGCCGCGGCCGCCTTGGGAGCGCCAACTTCGAGGACGTGGATGTGGTATACACGTCCTACGTCGATGCGCACGGCACGTTCCGCCAGTTCGGGCAAGCCGGGCGACCCGTTGATGGGAACGCCGAGGGCGCTCGCCGTCAGCACGATCCCGTCGCCCGACCCATACGACAGCGCGGCCCCGGGCAGCTGCCCGGTCACGCCGACCGCGGTCTGGGGGCCGCCGGTCTGGCTCGGGTCGTTGTCGCCGTACAGGTTATAGACGCGAATCCCATCGGGGAACGGACGCGCGTTGAGCGCGGTGAGCTCCGGGTTGCCGTCGTCGGCCGGGAGCGACCACGGATCCGAGGCCGTCGCCCGCCAGAACGGAAAGACCGGATCCATCGCGCGCGCGAGCGGGGTCTTCGCCTCCGCCGAAAACGGGATGAACGGCGGCGCATGCAGGCCCAGGTACGGCAGGATCGCGCCTTCGTTTGGAACGGCGACCATTACGAGCCGGTTCACCAGTGTCGTCCAGTGGTCGAAGTCGTACGCGATCAGCCAGCGGGCGAACAGGCCGCCGGCGCTGTAGCCGACCACGTTGATCTTGGCCGCGTACGCGGCCGGCAGCACGACGCGCCGGACGTACGCCGCCAGCGCGCGCGCCCCTTCTTCCAGACCGATCCGGTGAGACTGATACGGGTACCAAAACAACGTCGGGTGCGGCGTCGCGTCCGTGTATCCGTACCGGCCGAACCGCTTCACGACCAGCGGATCGGGTCTGCTGCGCTTCTCGTTGGAGAATCCGGGAACGATGACGGTCGGCAGCAGGAACATGATGTCGCGGTGCAGCGCGATGCTGCTCCCGCCCCGGTGAATCGCCACGTCGACCGGGAATCTCAGGTTGTCGGTCAACGGCGCAACCGGGGTGAACGATCCGACGCGGGTGCCGCCGACCGAGATGATGCCGCGCGGCAGATCGAAGTCCATCGTCACGTCGGCCGGGACCTGGCGCAGCGAGAAGATGGTCCGGCGGGGGACGGCGCCGACGTCGGTCGCCACGGAGACCGTCGCGGGCCCCGCGGCCCGCGGCAGACCGGACGTCGGCACGGAGAGGCGGAGCGCGCGAACCGCGGGCAGCGTGATCTCCGACGCGCCGGCGGCCAGCGCGACCGTGACGCTGCCGCCCCCGGAGGGAACGGTCGCCGGAACCTGGGCCGTCGCGATCCCCGGCGCGAGCGCCGCGCCCAGGAGGATGAGACCGGCGGCCCGGCGCCCCACACCACCCACGAAACAGGATCGGCATCGAGTATTCATCACCGAACTATATTCCCCCGAGGCCCCCGGCCCGCACGGCCCTCTCGCGAACACCGGCGGCAGGGAAAGCGCTCTCGGGTCATGGAAGTGACGCGGCGGTCGCCGCTCGACCTCACCGGGCGGAAAGGGCAGCGGGAGCATGTTCCTCTGGCCGGGATTCCTCTGGGGACTTCTGCTCGTTCCGGCACTCGCCGCGGGTTATGTCTCGATGCTGCGCCGCCGTGTGCCGCAGTCCATCACGTTTCCCGCGCTCGAGATCGTCGCCGCGGCGGATCGACGCGGCCGCCGGCGGCGCCTGACGTCCGCCGGGATGTTTCTCGCCGCCGTCGCGGTGGCCGTTCTCGCTCTCGCCCGGCCGACGCTGCCGGTGCCGCAGCCCGTGAACCGGTCCGCGATCATGCTCTCGATCGACGTCAGCGGCAGCATGCTGTCTCAGGACATCACGCCGTCCCGGCTGGAAGCCGCGAAGAGCGCCGCGAAGGGATTCGTCGCGGGGCTGCCCCGCGGGATCCCCGTCGGACTCGCGACGTTTGCGGGAGACGCGGTGCTCGTCGCCTCGCCCACGCAGGACCGCGGCCGCATCCTGGGAGCGATCGATGGGATCACGGTGCGGCACCGCACCGCCATCGGGGAAGGCCTGATCGAAGCGGTGGCGGCGCTGCCGGAACGCACGCGGCCGCCGCACGACGGTGCCTCCCCTCCCGCGTCCGGAACCCCGAAGCCGCCGGGCGTGGTGGTGCTCCTCTCGGACGGCCAGAACAACAGCGGGATCGACCCGCTCGACGCCGCGGAATGGGCCCGCCGTCAGCAGGTGACCGTGTACACGGTCGGCATCGGGCAGCGGTTCGGCTCGACGACCGGGTTCATGATCGGCGGTCCGCTCGACGAAGCGACCCTGCAGGCCATCGCCGAGCGAACCGGCGGCACGTACCACCACGCCTCATCGGCGGGACAGTTGAAGGACGTCTACCGCACGGTCAGCCGCAGCGTGGGCTGGAAGGTGCGGCCCGTCGAGGTCACGGGCGCGCTCGGGGCCGTGGCCGCCCTGGCGCTTCTCGCGGCGGTGGCGCTCTCCGTGCGCGCCCAGCCGCTGCTGTCCTGACCCCTCCGGCGCTAGCGGTTCAACCCGCGCATCGCCGGCGCGTCGTACCGATCCCCCGCGGCGGCGCCGCGCGGGATCGCCTCGTCGATGCGCGCCAGGTCGGCGGCAGTAAGCACGACGGTCGGGGCGCCGAGGTTCTCTTCCAGATAGACCCGCCGCTTCGTCCCGGGAATCGGCACGATGTCCTGCCCCTGCGCCAGAACCCAGGCGAGTGCGAGTTGCGCGGGGGTGCAGCGCTTCTCCTTCGCCAGATCTTGGACACGCTTCAGCAGCACGATGTTGCGCTCGAAGTTCTCAGCCTGAAATCGCGGCATGCTGCGCCGTCGGTCGTCCGGCGGGAGATCGTCGGGCTTCTGGAAGCGGCCGGTCAGGAAGCCGCGGCCGAGGGGACTGTAGGGCACGAATCCGATGCCGAGCCCGCGGCATGCCGGAAGAATCTCCGGCTCCACATCGCGGCTCCACAGCGAGTATTCCGTCTGCAGCGCGGTGATGGGATACACGGCGTGGGCACGGCGAATCGTCGCCGGAGCGGCTTCCGACAGACCTAAGTACCGCACTTTCCCCTGCTCGATCAACCGCGCCATCGCGCCCACGGTATCCTCGATCGGCGTGTTCGGATCGACCCGGTGCTGATAGTAGAGGTCGATCACGTCGACGCCGAGCCGGTGGAGGCTCGCGTCGCAGGCCTGCACGACGTACTCCGGACGGCCGTTGACGCCGCGCCAGGTGCCGTCCGCGCTCCGCAGATTGCCAAATTTGGTCGCAAGCACGACCCCCGCGCGGCGGCCGCGCAGCGCCCGGCCGACCAGCTCCTCGTTCCGTCCAACGCCGTACGCGTCCGAGGTGTCGAGGAACGTGACGCCCAGGTCGAGCGCCCGGTGGATCGTCGCGATCGACTCGTCGTCGTCGCGCCCCGCGTAGAAATCGGACATGCCCATGCACCCGAGGCCGAGCGCCGAAACCCGAAGTCCGGTCCGGCCGAGCATTCTAGAGAGAAGTGGCAATTCAATCCCTCCCGGCTGGCGAGTATCGCGGACCGAGTCGCTTGCCGTCCTCAGCGTACCATTTGGGAATCGCAACTTGCCCTCGCATGTAGGATATGGTAGGATAATGCATAGGTGACGTGTGCATGAAACGGACAATATACTTTCCGGAGTCGCTGGATCGCCGGCTCCTCACCTATGTTCGCACGCGTCCTGGGACAACGATCTCGTCTGTCATTCAACAGGCGGTAGATGCGCTGATTTCGCGCAACGATCCTCATCGCATTCTTCGGCTGGCGGGGCTTGTACGCCGCGCCTCAGGCCCAGGGACCAGGCACCGCGCCGAGGATACTACGATTGCCCGCGAACGCGAGCGATAGGCTGCCGTCCGGCATCGTCCTCGACGCCGGACCTGTTATCGCGCTGGCGTATCAGTCCGATCGTGACCATGCGATGGCACGGACAGGATTTGACGCATTGATCACCGCCCGCAGCCGTCTCATCATTCCCCTTCCCATCATGTTCGAGGTCTACAAGTGGCTGGTGTACGAAGCCGGCGCGGCGGTTGGGCAAACCGCTCTGGCACACATGCACAGGGCTTTGGAAATCGTCTTTCCGAGTCAACGTGATTTTGACGATACCGTTGCGCTCGTTGGCGCGCTCGGCCCGGGATGGAAGGGCTCACTGGAAGATGCACTGGTAGCGGCCGTTGCGATTCGCCTGAGATTACCGGCGTGGACCCTCAACTACCGCGATCTCGGAGCATTTCCGCGGCTTCAGTTGTGGGCACCATGAACCTTACTGGACTGGGATTACTGCTTGAATACACCACTCTTGGTTGGAACGTGGTGGGCGTCGTTATCCTCATCGCGGCCGCATACGCGGCGCGATCTGTGGCCCTCGCAGGATTCGCCCTGGATTCTCTCGTCGAGATCTTCGCGTCGGTGGTGGTCGTCTGGCACCTCTTGGGCGTCCATCGTGACCGCGAACGCACCGCGCTCCGGCTGATCGGCATCGCGTTCGTGCTGCTCGTCGTCTACATCGCGGCGCAGCTCGCGTACACGGTGCTTACACAGACGCGCCCCGCGGCTTCCGTGGGCGGCATGATCTGGACGGCCGCCACGTTCATCGCGATGCTGCTGCTCGCGTACGGAAAGCGGGTTACCGGAGAGCGTTTGGGCAGCGAAGTACTCCGAACGGAGTCGCGCGTGACGCTCGTTGACGCCTATCTCGCCGGGGCCGTGCTGATCGGGTTGGCGCTGAACGCGGTCGCCGGGTGGTGGTGGGCCGATCCGCTCGCGTCCCTCGTCATCGTGTATTACGGCATCGGAGAAGCGCGGCACGCGCTGCACGAAAGCGGCGCGGCGGTGTGCTAGGCCGGCGCCCACGCGCCGCGCAGGAACCGCAGCCAGTTACCGTGCATGACCGCCGCCACGTCGTCGGGCCGGTACCCGCGCCCGGCCAGGAGCGCCGGGATCTTCTGCAGATCCGCGATCGTGTCGAGGTCGTGCGGAGACCCTTCGCGGCCGAACCCGCCGTCCAGGTCGGTGCCGATCGCGGCGTGCCGGACGCTGCCCGCGATCTGACAGACATGGTCGAGGTGGGCGACGACGTCCGCCAGGGTGACGCTTTCGTTGCTGTCGCCGTGTCGCCAGCCGGCCTTGAGCATCCAACAGTCCAGCGCGACCCCGATCACGCCGCCGCGTGCGATGATGGCACGGATTTGCTCGTCGGAAAATTGCCGCTGATGCGGCACGAGCGCGCGGCAATTGTTGTGGCTGGCCAGCACCGGTCCGTCCCACCGGTCGAGCGTCTCCCAAAACGCCTCGTCGGACGAGTGGGTCAAATCCACCAGCGTGCCGTGGCGCTTCATCTCCGCGAGCAGCGCCGTGCCGAGCTCGGAGACGCCCGCCTCGGTGGACGTCCCGCCCGCGTAGCGTCCGGCACCGTAGTGTGCGAGCCCGATGGCCCGCAGGCCGGCGGCATGCCACTCCCCAAGGTCGCGGGGCTCCAGGATCGGGTCCGCGCTCTCCATGCTGATGACAAACCCGAGCGGCGGGGTGGCGCTCCCGTCGTCCTCGGGATGCGCGGCGTCCCACGCTTCCCACTCCGCCACGTGCGCGTTCAGGCCGCCCACGCCGGAGAGAATTCGAGCGTGCCCCTGCCGCTCGAGCGCGCGATAGTACGCCAGCTGTCCGTGGGCGGTGCCGTACGCCTGCGCGGTGCTCGCGTAGTCGATGTGGGGCTCCGGCCGCCCCGTTGACCGCGCGATCAGCGTCGCGAAACTGAGCGCAACGCGTCCGCGGCGCATCTCCGGGTAGGCGACCGTGCCCTGCCCTCGGCCTTTGCCGGGCGTATTCTTCTCGTCCGCGCGGATGGTGTAGACCGAGTGACGCAGGTCGCGGTTCCATTGGAGGGCGTTCATGGACAGATCGAGGTGCGCGTCAACGATCAGCACGTGGATCAGCCTCCGATGACCAACCAATCAGTGGACCGGCGCTGCCGGTACCCCGTAAAGTCTACACGATGGTCGTCGCGGAGGGCGGCCGAAGGAGTGCGCTGAACCTCGCGAGGGCGAGCGGCCGACCGACTCGAGGGGAGCGTGACGCCAGGATGGAAACCTCGCCGGACCTGCCTGCCATCATCACCTCGACCGCTGCGGGGCGGCGTCTGCGGCCCCGCACCGACCTCCTCGAGCCGGGCTGGATGTTCTGGGAGTTGCGCAATCTCAACATGCTCCGCGTCGTTGGACTCGTGACCGAGCACCGGCGGTTCGCGGACGCGCACGATCTCGAAACGGAAATCCGGTCGGTCGTCTCCCGCTGCTTCAAGTGCGCCTGGTGGCGCGGGATGGCGTATGGCGCCGTGGCCGACGTTCCGGCGATTTCCTTGAATCTCGATGACCTGAAGGTGCTGGTTGATCTATACGCCAATGCGAAGGGCACGTTGCAATGGGTCATTCTCGTGACCGACGACGCTCGCGTGGCTCTGGGCGTGCACACCTGGCTGGAGTCGTACCTCAGTCCCGTGTACCGCGGCATCCTGCAGGCGCTGTCGGAAGCAGGATATCGAGTCGCCGGTGCCCGCCGGGAAACGGACGGTCTCTGGAAATTCCTTACCGGCGTGGCCGATGCGGAAGCCGCCATCGGCAGTTTCGGGACGAGGCATGCTGCCTTTCCAGAATTCCGGAACCCGGTGACCGGCGAACAGCAGCAGGGTCCGTAGGCGACGGCGCGCTCGGCCGCGGACCATTGGTGCCGGAAATGAGAATCGACAAAGTTAAGTGGCTCACTCTCCGTCTGATACTGCTTGTATTCGCAGCAGTCGTCTCATACATCGTTATGGTTGTAGCCGTTAACATGATCGTTTGGCGCCGTAACGATGTAGTCAACGCGCAGCGACTCAAAATTCTCCAGGCTGATAGCATCTTACGCTGTCGTATCTCCACGACTAGTCCCTTGCACGAAAAAGCGGAAATGAATGCTGACACAGTCGGAAGTACGCACGGTATAGGTTTCGGGGGGAGAACTCTAACCTCTGTTGACCGTTTCTTCAGCATCAATGGCGCCGATCCGGCGGATGTGCTAAACAGTTTCACAGCTTGTGCACAAACGAGCGGTTGGATGTTGAACAAGCAACCCTACATCGCGTTGAGCGGCACTACGTCATTCCCGGATGGCTGGAGGACACACCTGAGAATTTTTATGGTGAGCCACACACCCTTCACCAGTCAGCCGATCCTACTGGTCATTCTGGACACAGATCCTATTTGAGTCATGCCCACGCGGTGGCAACCGCGCAAGAACACGCGGCGGCGGTTGCTAATGATTTGCCAACGAAATCGACGGTTTCCGCACGGTGAGCCGCTGTTCAAAAGCGTTGAAAACCATGGTGCCGGGGGACGGAGTCGAACCGCCGACACGGGGATTTTCAGTCCCCTGCTCTACCACCTGAGCTACCCCGGCAACCCACCCCGAGAATTCGTTACACTGATGCGAATTCTTGGGGACCCCGGGGCTTCCCCACCG
>DASYXS010000153.1:0-46656 GCA_035934535.1 bacterium
TGAACCCGACGATGCCGCCCATTACCATGATCAGCGCCGGCTCCAGCACCGACGTCAGGGCCACGACGGCGTATTCGACCTCCGTGTCGTAGAAGTCGGCCACCTTGGCCAGCATGGTGTCGAGGGCGCCGGTGCGCTCGCCGACCCCGACCATCTGCACCACCATCGCGGGAAAGATGCCGCTCGCCTGGAGCGGCCCGGAGATGCTCTCGCCCTCCCGGATGCTGGTGCGGACCGCGTCGACCGCCTTGATCAGCACGACGTTGCTGGTCGCCTTGGAGACCACGTCGAGGGCGTGCAGGATCGGCACGCCGCTGTGGATCAGCGTCCCAAGCGTCCGGCAGAACCGGGCCATGACGACGTTGCGGTTCACCGGCCCAAACAGCGGCATCCGCAGTTTGAACCCGTCGAACCACCGGCGGCCGTCCGGCGTGCCGATGTAGTAGCGGAACCCGTAGACCGCGACGACGAAGATGATCAGGAACACATACCAATACTGCCGGCTCGCGATCGTGAACCAGATGAGGAAGCGGGTCGGCAGCGGCAGCGGGACGCCCAGGTCCGCGAAGACGTCCACGAACTTCGGCAGGACGAAGAACACGATGAACGAGACGATGCCGACGGCCGCGGAGGCGATCAAGATCGGATAGACCATCGCCGATTTGACCTTCTGGCGCAGCGCGAGCTCCTTCTCGAGGAAGCCCGACAGGCGCCCCAGGACATCGTCGAGCGCGCCGCCGGTCTCGCCGGCGCGCACCATGTTGACGTAGAGCTGGTTGAAGGCCTCCGGATGCGCCGCGAACGCGTCGGACAGCGGCAGGCCGCCCTCCACCTCGCCGCGGACCTTGCCGATGATCTGGCGGAGACGCTGGTTGGTCGCCTGCGCTTCGAGAATCGTCAGGCTCGCAATGATCGTCAGGCCCGCGTTGATCATCGTGGCCAGCTGGCGGGTGAAGATGGTCATGTCCTTCAGTTTGACGCCCTGGAAGCGATTGAGCAGGTCTTCGATTTTGGGCTGCGTCGCCCGCCGCTTGAGCGACGTGATGAGGTAGCCCATCTCCTGCAGGCGCGAAATTGCGGCGATCTCGGTGTCGCCCTCGATCGCGCCGGTCACCATCTGCCCGGCTCCGTCCCGTCCGACGTACGCGTACGTGCTCACGTGCCATCCCCTCCGGCGCGCTAGTGGTCCTCGGTCACGAAGACCACGCGCAGCAATTCCTCGACCGTCGTGACGCCCTCCAGCACCTTCTGCACACCATCCTCGCGCAGCAGACGCATCCCGTCCTCGTGCGCCGCCGCGCGGAGCTGGTCCGCCGACGCGCCCTCCAGGATGAGCGTGCGCAGCCGGTCGTTCATCACCATGAGCTCGAACACGCCCAACCGTCCGCGGTAGCCCGTGCCGCGGCAGTGATCGCAGCCGCGCCCCCGATACAGGCTCAGCCCGCCGTGCTCCGCGGGATCGAGGCCCAACCGGCGGAGGGCGTCCGCCGGCGGCGTGTACGCCTCCTTGCACTGGGAGCAGATCACCCGGATGAGCCGCTGGGCCAATACGCCGATCAGGGACCCGGTCACGAGGAACGGCTCGATGCCCATGTCCGCGAGGCGCGTCGCCGCGCCCGGCGCGTCGTTGGTGTGCAGCGTCGTCAGGACGAGGTGCCCCGTCATCGCGGCCTGCACCGCGATCTGGGCGGTCTCGCGGTCGCGGATCTCACCGATCAGCACGATGTCGGGGTCCTGGCGCAGAATGCTGCGCAGCCCGCCCGCGAACGTCAGCCCCGCCCGGACGTTGACCTGCACCTGGTTGACCCGCGCAATTTGATACTCCACCGGATCCTCGACGCTCACGATGTTGCGCTCCGGCGTGTTGATGCGCTCGAGCGACGTGTACAGCGTCGTCGTTTTGCCGCTGCCGGTCGGCCCCGTGACGATGATCATGCCGTACGGCTTGGTGATGAGGCCTTCCCACGTCCCCAGCAGCTCCCCCGGCATGCCGATCCGGCTGAGCGACACCTTCGTGCTGGACTGGTCGAGGAGCCGGATCACGATCTTCTCGCCGAGCACCGTCGGCAGGGTGCTGACGCGGAGGTCGAACTCCTTGCCCTCGAGGCGCAGGTGAATGTGCCCGTCTTGCGGCACACGGCGTTCCGCGATGTCGAGACTTGCGAGGATCTTCACGCGCGAGATCAACGCGGCCTGGATCTGTTTCGGCGGCGCCATGATGTCTTGGAGCAGACCGTCGACGCGGAATCGCACCTTGACCTCGCGCCGGTGCGGCTCGAGGTGGATGTCGCTCGCCCCGGCCCGGACGGCCTGGTGAATGATCTGGTTGACGACGCGCACGATCGGCGCCTCTTCGACCATCGAACGCAGGCGCTCGACCGTGACTTCCTCGGTGCGGGTCGGATCGTCGAGGATCTCCGATTCGACCACCGCGGCCTGGCCCTTGAGGAGCTCCTCGACGTCGGCGACCAGCCCCTGGAACTTGCCCTGAAGGCGACCGATGTCGTCGGGACTAGCGATGATGATCTCGACGTCGAGACCGGTCAACAAGCGGATGTCGTCGATCGCAACGACGTTGGAGGGATCGGGCATCGCGACGACCAGCCGGTCCTGCTTGCGGTCGACCGCGATGACGCCGTGCCGCTGTGCCAGGTAGGCCGGGATGAGCCGCGCGACTTCGGGGTTGACGCTGTCTTCGGCCAGCTCGGTGTAGGGCAGCCCCCACTGCTGCGCGACGGCCCGTGCGAGCTGCCGCTCCGTGACGACGCCCATCTCCACGAGCACGCGGCCGAGGCGGCCTTTGCTCTGGCGCTGCACCTCAAGCGCCTGCCGCAGCTGGTCGTTCGTGATGACGTTCTGCGACAACAGAATTTCGCCGATCGGTTCAATGCGCGGCAGGGGAGGCTTGCCGTCGCCGGCCGCGGTCGGCGGCATGCCGGCGTGGTCTATCGGGCCCGGCGGCATGGCCTCCGGACGGCCCCCCTGACCGTTCGAGGGGCCGACCTGGCCGGGGCTGCGCGGGGGCGCCGCGGGCGGGGCGGCGGGACGGCCAGGACGGAGGGACACGGCCGCCGGATGTTCGAGGCTGTGGCCGTTGCCGTGGCCGTTGCCGTTGCCGTTCGCGGCATGCTCGACGCCGTCCGGGAAGACGGGCGCCGGCGCGGCCGCGGGATCGACCGCGTGGCCGTCGGGCGGCGCAGACGTGCCGCCGCCGAGCCATCTCGGCCAAATCACGCTGCGAGGCGAACGCTCCACGCCGAAACCAGGTTCCTAGGCGCGATTTGTCCGGCCGTGCCCGTTGTGCGAGCGCGTGGCGAGCGACACGGCACCGGCCGTCGAGCCCGCCGCCTGGGAGCCGCTCCCCACCTTGGCGGTGACACGGGAGCCTTCGAGAACATCGCGGCGCGGCTGGGGCGCATGCGCGGGGGCGGCCTCGACCGAATCGGCGCCCCCGTGCGGCGAGGCGGCGGAGGCCGGAGACGCCCTCTCGGCGAGATCGGGCTGCGCCGCGAGGAACGCCTTGATTCCCTGCAGGCTCATCCCCTCCTGGTCGACCAGCCGGCGAATCAGGTGCACCAACCGGAGATCGCGCGGCGAATACAACCGGTGGCCGCCCTTGCTGCGGGCGGGCTCGAGCAGATGGTATTCCGATTCCCAGCTGCGAAGCCGGCGCGCGTCCACCCCGGTCAACGACGCCACCGTGCGGATCGGATAGATCGGCAGATCGTCCTGCATTACCACCGCCCCCACCTCCTGATGGTCACGACGCAGCGGCGGATGAGCCCAGGCCGGCCGCGCGAAGCGGTTCGGCCAGGTGCCGCAGCGCCGCGGCGAGGAGCCGCGATACGTGCCGTTGAGAGACGCCCAAACGCTGGGCGACTTCGCTCTGGGTCAGGTCCTGATAATAGAGGTAGTAGACGACCTGGCGCTGGAGATCGGCAAGACGCTCCATCGCCTGCATGAGCACGATCCGGTCCTCGACGGGGAGCTGCAGCGAGACGTACCGCTGATGGGCGATCATGTCCGGCCGGACATCGTGTTCTTCCGTCATGTCGGTCATCGACCGGACCCGCATCTGGCTGTGCGCGTCGAGCACCTCGCGCACGCCCGCCTCGGTCATATTCATCGCCCCGGCGATCTCGGCGAGCGTCGGCGTGCGGCCGAGCTCCTGCTGGAGCCGGCCGACCGCCGCCGTGAGGTCGGTGTAGATCTTGCGCACCCACCGCGGCGCGCGCACCGCCTCGAGCCCGTCGCGGAGAAAGTGCCGGATCTCGCCCGCGACGTGGTGAAAGGCGTAGGTTTCGAACTTCACGCCCCGCGTCGGATCGAACGTCGTCACCGCGTGGATCAGGCCGATCGAGCCGATCTGCACAAGATCCTCGAGCGGCGCCCCGGGACGCACGTAGCGCCGGGCGATCCGGTGGACGAGCGGCAGGTAGCGAAGGACCAGCTTCTGGTGCAGCGCTCGATCCTGCGTGCGCCGGTACGTCTGAAACTGCTCGAGCATCTCCGCCGCGTCGCTGTCCGGCGCGGCCGCTGCCTCCGGTGCCGGCGCAGCCGCCTGCTGCCGTATCCGGCTCCCCCGTCCCGACCCGCCGGCCGTCTCCGCAATCCGCTCCTGTCCGATCATCTGCCGCCCCATGCTCCGTCCCCCCCGTGAACTGTCCTCAGCTCGTCCGGCGCCCGGCCGGGGCGAATCCCCGCAACCGGAGCCGTAGATCGTTGGGACTCTCCGCGGACTCGAGCGCCGTCTCGACGCTGATGAGCCCGCGCTGGTAGAGATCGAAGAACGAATCGTCGAACGTCTGCATCCCGCCGTCGCGGCCCTCCGACATCGCCTGGCGGAGCGGCCCGATCTCCCCCCGCCGGATCAGGTCGCGGACCCGCGGCGTCGCCCGCAAGACCTCCACGCCCGGCACCATCCCGCTGCCGTCCGCGCGCGGCACGAGCCGCTGCGCGACGACGCCCACCAGGGTCGCGGCGAGGCGCAGATACATCTCGGCGTGGATCTCCGGCGGGAAGAAATGCAGGACGCGATCGAGCGCCTGGTTGGCGTTGATCGTATGCAGGGTGCTGAGGACCAGGTGCCCGGTCTCCGCGAAGTACACGGCCGCCTGCGCGCTCTCGGCGTCGCGCATCTCGCCGATCAGCAGCACGTCGGGCGTCTGGCGCAGCGCCCCACGCAGCGCCGAGGCGAACGAATCCGCGTCCGCGCCGACCTCCCGCTGGCTCACGATGCTCTGCCGGTCGCCGTGCAGATACTCGATCGGGTCTTCGATCGTGATGATGTGCCCCGACACAGAGCGGTTGCGGTGGTCGATCATGGCCGCGAGCGTCGTCGACTTGCCGGACCCGGCCGGTCCGGTGACGAGCACCAGCCCGCGCGGCGTGAGCGCGAGCTCCGCGATCACCGCGGGCAGCGCGAGCTCCTCGAATGACGGTATGTCCTGCCGGACGCGGCGCGCGACGAGGGCCGTGGTCCCGCGTTGGAGGTAGACGTTGATGCGAAACCGGCCGAGCGAGGGCTCCCAGTACGCGAAATCCGCGTGCCCGGCCCGCCGGAGCGCCTCGCGCTGCGCGTCGTTCATGATTCCGGTCAGCAGACCGTCGAGCGCCGGCGCCGACGGCGCGGGCAGGCCCGACGACTCGACGGCTCCGGAGATCCGGAACATCGGCGGAGTGTCCGCCTTGATGTACAGGTCGGACGCGCCCCGGTCGGCCACCGCGCGGAACAGGTCCTCGATCGTGTAGGGCAGTCCGGTCATCGGCCGTCCCGCTCCCCGGCCGCGACGGCCGGGCCGACCTGGCGCAGCGGCGCCGCCCCCGGCTTGGCCGCCGCGACCGGCGCCGCCGCGATGCGCGCGGGACTGCCGCCGGCGAACGCGTCGCGGTCCACGGCCCGGATGAAGGCGTCCTCCGGCGAGATGAGGCCGCGCCGCAGGAGATCACGGAGACTCTGGTCGAGGCTGGTCATGCCCTCCTTGGCGCCCGTCTCGATCATCGACGGAATCTGGAACGTCTTGCCCTCCCGGATCAGATTTCTGATCGCGGGCGTGGCGATCAGCAGCTCGATCGCGGCGACGCGCCCCCTCCCATCGACTCGAGGAATCAGGGTCTGTGCCAGAACACCCAGCAGCGCCTCCGACAGCTGGACGCGGATCTGCTCCTGCTGGTGCGGCGGGAAAACGTCGATCACGCGGTTGATCGTCTGCGCGGCGCTGTTGGTGTGCAGTGTGGCCAGCACGAGATGCCCGGTCTCCGCGGCGGTCAGGGCCATCGCGATCGTTTCCAGGTCGCGCATCTCGCCGACGAGGATGATGTCGGGATCCTCGCGCAGCGCGCTTCGCAGCGCCGCCGAGAAGGACTTGGTATGGGGCCCGACCTCGCGCTGGTTGATGACGCAGCTCTTGTGCTGGTGGACGAACTCGATCGGGTCCTCGATCGTGATGATGTGGTCGGGCCGCTCGGTGTTCATCAGATCGATCATCGCGGCGAGGGTGGTCGACTTGCCCGAGCCGGTCGGTCCCGTGACCAGCACGAGTCCCCGGTCCTTCATGGCGAGCGTCCGCAGCACGGACGGCATGCCCAGGTGGTCGAGGCTCTTGACCGCGGTCGGAATCAGCCGAAACACCGCGGCCTCGCCGAGGCGCTGCATGAACACGTTCACGCGGAAGCGGCCGACGTTCTGGAGCTCGAGGGACAGATCCAGGTCGTGGGTATCTTCGAAGCGGGCCTTGTGCTCGTCGGTGAGCACATCGTAGAGCATTTCGTGAAGCGAGGCCGCCGTCAGCGCCGGGTAGTCCAGGCGGACCAGCTTGCCGTGGATTCGAAGCGACGGCGGGGTACCGACAGTTAAATGAAGGTCAGAGGCGTCGCGGTCGCGCGTCAGGATCAGCAGTTCCGTGATGTCCATCCAGGCCCCCCGGCCGCACGGTCCAGTTCATCGACCTGCCGGGAAGCCGTTGCCCGCGGCGCGTGCCGCGCACTGGTGGCGTGGAGGCTGCGAGTGTGGCCGCGGGGGGGAAACCAAACGCTCCCCGCGGCCACGGGGAGCGTCGAGGTGCCAGCTTTGGCAACCCGGCTGACTTGCCAGAAGAGCTTCTGTCTGGCCAGTCCCGTGGCTTTGCGTCCCCAGATTTCTCTGGGTTTGCCCCTACAAAGCGGTACTGCTCTTAAATTGTATCCTCAAGTTAAGCACAACCGGAGAAAAAAGTCAATGGGCCTCCCAAAGACCTACGCGAAATCGTACCGGGGCCGCCCCACAAGGACACATAGGTCGGTGAGCGCGGACCGGACGGCGTGCTACGGCAGCCGCCAGATCGCCTTCGCCTGGCCCGGCCGAAACACGAAAGTCCGCCCGACCGTTGGACTAAACTGGCCGGTTGCCGGCACGTACTTGAACTCGAACGCGATGCCGCGGCTGTCGTAGATCATGGTCCGGCTGCGAAGCGGCAGTTCGAGAACGGCCTGGGGATCCTGGTACGCCGCGGTCACCTGCTCCTGCGACGAGCCGACGCCGACACGATCGATCGTTCGCGTATGAGGGTCGTCCGTCCCCACCGCCCACACGGTGTCGGACGTCGGGGGATAGACGACGAAGATCCGCGGAGTCGACGACCACGATTTCTCCTCCAGCTGCGGGCGGAACACAAGATCCGTCCCGCTGGGCCTCGTCTCGGTGATGAGCGAGTCGCCCATCACGAAAATATAGTCCGCGATTTTTCCGTCGACCGTCCACTGCCCGACGCCGAGGCCGGGAACGACAAGAAAAATCGACGACGTGACCGGCGGCGCGGCCGGCTGCGCAAGCGCGCCGGCCGGCAGCGCGAGCATCAGAATCATCATCAACCGACCGGCCTTCAGGATGCCCCGCATTGCTCCCCTCCCGTTCCCCAATTCGGGGTGACTAGTGCAGCAACGCCTCGATCTGTTTGGTGAGCTCCTCGGTTCCGTCCTTGCCGGTGAAACCACCCGTCAGAGCCACCCCGGCAACGCGGCCGTCGGCGCGAATGAAGAATGTCGTCGGCAGGGCGGCGACGTGGTACGTCTCGGCCACCTGCCCGCGCTCATCGCGCGCAACGGGGTACGTCACGCCGCGCGCGGTCAGGAACGTCCGGCTGGCCGCCCAGGTGTCGGTCGCTCCGTCGATGCCGATCACCACGACGCCGCGGGCCCGGTACTTCCGGAAGGCGGCCTCCAGGGCGGGCATCTCCGCCCGGCACGGCGGGCACCACGACGCCCAGAAATTCAGCACGATCGGATGTCCGCGGAACCGCTCGAGCGAGATCGGCGCGCCGGCGTATGCGGGCGCGGTAAACGCGGGCGCGACGGCGCCGGGGTCGGTCCCGACACGCGCGCGCGGCGCCGCGGTCTGGTCGGCCACCTCGCCCGCGGCGGTGTGCGTCACCGCGCGGAACGCCACGACGCCCAGACCGCACGCGATCAGGACGAGGACGCCAATCAGCGCCGGCCTCAGCGACGCGGCTGCCGGCCGCTCGAATTTCATCGCGCTACTGTCCACCGAGCACCACTCCCGTCACCTGCGGAGCGCCGAGCGTCGCGCCCGCCGGAACGAGCACCGTCTGCGTCTCCCCGGGACGCAGCTGGACCGTGGCCGATCCGGCGCCGCCGTTATACGTATAGGGAAGCGCGACCGTGATCTGCTGCACCCACCGGGCGGGAATCGCGCCGGTGTCGGCAACCGACACCAGCGCCTGCACCTTCGGCGGCCCGGTCATCTGCGACGGAGCGCCGAGATCGACTTTGACGTGAATCTGCCGCTGCGCGAAGTCCGTGTAGGACGACGCGGGGACCGGCTGCGCCGGCGAGCTGGCGAGGAGCGCGCCGGTTCCGCTGGTCACCGACACCTGATAGCGGATGATGACGTCGGCGACCATCGCGGCCTGAATGGCAAACGGCGCGCTGCCGCCCGGAGCCAGCGGCCCTTGGATCGTCGTCTTGCCGTCGACTTGATCGCCCGACGCGCGGGTGAACGTGGCCGCGACGGCCAGCGGACCAATCGGCACGGGGCCGGTATTCACGACGGACCCCGTCACGGTGAGACCGCCGACGGACAGCACCGCGGCTGCTACATCGCGCAGCGCCGCCGATGGAGCGCCGCCGGAAGGCGCCGCCCCGGAGGTTGACGGCCCCGGACCTGCGGGCGGCGCGGGGAGCCCGCCCGGGATGACGATGGCCGGGCCGGCCGGCGACGCGGGCGAGATTGTCGAGTTCTTCCTGGGACCGAACGGTACCGGCGCCACGACGAAGGTCTGGACGGCGCGCCCGGCGCGGAAAACGAATCCAATACCCTGGAACATATAGGCGACGGTCGTGTCCGGCCCGGACGTTGTCGTCACCGAGTTGACGTCACCGATCAACCGCGCCGTATCCGCGGGCGCCGTCCCCACTCCCGCCCCGGCGACCGTCCGGTACTTCGCGGAGGTCGTCGAAATGCGCACCACGACCCCTGAATCGAAGTCCAGGACCAATCCGTAGCGCGGATAGACACGGCGGGCCGGACCCTGCGGGACCGAGGGACCGAGCGCGGACGCCGCGGCGCCCGCCGTCATGCCGAGACGGACCGGTCCGATCGACTCGCCCGGAACCACCGCAAGCGAGACGGCGGCCGGCGCGGATGGAACGGCGGCAAGCGGCCCCGCCAGCGTCGCGATCATCGCGATCGCAACGCCGACACCCCACCGATGTGGCCGCGCGCGGCCGATGCGCATCATGGTCGCGCCTCATTATGCCCAGACTCGTTTTCGCTCAGACCGTCCCCGCCGGCCGCCGCTCTCCGGGCGTCGAGATACCCCTGTAAGATTACGGCCGCGGCGACGCGGTCGCGGGAGCGCCGGCGTTCCGCCCGCCGCACGTCCGCCTCGATCAACGCCCGCTCGGCCGCGGCGGTGGACAGCCGCTCGTCCCAGAGCTCGACCGGCACGGCGACGGCGTTCCGCAGCCGCCCGGCAAAGGCTTCCGCCTGCCGGGCCGCGGGGCCGCGGGAACCGTCCATGTTGCGGGGCCAGCCCACGACGACGGCGGCAACGTCATGGCGCCGGCAGAGATCCGCCACGCGCTCGGCGGCGCGCCGCCCGCCGGCCGGAGTGATCGTCTCGAGCGGCGTTGCGATCGTCGCGGTCGGGTCGCTCAGCGCGATGCCGATCCGCTTGGTGCCGAGGTCGATCGCGAGGACTCGCCCCAACCCGTCGCCGCTCGTCATTCCCGGCGGGCGGCGTGGCCCGCGAGCGCCTCCCGGACGACCGTTCCGAGATCGGCGAGTACTGCGGCGAGGAGCGCCGGATCCCCGCCGCCGCCCTGCGCGAGTTCGGGGCGCCCGCCGCCCCGCGTGCCGAGCCGGCGGTTCAGCACCTGCATCACGCGCCGGGCCTCGGCCCCGCGGGCCACCGCCGCGGGCGTGGCCATCACGATGACCTCCACCCGGCCGTCGCCGGTGGACGCGGCCACGAGGACGCCGGAGTCGAGCCGCCCCCGCACCCGGTCGCCGAGCGCACGGAGGGCCGACTGATCCGCGTCCGGGACCGCGACGCCGATCACGGTAATCCCGTCGACGTCCGTCGCGTTCGAGAGAAGCGCCTCGACGTCCGGTCCGGCGGCGGTCTTCGGCCCCTGCCGCTCGAGGCTCTGCACCCGCTCCGCGAGCGCCCGCACGCGGGCCGGCACCTCGTCCGGCGGCACGTGCAACGTCTCCGCCGTCCGGCGGAGCGCGGCGTCCGTTGCGCGGGCGCGGGCCACCGCCGCGCGGCCCGTCACCGCTTCGACGCGCCGGATGCCGGCGCCGACCGAGCCTTCGCCGGTGATCAGGAAGAGTCCGATTTCTCCCGTTGTCCGGACGTGGGTACCGCCGCACAACTCGCGGCTGTAGGCATCGATGCCGACGACGCGCACTTCGTCGCCGTACTTTTCGCCGAAGAGCGCCGTGGCGCCCGAGGCGACCGCCTCCCCGTACGGCTTCGTCTCGGTGGTGACGGGCACGGCGGCGAGGATCTCCTCGTTGACGCGCGCCTCGATGCGCGCGCGCTCGTCCGCCGTGAGCGGCCGCACGTGCGCGAAGTCGAAGCGCAGCCGGTCGGGCGCGACCAGCGATCCGGCCTGGCGCGCGTGCTCGCCGAGCACCTCGCGCAGCGCCGCGTGCAGCAGGTGCGTCGCGGTGTGGTTGCGCATGATGTCCTGCCGGCGGGGCACGTCGACCGCGAGGCGAACGCGGTCGCCCTCGCGCAGCACGCCGGTCCGCACCCGAGCGCGGTGCACGATCAGATCCGCCACCGGCCGCTGCGTGTCTTCCACGTCGGCCGCACCCGCGCCGGCTGTGATCGTCCCGGTGTCCCCCACCTGCCCTCCGGACTGCGCGTAGAACGGCGTGCGGTCGCAGATGATCTCGACCGCCTCTCCCTGGCGCGCCTCCGCGACGCGCCGTCCTCCGGCCAGCAGAGCGAGCACGCGGCCCTCCGCGTCCAGGGCCTCGTACCCGACAAACTCTGTCGCGCCCGCGGCCTCGCGCACTTCACCGTAGTGCGCGCGGTCCCGTCCGGCCTCGAAGTAGTCGCGCCCGGTGCTCCGCGACCGCTCCTTCTGCCGCGCCATCTCGTCGGCGAATCCCGGCTCGTCGATCTCGAGTCCGTGCTCCCGGGCGACGTCGCGGGTCAGGTCGGGCGGAAAGCCGTAGGTGTCGTAGAGCCGGAACACGTCGGCGCCCGGGATGACCGGCCGCCCGGACCGCTTGACCTCCGCGATCACGTCGTCCAGCCGGCCGAGCCCGGCTTCCAGCGTCTGGTCGAACCGGCTCTCCTCCGCGCCGAGCACGTTCTGGACGAACGCCCGCTGCGCGACGAGCTCGGGATACGCCGATCCCATCGCCGCGGTCACGGCGTCCGCCAGCTCGCCGAGCACCGGCTTCACAGCGCCGGCCTGGCGCGCGAACCGCACGGCGCGGCGGATGATCATGCGGAGCACATACGCCCGGCCTTCGTTCCCGGGGACGATCCCGTCCGCGGTCAGGAACGTCATCGCCCGGCCGTGGTCGGCGAGCACCCGGTACGCGACCGTGTGCGCGGCGCGCTGCGCCGCGCCGTGTCCGAGCAGCGTCTGGATCCGGTCGAGGATCGGCAGGAAGATGTCGGTGTCGTAGTTGGTCGGCGCCCGCTGGATGATCGACACGATGCGCTCGAAGCCCATCCCGGTGTCCACGCCCGGGCGCGGCAGCGGCGTCCGCGTGCCGTCCGGCGCCTGGTTGTACTGCATGAACACCAGGTTCCAGCTCTCCACCCAGCGGCCGCAATCGTTGTCGAGCCGCACGCTGCAGTCGGGACGCCCGCACGTGCAGGCGGCGGGGCCCATGTCGTAGTGCAGCTCGCTGGTGGGACCGCACGGCCCGACGTCGCCCATCATCCAGAAATTCGTCTTCTCCCCCATCCGCAGGACGCGCTCGGACGGCACCCCGAGTTCGGCCCACGCCGCCGCCGCCTCGTCGTCGCCGGCCAGCACGGTGAGCACGAACCGCTCGGGCGGCAGCGCGAGCGGACCGGTCACAAACTCCCAGGCGAATCGGATCGCCTCGCGCTTGAAGTACTCGCCGAAGCTGAAGTTGCCGAGCATCTCGAAAAAGGTGTGGTGCCGCGGCGAGGGGCCGACATTCTCGAGGTCGTTGTGCTTGCCGCTCACCCGCATGCACTTCTGCACCGACGTCGCGCGGCGGTACGGCCGGGTCTCGAGGCCGAGGAACACGTCCTTAAACGGGACCATGCCGGCGTTGACAAAGAGCAGCGTCGGGTCGCCGGCCGGGACGAGCGAGGCGCTCGGCACGCGCGTGTGGCCGCGTTCCTCGAAGAAGCACAGGAACGCTTCGCGGATCTCGGCCCCGGTCACGGCCTTCCGTCCGCCGGACTGGGGCCGCCGCCGGCCGCGGCGAGCAGACGCTCGGCCTCGGCCACCGCCCCTTCGATCCCGTCCACGGCCCGATCGATCAGGTCCGCGGTGATGACGAGCGGCGGCTCGATCCGGATCACCTCGGGCTTGTTGAGCGTGTAGAAGGTGATCACGCCGCGGTGCCCGGCCTCCGCGGAGACAAGCAGCGCGTAATCGCTGTGCGTGAACTCGACCCCGATCATGAGCCCGCGGCCGCGCACGGCGCGCACGATCGCCGGATGGCGCGCCTGGACCACGCGCAGGCGGTCCATGAACCGCGCCCCGAGCGCCTCCGCGCGATCCGCCAGACGCTCTTCCACCAGCACGTCGAGCGTCGCGATCGCCGCCCGGCACGCCAGCGGATTGCCGCCGAATGTCGACGAGTGCAGGTAGGGGTCGCGCCGGAACTCCTCCCACAGCCGCGGCCGCGCGATGAAGGCCCCGATGGGAATGACGCCGCCGCCGAGGGCTTTCGCGACGGTCATGATATCCGGCGTCACGCCCTCGTGCTCGACGTAGAACAGCCGGCCGGTCCGGCCGAGCCCCGTCTGGATCTCGTCGGCGATCAGCAGCACCCCGCGCCGGTCGCAGAGCTCCCGCACTTCTTTCAAGTATCCGGCCGGCGGGACGATCACGCCGGCTTCGCCCTGTACGGGCTCGAGGATCACGGCGGCGGTGTCGGGGCCGATGGCGCGCTCGATCGCGGCGACGTCGCCGAACGGCACGTGCGTGAATCCGGGCACGAGCGGCTCAAAGGGCCGGCGGTAGTGCTCCCGGCCGGTCGCGGACAGCGCCCCGAAGGTCTTGCCGTGGAACGCGTCGCGCATCGCGACGAAGCCGTGCCGGCCGGTCGCGAGGCGTGCGAGCTTCAACGCGCCCTCCACGGCCTCCGCGCCGCTGTTGCAGAAGAACGAGTACTGCAGGTCCCCCGGGCTCAGCGTGCCGAGCCGCTCGGCGAGCTCGGCCTGCGGGGCGCTCGGCATCGTTCGCACGGACATGGGAATCCGGTCCAATTGCTCGCGCACGGCGGCGAGCACGCGCGGATGACGGTGGCCGATGTTGAAGATCGCGGGGCCGCACGCGCAGTCGATGTAGGCCCGGCCGTGCGCGTCCCACACGAAGCAGCCTTCGGCCTCCCACTCCACCGTCTCGGTGCCGCCGAACCGGTAGAGGCGGGCGAGGCCGGGGTTCAGATACCGCCGGTACCGCTCGAGGGTCTCGCGGACCAGGCGGTCGCGCGCCTCGCCGGCGGGCAGGCCGCGGGATACCGCCGCGGGCGACACGGAATCGGGCAGGCCGGGCATCAGACGGTCCCGGGCGTGGAGCCCGCGGCGCGGGAGGGCGCCCCGGCACCCTGCTCGAGGGCGGCGCGGGCGCGCTGGACGACCTGGCGCGTCTCTTTGTACTTGATCCGGTCGAGGGCTTCGGGAATCCTGACCCACTCGCACCGGACGAAGCCTTCTTCCCGCTGGGGGATCGGTTCCTCGCCGCCGAGAAACTCCATCAGGTAGTAGTGGACGGTCTTATCATAGTACGTGTCCTCGGCCTTCCAAAAGAACATGTAGTGCTCCTCGCCGAGGTCGGCCACGATGCGGACGCTGCGCAGGCCGGTCTCCTCCGCGACCTCGCGCAGCGCGACGCCGTCCGGTGTCTCGCCGCGCTCGATCGTTCCTTTGGGAAGCATCCACTTGCCGGTCTCGTGCTGGAGAAGCAGGATGCGGAGATCGCCGTCCGCCGGCCGGAGAAACACGACCCCGCCCGCGCTTCGGGCGCGCTTCGTTTTGCGGTGTGATTCTCGGGCCATACTCCTCCCTGCACGCCCACGTCGCGCGGCCCGCCGTACGTTCACGGCGGCCGGCGGCATGGTCCGCCGGCCGGTCGGGCGAGGCGCGCGTCGCCGTGGAGTGGGAGCGGAGCGGGCTGTTAGTGGCGCTTGTTGCGCCGGGCGGCGCGCCGGCGGCGCTTCTGGCTGGGCTTCTCGTAGTGCTCGTGCCGCTTCGCGTCGGTGAGGATCCCGGACCGCTTCACCTGGCGCTTGAATCGCCGGAGCGCGCTGTCGAGCGTCTCATCCTTGCCGATTCGAACTTCGGTCACCGGTCCACCCCCAGCGCGTCTGTAAGCCAGCGGCGTACGCCACTCCGAGCGTCAACGATGGCGTCATTATACATGACGGTGTGCGGGAGGAGCAAATGGGCTACGGCGCGGCCTGCCCCGGGGGAACGCGCGTCACCGTCACGCTGCGGACGACCAGGTTCTCCTTCTTGTCCGCGGCGCCGTTCACGGCGAAGTCCCATCCCCACGTCTTGCTGAACGAGGCGTCGGAGATCCGGGTCGTGTACTTCGCCCAGCCGTCGCCCTGGTCCACCCACTGCCACGGCGAGAACCGGTAACCGGACATGGAATCGTACATGAGATTGAACCCGACGCGCTGCGGACCGCCCGCGCGGTGGACCTCGACGGTGATCAGATAATCGTACCGGCCGTCCACAAAGTACGCGTACGAATCGTCGATCGTGAAATAGACATAGACCGCGTCCTTCATCTGATCCGTGCGGACGGCGTCGGCGCCGTCGACCGTGACCGGCAGGACGCCGCCCGACGGCAGCGTGCGGAGTTGTTGATTGTACAGTCCCCGCTCCACGTTCGTGGTCCCGAGCGTCGCGGACACGCCGGCGGCGTTCGTGAAATCCCGCGACGGATCCCGGGGAACGCGGACCGGCTCCGCGGCGAGGCCCTTGGCCGCTTCATCGAGCACGGACGCGGCGGGAGTGGTGACAAACACCGGCTCCGGACCGACCGGGACCATCCCGGCCTCGGCAACTTGGATCTGCTGTCCGTCGGCGCCGGTGACGACGGCGGCCCCGGTGGTGGCGATCGGGACCGTCCGCGCCGGACCGTCCGTCCACAGGACGGCGGTCCGCGTCTGGCTGTCCGCAAAGACGAACGCGTAGACCCCCGGCCCGCGGTCCAACGGTCCGATGAACGTCGCGTCGCCGACCGCGTGCAGCACCGTCACGACCTGGGGCGTCAGGGCCTGCCAAAACTCGCGGGTCACCCCCATCGCCAGGGCGGTCGCCGCGAGCTGCACGGGCTGCGGCCAATCGGTCCGGGCGCTGAGCCAGATCTCGTGGTGCGCATCGACGATCTTGCGGTTCCGCAGCGTCCCGAGCGCCTCAAGCAGATCGGCGGCGGTGCGTCCGCGCGGATGCACGATCACCGCGTCGAAGTCGTCGCCGGCCCGGCCGAAGAGCAGCTTCATGAACGGCAGATCGAGGCCGACCGACGTCGAGGCCACCACGAGCGCGCTCCGGTCGACCTGCCGGATCTCCGTCCGGGCGGCGTGCAGCATATCGAGATAGTCGCGGGTCGTGCCGCGGAAGGTCGCAAACTCGATCGGGGGCTCGACCTGCCAGGCGGCGACCTTGCCTCGATACCGGCCGGCGATCGCCCTGACGAACCCGGACCAATCGGCGATCGACTTGGGCGGCTCGTGGCTCCACACCGGCGCCGCCGCGTCGGGCGTGAGCGCCGCCCACTTTGGGGTGCGTTGGATGGTCACGAGAACGCGTTCGCCCATGGCCCGCTGCACGGCGTCGTCGAGCAGGTGCCACGCGAATTTTCCGCGCGCCGGCTCCAGAGCGTCCCAGTCCACCGTCAGGTGGACCCAGCCGGCGCCGACGGTGGACACCGTCGACGGCTGCAGCCGCGCGCCGATGGGATTGGCGGGCCATGCCAGATCGACACCGAACCGGTCGGCGGCCCGAACCGCCGCGGGAACCGCGGCCGGCGTCGCCGGAGCAGATGCGGGAGGCGCGGCATCGGGCGGCGTCCCCTGCGCGAGAACGGGCGTCGGGCCCCCCGCACCGCCGGAGATGACCGGCAGTCCGAACAGCATCGCGAGCGCGGCGGCGACCAGCGTGCGTCCAGGCATATCTCTCTCTCCAACTCCCTTTGATGATCGGGCGCTGAATGTACTATACCCCGATCTGTAGCGCACCGGGCGCACGGGATGTTCCCATTCGCCGCTTTGTACCAAAGGAGCGTCCTCGTTCGAGTTGGAATATGGAAAGACATGTGGCAACCGCCCAAAGCGCTGTCGCTCGTCGCCGGCCACGGCGAGGGCGGCAGCGAGCTGAACGCGTTTGATCGGGCCCTCCGCGATGCCGGCGTCGCCGACCTCAACTTCCTTCGGGTCACGAGCATCGTGCCGCCGGGCGCACGCATCATCGAGCTGCCCGCCTACCCGGCCGGCATCCTGATGCCGGCCGTCTTTGCGCGGATCGCCAGTACGCGGCCCGGCGACGTCATCACCGCGGCGCTCGGCGTGGGATTGTCGCGCGAGCACCACGGGGTGATCATGGAGTACGCCGGCCACGAGAGCCGCGAGCAGGCCGAACAGACGGCGAAGCAGATGGTCGTCGAAGGCTTCGCGATGCGCGGCCTGACGCTGGATGAGGTGTGCGTCGTCGCCGCGGAACACCGGGTCGAACGGGCGGGCTCCGCGGTCGCGGTTGCCCTCTTCTGGCCGGAAGCCACCGGCCTCGAGCGCGGGCCTGGGCCCGGCCGCGACGCGCCGCCCAAAGGTCCCGCCGGACGCGCCCGATGAGGGGCGCCTGGCTCGTCGATCAGGGCAGTCCCGACATCACCGCCGCGTTTCGCGTCACGCGCTTGGTCCACGCCGAGCAGACCCCGTACCAGCACCTCGAGATCTACGAGAGCCCGGTCTTCGGCCGGATGCTGGTGCTCGACGGCGCGGTGCAGACCACTGAGCGCGAGGAATTCATCTACCACGAGATGCTCGCCCATCCCGCGCTCTGCGCGCACCCGGCCCCGCGGCGAGTGCTCATCATCGGCGGGGGGGACGGCGGCGCCCTGGAAGAAGCGCTCAAGCATCCCCTCGAGCGCGCTACGCTGGTCGAGATCGACGAGGCCGTCGTCCGGACCAGCCGCGAATACCTCGGCAGCGTCGCCGGGCGCGCCTTTGAGGACCCGCGCGCGAAACTCGTGATCGGCGACGGGATCGCGTATGCCGGCGAGAGCGCGGATCGCGTCGACGTGGTGCTTGTGGACTCGACCGATCCGCAGGGTCCGGCGGTCGGCCTGTTTGCCCCGGAGTTCTACGGGACGATCGCGCGCCGGCTCAGCCCGGGCGGTTTGCTGGCGGTGCAGTCCGGCTCGGCGATCTACCAGCGGGACCTGATCCGGTCCGTCCGGCGGACGATGCGGCCGTTCTTTCCGGTCGTACGGACCTACGTCGCGACCGTCGTGGAGTACCCGGGCACGCTGTGGTCGTTTACGGTCGGCTCGCTGGGCCCCGACCCCGCCGCGGTCTTGCCCGAGACGATCGCGAAGCGCACGGAGGGGTTCGGTCTCAGGTATTATTCTCCGATCGTCCACCAGGCCGCGTTCGCGCCGCCGCCGTTTCTGCGCGAGGCCGTCGAATCGGAGACGTGAGCGGGCGGCGGTGAGCTTTCTCGGCGCGAGGCCGCCGGGCGCGGTGCCGCCCGGCGGCCTCGCACTCTACGGCATCCCGTACGACGCGACCGCCTCGTTCCGGCGGGGCAGCCGCTTCGGACCCGACGCCATCCGCTGGGCGTCCGACAGCATCGAAACGTACAGCCCGGTCCTCGATCGCGACCTCGACACCGTCTCCTTTGTCGACGGCGGCAACCTCACCGTCGACGGCCTCGCGCCGGAGGCGATGGTGCGGGCCGTACGCCGGCAGCTGCCGCCCTGCGTCCCGTTCATCCTCGGCGGCGAGCATACGGTGACGCTTGGCGCGGTGCAGGCGCTGACGCCGCGGCATCCCGACCTCGCGGTGATCCAGTGGGACGCCCACACCGATCTACGGGACGAATACGAGGGCCGGCGGGTCGCGCACGCCACCGTCATGCGCCGTTTGCTCGACGGCGGCGTGCCGCTGGCGCAGCTCGGCATCCGGGCCGGCACGCGCGAAGAGTTCGACCGGGCCCGCGGGCGCTGTCTCTGCTGCGATCGGGGGGTGGCGGTGCCGAGGGACGTCCTCGACCGCCTCGCCGGCCGGCCCCTGTACCTCACGGTCGACATCGACGTGTTGGATCCGGCCGAAGCGCCGGGGACCGGCAACCCGGAGCCAATGGGCGCCCGTTACCGCGAACTCCTCGACGCGCTGCGGAGCCTCGCGCCGCACCCGGTCGTCGGCATGGACATAGTCGAGGTGGCCCCGCCCTGCGATCCTAGCGGACGCACCGCCGTCCTCGCCGCGTCGCTGGTCCGCGAGATGATTCTGCTGTTCGCGCCGGCGGCTCACTGACTTGGCAAACCGAGGCGAGGTAGCAGACCCAAATCGATGTTGTTCGGTATTGACTACGAACGTATGTTCGCTATCATCGGGTCATGGTACCAGAGCGGCAGATCTCCGAAATCACGGTCAAGTCGGTCCTGAATCCCGTCAAAGGCATGCCCTTCCGATGGTCTATCAATCCCTACAGGGGATGTAGCCATGGGTGCCCCTTCTGCTACGCTCGTCGCACGCATTGGTTCCTCGACCAAGACGGCGTCGGCGAGTGGAACTCCAGAATCTTCGTCAAGATCAACGCGCCCGAGGTGTTGCGGTGCGAACTCTCGCGCGCCGCCTGGCAGCGCGAAGAGGTGGCGCTCGGCACCGCGACCGATCCGTATCAGGCGATCGAAGCCAAGTATAGGCTTACCCGGCGGCTCCTCGAAACACTCCGCGACTTCCGAACTCCCGTCGGCGTCGTGACGCGGTCACCGCTGGTATGCGGCGACATTGACGTGCTGACCGACCTTGCCCGCCGCGCCGCGGTGACGGTATGCGTGAGCATCGTCACAACCGACCCACGGATGGCGCGAGAGATCGAACCGACCGTGGCGCTCCCGGCACAGCGGCTCCGAACGGTACAGCGTTTGTCCGAAGCCGGCATTCGTGCGGGCGTGATCCTCGCGCCCATCCTACCCGGCCTGACCGACGACCCGGCGAATCTCGACGCGGTCATGCGCGCGGCCCGCGACCACGGCGCCCACTTCGTAAGCCATAACGTTCTCCATCTCGGGGAAGTGACGCGCGACGCGTTCTTTCAGTTCTTAAAGGAACGGCACCCCGCGCTCGTTCCGCGCTATCTACGCATGTATCGTGGCAAGTATGCGCCGGACGCGTACCGGGCGGACGTCAGCGAGATTGTGGAGGCTTCCAAGCAACAGCACGGCGTGCAGGCCCGCCGGCACCTCACGCCTCCGGCGAAACCGGCCCAGCTGCCGCTGTTTGGGGGTTACGCGGCTTCGTAGCGACTACCGCGGAATCGCATCCATCGGGCACTGACACGGCAACGTCTGGCAGCGGGGACACCCCGCGGCGTAGCGGGCGGCGGCGCCGTCGAGATCGACGTCGCACAGCACAGCCACGCTTAGTGTCCAAGCCAGGACGTCGGAGAGTTCGGAAGCCAGCGCGACGCGGTCTCCGGCGCGAATGGCCTTGGCGACCTCACCGATCTCCTCGACGAGACGCCGGAAGGTCCCGTCGACGCCGCGCGCCCGGTCCCTACCGCTGAACGTCGCGGCGATTTGCGCCTGCAGCGCGCCGAGATCCATCTCCCGGCGCGTCAGTCATCGTCGTCGTCGTCCTTGTCTCTATCCTTGTCGTCCTTGTCGCTCTCCTTATCGTCGTCGTCCCTTGCTTTGACCTTCCGCTCCATGATGACGGCGTTCGCCGTCATGCCGGCGACCTTGAAACCGTCCTTGGCGGCTTGATTCAGCTCGCCTTCGGCCGACCCCGAACGATCCTCAACCCGGATCACCCGGTATTCCACACCCTTCTTGGCCATCACACCCTCCTCTGCCGCCGAGCCGGCGACACCCGTCGTTGCCGCACCTTCAGTATAGCGGACGGGTGACCCGCGACCGGCACGGACCACGCCGGTGGGCCGGGGTGAGGCGAGCCTATCGGACGGCGACGACGCGCGCGGCGAGACCGACGGGCGTTTTGCCGGCGAGAATCGGAAGGCCGTACACGGTCACGGGGCGCCCCGCGGCAAGTTGCGCGATCCAGAGCCGCGACGCGCCCCGCACGAAATAGGTCCGCGCCGAGGTGCAGACCATCGTCCCGCCGACGATGAGCCCGCCGACGTCGCCGCGGACCGCCTCGATCGGTCCGGAAACCTGCGCGGCCTCCGAGGAGAGGAACTCGACGGACAGGTGGGCGGCGACGACGCTGCCGTCCGAGTTGACGGCGCCATCGACCTGCACGATATCGAACGGCGCCACCGCCGACGCGGCCGCCGGGCCGTCGGCCCGTACCTGGGTCGCGGCGGTCAGCAGCACCGCATGGCGCGTCCCGGTGTCGGTCACGACATCGAGCATCGATCCCGAGCGCGCCGTCACGACGCCGGCCATCCCCCCCGCCGCCCCTGCCGCGGGCGCCGTGGGCCTCGCGGCCGGGCGGGCTGTCGCGACGACCATGGACAACACCATGATCTCCTCGTCCGGGCTCATCACGCCCCAAACCGCGACGCGGTCGCCGCTGCGAAGCGCGTCCCACCCGATCGGCCGCGCCGCGCTGTCCGCCATGACCGTCTGGGCCAGCACATGAATGAGATGCGTGCCGTAGAGCGGGCGGCTCCGCCAGGCCGTCCCGCCGTCGAAGACGTCCACCCGACTCGGGCCTCCGATCGCGACCGACACGAGTCCGCTGGACGGCACGGCGGACACGAGCGTGCCGGCGGCGGTTATCCGTGCCCAGCCCCGGGCGAGCACGGCGGGGCCCGCGGCGGCCGCCAGCGCACGCGGCGCGCGCAGAAGGGCCGGCGCAGGACCACCGGCGAGCGCGCAGACGGCGGCACCCGTGATCACCCAGCCGGCAATCCGGCGGGACGCGACGGTGTGAGACATCGCTAGGGTGTGGAGAGACCCGCCGGTGGACCTGATGGAGCCGGCGCCGGCAGGACCGGCGTCATCGAAGCGGTGTCCACGGCGCGGCGGACGGCCGCGCGAAGCGCGTCGGGCCGCATCCGCAGCTGCGTCGCGAGATCGGTGACCGACAGGCTGCCGTGCACGAAGCGCACGGTGGTGTCAATGCTGGTCCCCAGCGCGTGGGAAATCGCGAACGTCCGCGCGATCTCCGGAAACGTCAGACCCTCGCTGCGCAGGCGGCGGACGGTCGCCGGATCGGCCTCCGTCCGGCGCGAGACGTCCGTCACCAGCGCCTGCTCGCGCCCGGCGATCAACTGTCCGGCCACCAGCATCAGCGTCTCCGACGGCGCGGTGCCCACGGCCGTGATGCGCAGCCCCCGCTGCTCCCAGATCAGCACGCGGAAGTAGCCGAGGTCGATGAACCGGCCGGGCTGCGATTGGACGCGGACCGGCACCCCGACCGCGGGCCAGCCAATCGAGCCCGCCGGCGCCTCGAAAAACGAGATGATATTGCCGCCGTCGCTGTAGCGCAGATAGGCGGAGACGAGGCTCCCGAACCGGCTGACCGCGCCGCCGCGGAACGTGTAGCCCTCGGGCAGGGCCGGCGGCACGAGCACCGGGAAGCCCACCTGCCGCTGCAGCTGCGCGGGGTTCAGCGTGCCGCCTGCCACGGTCTGGAGCGAGACGACGCGCGTCCCGGCCGGGGGCCGGTACCGGAAGTACGCTTCCGGCAGGTTCAGGCTGAAGCTGATCCGTGAAAAGTACGTGGTCAGGACGAGGCCGCGCGAGGCGTCCCGGTCTTCGGACCGCAGGACCGTCCCGGTCAGCCGGTCCACCCACAACTGGCGCTGCACGCCCGTGCCGTGCGGGGTGAGCGACAGCACGTACGCCTGCCGGCCGATGACCTCGTCGGTTCCGAGCAGCACGATGTCGTAGTTGCGCGTCAGCAGCGTCAGGCCGGCGGCCGCGCCCGCGCCGCCGTCTTGAATGCTGCGGTCCTCGAAGAGCATGTTGAGGGCCGGCTCATAGTGCCGCGCGGTCGTGCCGTCGTCAACGATCACCCGCCCCGCCACGTCCTCCGGCGACAGGTATTCGAGCCGCAGCAGGTTCGGCCGCTTGTGCGATTCCGCGACGGTCACCGTCTCCATCCGGCCGTTGCGGAGCGCCGTGATGATCTTGGTGCCTTCGTAGTCGATGAGCCGCGGCGCGTCGAGCGCCATCTTGAGGATGGCGCGCGGCGTCGGCGTCACCGCGGCCGCCGGCGCCGGCGGCGCGGGCGGGACGAAGGGCGCCCCGATCGCGACGCCCGCGATCAGCAGCACGAGCGCCGCCGTCATCGCCTTGGCCGCGAGACGCATCACCGGACGTCGTCTCCGATGGGACGCGGGGCGTTTCCGGCGAGCACCAATTCCGCGTCGCCGGCAACGAGGCCCACGTAGGCGCGATCCACGAGCGGCGCGGTGCCCATCTGTAGCGCGTGATCGTGGACGTACAGGTCGACGCCGATCTCGGTCGCGTGGAGCCGGTCCACGGTCCCCTTGACGAGCGGCAGCGCCGCGAGCGCGAGCGCAACGAGCGCCCCGGCCAGGACCAAGCCCGGCCGGCGCCCGGCGATGCCGGGCCACGGGAAGCGGGCGACGGAGGCCCACGCAGCGCGCAGGCGCCCGGCCCATCCGCCAAGTGCGCCGGCGGCCGCCGCCCCGCGCATCACGGGCCCGCGAACGGCCGCCCAGAACTCCGCGGGCGGCTCGGCCGGCGGCAGGCCGCCGAGAAGATCCCGCGCCGCGCGAAGGTTCTCGTAGGCGTCGCGGCAGGCGGCGCAGTCAAGCAGGTGCTCCTGCACCGCGCGGGTCTCGGCGGCCGTCAGCTCCGAATCGACGTAGGCGGACAGCAGGCGGCCGGCGCGATGGTGGTTCACGGCTGCCACCCCCGGCGCCGCGCCTCGACGTACGGACGCAGCCGCACCTGAAGGACCTGGCGGGCCCGATGGAGCCGCGACTTCACGGTTCCGAGCGGAACACGCAGAATTGCGGCGATCTCTTCGTAGGCAAATCCTTCGATATCGCTCAGCACCACAACCATCCGCAAATCCGGGCTGAGCACCCCGAGGGCCTGCTGGATCGCGCCGTCGATGTGCTCGCGTTCAAACACGGCCTCCGGGTTGGCCGCGACGTCCGGAAATTCCCGGACCAGCTCGCCGCGCGGGGTGTCGATCGGCGCGTCGAAGGACTCGAGCCGCGCCTTCGGCCGCCGCCGCAGTAAATCGATGTACAAGTTGCTGACGATGCGGTAGAGCCAGCTCTCGAGCGGGGCCTCCGGCTGGACGCGCCGCAGCGCCCGGTACACCCGGAGGAACGCCTCCTGGGACAGATCGCGGGCATCCGCCTCGTTGCCGGTCATCCGGTAGGCAATGTTGTAGACGTGCCGCGCGTAGCGCTGCACGATGCCGTCGTAGCGGGCGAGCTCCTCCGCCGAATAGGCCGGTGCTTTCACGGCCTCAGGCGGCGCCATCAGCGCCACGGCGGCGGCGGTCTGGCTCATCACCAGGTGTAACGAGCAAACGCGGCAGAAAGTTTCGGCCGCGCCTACCGGGCGACGACGTTGACCAGCTTACCGGGGACGACGATGACATCCTGAACGGCCTTGCCGTCGGTGAATTTGCGGACGCGCTCGCTCTCCAGCGCGACGTCCCGCAGCCGCGCCTCGTCGATGCCGGCCGGGACGCTGATGCGGTCGCGCACGCGGCCGTTGACCTGCAGCACCACCGTGACCGTCTCCTCGCGGACCGCCGCGGCGTCCCACGCGGGCCAGGGCTGCCGGTGCACGCTGTAGGCGCCGCCGAGCCTCGACCACAGCTCCTCGGCGACGTGCGGCGTGAGCGGCGCGAGCATCAGCACGAGCGTCCGCAGCGCGTCTTGCCATTCCACGGCCGCCGCACCGCCCTCCGCCCGCAAGTCGGCCAGCCGGTTCATGTAGGTCATGAGGGCGGCGACCGCGGTGTTGAAGCGGAACGCCTCGAGGTCCTCGGTGACGCGTTTGAGCGTCTGATGCGTCGCGCGCCGGATCTCCCCCGCAAGAGACGCCGGGGCCGCGGGGGCGCCGCCCCCTCCGCCGTTGGAGGAGGTCTCAAGCACCAAGTGCCATACGCGATGCAGGAAGCGGTGCACGCCCTCGATCCCGCGGGGATTCCAGGGGCCGCCCCCGTCCCACGGTCCGATGAACATCAGATATGCGCGCACGGTGTCGGCGCCCATCGTGCCCACGTAATCGTCGGGGTTGACGACGTTGCCGCGCGACTTGCTCATCCGGTTGCCGTCGGGCCCGAGGATGATGCCCTGATTGAACAGCCGCAGCATCGGCTCGTCGAGGGTGGTGAGCCCGAGGTCCCGCATCGCCTTTGTGAAGAACCGCGTGTACATCAGGTGCAGGACGGCGTGCTCGATGCCGCCGGTGTACTGATCGACCGGCAGCCAGCGGCGGCCGGCCTCCGGGTCGTAGGGCCGCGCGGCGTCGTGCGGGCTCAGGAACCGGTACTGGTACCAGGACGAATCGACGAAGGTGTCCATCGTGTCGATCTCACGCTCGGCCGGGCCCGCGCACTTCGGACACGTCGTCTTGCGGAACTTCTCGTGGTACTTGAGCGGCGACTCGCCGGTCGGCAGAAACTCCGCGTCCTCGGGAAGGCGCACCGGCAGATCCTTATACGGCACCGGTACCGCGCCGCACGACCGGCAGTACACGATCGGGATCGGCGTGCCCCAGTAGCGCTGCCGGCTGATCAGCCAGTCGCGCAGGCGATACGTCACCGCGGCGCGGCCGCGGCCCGCGCGCTCCAGCGCCTCCGTCACCCGCCGGCGGCCCTCGCCGCTCGGCGTGCCGTCGAAGGGGCCGGAGTTCACCATCGTCCCCTCGCCCGTGTAGGCCGCCGCGAGCGGCTTGCCGTCCCAGTCCGGCGGCGCGATCACGGTCGGAATCGGCAACCGGTACTTCTTCGCGAACTCCCAGTCACGCGCGTCGTGCGCCGGCACCGCGTGAATCGCGCCGGTGCCGTACGAGAGCAGGACGTAGTCGCCGGTGTAGATCGGGATGCGCGCGTTCGTCAGCGGGTGGCGCGCGTAGGCGCCGATGAACACGCCGGTCTTCTCGCGGTCCTCGGCGAGGCGCTCGATCTCCGTCTGCCGCCGCGCGCGGTGCACGTAGGCGGTCACCTCGGCGCGGTGCTCCGGGGTTGTCAGCTTCTCGACCAGCGGATGCTCCGGCGCCAGCACGAGGAACGTCGCGCCGAACAGCGTGTCCGGCCGCGTCGTAAACACCGTGATCGGGTCGCCCTGCTCGCTCGTGTAGACGATCTCCGCGCCTTCGCTGCGGCCGATCCAGTTACGCTGCAGCGTCTCGACGCGCTCGGGCCACTGCATCTTGCCGAAGTCCAGCAGTTCGTCGGCGTAGCGGGTGATCCGGAAGAACCACTGCTCGAGGTCTTTCTTGATCACGGGCGTGCCGCACCGCTCGCAGACGCGCTCCGCGCCGACGACCTGTTCGCGCGCGAGCGTCGTGTTGCAGTGCGGGCACCAGTCGACCGGCGCCATCGCCCGGTAGGCGAGCCCGGCCTCGTAGAACTTGAGGAAGAACCACTGGTTCCACACGTAGTACTCAGGCAGGCAGGTGACGATCTCGCGAGACCAGTCGAACATTGCGCCCATCGAGCGCAGTTGCCCGCGCATCCGCTCGATATTCGCGATCGTCCATTTATAAGGGTGGATGCCGTGGCTGATCGCGGCGTTCTCGGCCGGCAGTCCGAAGGCGTCGAAGCCCATCGGAAAAAGGACGTTGTGACCCCGCATGCGCTGGTAGCGCGCCTTGGTGTCGGACGGCGTCATTGCGTACCAGTGCCCGATGTGGAGATCGCCGCTCGGGTACGGGTACATCGTCACGAAATAGTACTTCGGCTGCGAGGCATCGTCGCGGACGCGGTATAGACCGTCCGCCTCCCAGCGGGCCTGCCATTTGGCTTCTATGGTTTTCGGATCGTAGGGGTCGGTCATGGTCGGGGCCCCGGCGCCGCCGGGGCTCTGCACCATCTTACCTGAAAACCCCTCGAAGAGGTAGGGCTCCGCTACCGGGACCTCACATGACCGAGCGCATGTCGTGGCCGAGGTACCCCGTCAGTGCCACGGCCAGCGCTCCCGCGACCGAGAGCACGACCGCCCACGCCGGAAGGCGGTTGCCCGTCCGCCACCGCCAAACAAAGAGGCCGAGGAACAGCGCCGTCGTGCAATACGCGACACCGCTGTGCATCAGATGGCGCTGCTCGAGCCCGGTCCCTACGCCCTGCGCTTCGAGATTCAGGAGATCCAGCCAGCCCAGAGCGATGGCTACCAACGCGGCGGCCAGGCCGAGACCCGTTAACCAGTACGCCGACTCGTGGAACAGTGCGCGATCAGGCTGCCGCAGGTGCATCACATCGAAGAACGCCGCGGTCAACCACAGCGCAATCGGAAAATGTACGACGAGGGGGTGGATCAGCACGCCGGCCGATCCACCCCTCGCGACGATCGCACGCCTATGTCAGCTACGGCCCGAGATCGCTGGACGCCTTGGCGAGATACTCCGCGACGACCTTGTCCCACGGCTGAGCCTGCATGATATCGGACATGTCCCGCGCCTGCAGCAGCAAGTTCAACGCGATGTTCGCATCGTCCCAGGCGTCCTGGGCGCCCGGGACCTTGGCCGCGACGGCTGCCTTGAGGTCGGGCAGAATGCCGTGGCCCTGACCCTGGCATGGATACCCGACCGCCTGGACGAAGTGCGCGCCCGTCGGGCCCTCCAGGCAGTTGATGGTGTGCTGCGAATGCAGTTTGACGGCGCCGATGGCATTGGCCTTCTGCGCCAGTTCCCCGGCGTGGAACGACGCGGTCTTGAGCTGCGTCTTGATCGAGCCGACGAGATCCATCCCCATCATCGCGCCGCTCGACGGCAGCGTCACGAGGGCCACGAAACAGACGACGAGCGCGGCGCTTCCCCAACCTCTCACATTCTCGCCCCCTTCTAGGCGGTTCCAAGGTTGCCGGCCCCTCCCGGGCACCGGCGCGTTGCCCCGTCATCATCGGCCGGAATTGTAACAGTTATATGGCGTTTGACCGGCTATTCCCCTTCTTCGAACAAGCGCTCGCCGCGGTGCAGCCGCCGCGCAATTTCAAACGTCTGCCCCTGCGCGCGCACCGTGGGCGCGTGGGCGGCGAGGTACCGGACGGCGGCGATGAGGACGTGCGTCCCCGCCTCCGTCCCCCGCAGGCCGGCATACTGGCGGAAGGCGGCCTCGAGCATCTGTATACTATGGAAGTTTCTGTCTTCCCGCACGAGCAGGCGGCCGAGGGTGGCGAGCAATCGGTCCACATCGCCCGGACCGCCGAGGTACGTCCGCACCAGGCGCGCGGCCGGCGCGACCTGCTGCTGGCGGTCCAGCGCGGCGGCGAGGGCGCCGGGCAGATCGGGCGGGGCCTCGGGGTCGGGGTCGGGGAGACGGGCCGGCGGCACGTTCAGGAACCGGTCGAGATAGACGCTCATCGCGGCGTCGAGGACCCCCCGAAGCAGCGGCGCCGACCCGCTGCGGCGGAGCCCCTGATGCACCGCGTTCGCGAACGTGAAGGTGTGCAGGGCGGTGTCCCAATCCCCGAACTCGTTGGACTGCGGAAAGTGCGCGATGCGCAACGCCGCGGCGTAGGCGACCGCACCCGCCACGTCGACGGGCGCGGCCCCCCGGCGCAGCGCGTCGACCAGCGCGTCCGCGATCGCCTGAGGGTCCTCGCCGAGCAGCACGGGCACGAGCGGGCCGGGGTCGAGCGCGCGGCCGTCGCCGCGGGCGCGCCCCGTCTCGAGCGCCGCCGGCAGTGCGCCGGCCGCCGCCTCGACGATCGCGACGAGATCGACCGGGTGGCGCCACTCGTTCGACTCCTCCATCCGGTCGGCCGTCGCATACGCGGTCGCGAGGCTTGCGAGTGCCGGCTCCGCGTGCGTCCACCCCGCGATGTCGAGCGCTTCGAACGCCTTGTTCGTGAAGTCGAGCACGTGGCCGATCTCGATGAACCGGTGGTCCGTCGCCGCGGCGAACAGCATGCCGGCGAGGGAGGCGCCGTCCGCGCCGGCGCGCACGGCGGACACGATGCAGCGCTCCGCGCCCTCGGCGTCGCGCACCTCGACGAAACGCCGGAACCACTGCGTGAGCCGGCCGGCATCCGCGGGGCTGTCGGGGAGCGGCGCCAGCACAAAGCGCGGCGCGGCGCCGGCGGTGTCTCGCGCGACCGCGCTCAGGCCTTGATAGAGCGCCCAGGGCCGGTCCGCCTCGTCCAGGTACGGCAGCAGGTTGGCGTAGCACGTCAGCATCGTCAGACCCGGTCCCCAGCCCGCGGCGCGGTACCGGGTCCCGAACTCGAGTCCGATCCGCACCGCCTCGACCGCGCCGGCCGGGAGGGGGCCGGCCCCCATGTCATCAACGCCGGGCCCATCGGCGCCGAGCACCAGCGCGGCTTTGGCGATCACCAGCGGAACGTCGCGCTCGAGTCCGTCGCGAAGCCGCCGGCGGTGGTGCGCGCGTGGATCGCCGCGCGGCGCGAGATCCACGTAGACGTCGCCGTCGCGCACGTCGACCGGATAGGCCCGCACGTCGTCGGCGAACTGATCGAACGTGCCGCCGCCCGCGAGGTCGAAGCGCGCGTGGTGCCAGTGACAGGTGAGGATTCCGTCGGCGACGCTGCCGCGGTCGAGCGGGAAACCCATGTGGGGGCAGCGATTGTCGACCGCGTAGACGCGCCCGTTCCACGCGACCAGCGCGACCGCATGGCCGTCCACGTGCACGGCGAGACGGCCCGCCTGGCGCACCTCGGCGGCCCGCGCCGCCCGAACCCACCGTTGTTCGGATGTCTCCATCTCGTCCCTCCCCGCGCCGATCAGTCCGACCCGCCGTATCCCACCGCGGCCTCCCCGATCGCCGGCACGAGACCCCGCGTGGCGAGTGCCGCGACGGCCAGCAGCGCCCCCGCGGCCACGAACACCGGCCGGATGCCGACGACCGCCGCGACCAGTCCGCCGGCGATCGGTCCCACGAGATTGCCGAGCATGATCGCGCTGCTCGTGAGGCCCATGATCCCACCAAGCCGCTCGGACGGCGCACGCCGCGCCACGATCGCGTAGAGCGGCGGCATGAGGCCGCCGACCGCCAGCCCGAGCACCGCGCGGAGGAGGAACAGCGCGACGGGTCCCCGCACCGCCGCCTGCGCGACGTACGCGAGGCACGCGCCCCACAGCACCATGATGAGGACGCGTCCTTCGCCGAGGCGGTCGGAGACTCTGCCCCACATCGCCGCCCCGAGCATCGACGCGAACCCGGTCACGGAAAAGAGGACGCCGGCCACCGTGGCGACCCGCGGCGCGGGCACGCCGAGCGTCTGCACGAAGATCGGAAAGATCGGTTCGACGGCCATGACCGCGAGGTTGCTGGTGCACAGCAGGAGGCCCGCCGTCCGGAGCACCGGTGAGCCGAGAAAGTAGGCGAGGTTGTCGCGGACCCCGGGACCGCCCTCGCGGGCATGCGGGCTCACCGACTCGCGCGTCGCCGCCAGGACGACCGCGGCGCCCCCCCAGCACAGGAGCCCGGTGAACACAAAGACCCAGCGGTAGCCGATCTCGTCGGCGAGCGCGCCGCCGATCAGCGGGCCGATAATGCCGCCCGCGGTGAGCGAACTCTGGAGAACGCCCATCGCCGTCCCGAGCCGGTCGCGGGGAATCGACGAGGAGACGAGCGCGTTGGTCGCGGCCACGAACCCGCTCACGGCGCCCTGAACCATGCGCAGGGCCAGCAACTGCCACACCGCGCCGACGGCCGCGGCCAGCATGTTCGTCAGGCCGATGCCGGTGAGCGCACGCAGCACCATGATCTTGCGGCCGTAGCGGTCCCCGAGCACGCCCCACAGCGGGGCGACGAGCGTCTGCGCGAGGAACGGCGCCGCGAACAGGATGCCGCTCCACCGCTCGATGTCGTCGAGGCGGTGGACCCCGAGCGTGCCGATGTAGAGCGGCATGAACGGGACGACGAGGGTGAGACCGACCATCGAGATGAACTGGGCGGCCCACAGCGCGTACAGATTTTTTTGCCACTGCGCCATCGCGTTGCCCCTACGCCGCGCGCGCCAACGCGCCGTCGAGCACATGGCCGGCGGAAGGTCTCGACGTACGGCCGCAAGAATGTGTGCGCACACACACTACCATGCCGTGAACGGAGGCACGAATGCCCCAGCCGCTTGGCCCCGACGCGCTCGCCCGGCTCCGCACGTACACGACCCCCACCCTCGCCAACGCGATCGAAACGTTCAATGTGCGGCCGCGGACCGCGGGATTCACGGCCGGGCGGATCCGGTGCGTGTTTCCCGAGCTCGGGTCCATGGTCGGGTACGCCGTCACGGCGACCTGCCGCGCGGCCACGGCGCCGCCGCCCGAGGCCGCCGCGCGACGCGCCGCCCTGTGGCGTGCGATCGACGCGACGCCGGCGCCGCGCATCGTGGTGATCCGGGACCTCGACGACCCGCCCGGGATCGGCGCCTTCTGGGGCGAGGTGCAGAGCACGATTCATCACGCGCTCGGCTGCGTCGGGACCGTCACGAACGGCAGCGTGCGAGACCTCGACGAGGTCCGCTCCCTCGGATTCCACTTTTTCGCCGCAAGCGTCGCCGTCTCCCACGCCTATGTCCATCTCGTCGAGGTCGGGGGGCCGGTCGACGTCGACGGCCTGCCGGTGCGGTCGGGCGACCTGCTGCACGCCGATCAGCACGGCGTCTTGTCGATCCCCCACGAGATCGCCCCCCGGCTCGACGGCGCCGTCGAGCGGGTGAATCAGTCGGAGCAGGAGATCCTGGCGTACTGCCGCCGGGCCGACTTCACCCGCGAAGGCCTCGAAGCGATCTACCTCAAGCGGCGATAGCGGCGTGCTGGCCAAGGTCGCGATGTTTGAGATGCTGCGCGCCGGCGGGATCCGCCGCGTCTTCGGGAACCCCGGCACGACCGAGCTCAACTTCATGGAAATGTTCGCGGACTATCCCGACATCGAGTACGTGCTGGCGCTGCAGGACGCGATTCCGGTCGGGATGGCGTACGGCTACGCGCAGGCCACCGGCCGGCCCGCCTTCGTGAACCTGCATATCACCCCCGGCCTCGCCAACGGACTCGGCAACATCTTCAACGCCTACCGCGCCAAGGTGCCGCTCGTCGTCACGGCGGGCCAGGTCGACAGCCGGATGATCTTGCAGGAGCCGTCGCTGTGGAGCGATCTCGCGCGGCTCGCCTCCCCCTACACGAAGTGGTCGTACGAAGCGCGCGAGCCCGAGGACGTGCCGCCGGCGCTGGCGCGCGCGTTCAAGACGGCGGCCGCCGCGCCGGCCGGCCCCGTCTTTCTCGGACTGCCGATGAACTGCCTCGACGGCGAGGTCCCGGGCCCCGCGCCGTGGTTCGATGTCGAGGCGGAGACGCGGCCGGCGGCTGCCGTGATCGATCGGATCGCCGCGGCCCTTGCGGGCGCGCACGATCCCGTCCTCGTGGTCGGCGGCGGCGCGGCGACACCGCGGGCGCGCGACGCGCTGGTCCGGATCGCGGAAGCGACCGGCGCGCGTGTGTACAGCGAGCGCCTTCCCACGCGGTCCGCGTTCCCGACGGACCACCCCCAGTACCTCGGCATGGCCGGGCTCGCCCTGCCGGAGCTGCAGGCCGAGCTCGGCGGCGCGGACGCGGTGGTGCTCGCGGGCGCGCGGAAGTTTGCGGGCCTCTTGTACACGCCGCCGGTCAATCTCGCGGCGCGCACGGCCGTCGTGCACATCGACCCCGATCCGTGGGAGCTCGGCAAGAACATCGTCCCCACGATCGGCGCCGTCGGGGACGTGAGCGCCACCCTCGCCGAGGTCGCGGACCGGCTGGCCGAACGCCTCGGCGGTGTACCGCCGCGGGCGGCCGAGCAGCGCCGGGCGGCGGTCGCGAAGGAACGCGCGCAGCGGGAAGAACGCTGGCGCCAGGCGGCGGCGCTGCCGGAGCCGGGCGAGCGGATGTCGGCGGCGTGCGCCTACCGCATCCTCGGCGAGGCGATGGACGACCGCACGACCATCGTCGATGAGGCGGTGACGGCCGCGCGGATCGTGGACCGGTATCTGCCGCTGCGGACCGAGCGATCGTATTTCGGGATCGCCGCCGGGTCGCTGGGGCTCGGCCTCCCCGCCGCGCTCGGCGTCCAGCTGGCATGGCCCGACCGCCGGGTGATTTGCACGATCGGCGACGGATCGCTGATGTACACCATCCAGGCGCTGTGGACCGCGGCGCGGTACCGGATCCCGGTGACCGTGCTCGTCGTCGACAACCGGGCCTACGAAGTGCTCAAGTCCGGAATGCGGTCGTACAAGGGCGGGAACGTCCCGCCGGACCGACTCGTCGGGATGGATCTCGATCAACCGGCGATCGACATCCCCGCGCTCGCCCGCGGCTTCGGAGTCGCGGCCCAGGTCGTGAGCGCGCCGGGCGAACTGCGCGCGGCGCTCGCGGAGCGCACGCTCGAGCCGCGCCTCATCGACGTCATGGTGCGGGAAGGGATCTAGTCGGTCAGACCCGGGCGAGCCGTCGTCCAAAACAGCGGATTGACCCAATGCCCGTCTGCGTATAGCCCCCAGTGCAAACTGGGACCCGTCACCAGACCCGTCGCGCCGATGCGGCCGATGAGGTCGCCCGGCGCCACTCGTTCGCCTTCATGGACCGCGAACAGTGACAGGTGCAGGTACTCGGTCAGCACGCCCTGTCCGTGATCCAACACGACCGTGTTGCCGCCGAGCGGCAACGCCCGCGCGAGGGCCACGATCGCGCCGCTCGGCGCGGTGACCGGTGCGCCGGCCGGCATATCAAAGTCCACGCCCTGGTGCCACCACTCCCGGCGACCGTTATAGTAACCCTGGTCGCCGTACGGCGAATCGACCGGTCCGGGGACCGGTACGCGAAATGGCCCGGACCAAAAGGCTTCCGGCGTGCGTCGTCCGAGCACGGCGTTGAGGGCCGCGGCCTCGATCGCGAGATTCTTTGGGGTAACGAGTCCCATCGTCTTGGGGGGCAATGTGAGATGCCGCTCGGCGAATTGCGTCCGGCCGATTCGAACCGCTCGCCGCGCGGTGACGGCGCTTCCGCCGGGCGGTGTAATCACCACCGCCACCGGGTAGGTCCCGGGCGGCGTGTCGGGGTCGGTGCCCCGGAGCGCGCGCCACGTGCCCTCGGTCACCGCAAAGACCGGCAGCGATGTGCCGTTGAAGCGTACCGCCACGCTCGACCCCGCGGCCGCGTGGACGATGATGACCACGGTATCGCCTTGGACGGGCGCGGGCGGGGCGATCACCACCGGCTCGGCGGCCGCGGCTCCCGACGGCGGCCGTACGTTGGCCGCCAGCGCGAGGAGCGCGACCACCGCGGCCGCGCGCGCCCGCGGCCGCGCATAGCGGCGAGCGGCGGAGCGTCTCCGGTTCACGGTCTCGGACTGCTCACGGTCCACAGATGTACCCACGGGCGTTCCGTATGGTCTGTTCCCCCACGGCGGTCATGGTGCCTCTGGGTGTCTACGCGGTCTCGGGGGTCAGCCGGTCCCGCAGCCAGTCGCCGACCAGATTGAATCCCATCACCGTCAGCATGATCGCGAGCCCGGGAAATGTCGAATCCCACCAGGCCGTCTGGATATAGTTGCGGCTGTCGGCCAGCATCCCGCCCCACGACGGAATCGACGGGTCCACGCCGAGCCCGAGGAACGTGAGGGCCGCCTCGAGGAGGATGTTGTTGGCGACGCTCAGCGTCGCAAGGACGGACACCGCGCCGAGCGCGTTCGGCAGCACGTGCGCCCAAATGATGCGGCGGTCGGCGAGCCCGATCGCGCGCGCCGCCTGGATGTAGTCCGTCTCCCGCACGGCGAGCGTCTCGCTCCGCACCAGGCGCGCGTACGAGGCCCACTGCGTCACCGCCAGCACCAGCACGATCCGGCTGAGCCCCGGGCCCAGCACCGCGATCACAACGATCGCGAACAGAATGAACGGGAAGCTGAGCTGGAGATCCGCCGCCCGCATCACCAGCTCGCCCCACCAGCCGCCGTAGTAACCGGCGAGCAGCCCGAGGCAGGTGCCCGCGATCCCGCTCGCGGCGACGGACACCACGCCGACTTCGAGCGAGACGCGCGCCCCGTAGATGATGCGGCTCAGCAGATCGCGGCCGATCGCGTCCGTCCCGAGCGGGTACGCTGAGGGACGCAGCCACGCCGGGGGCAAGAGACGCGCGCCGAGGTCCGCCGCGTCCGGCGCGTGCGGCGCGAGGAGGGGTGAGGCGATCGCGCTCAACCCCGCCGCGGCGACCAGCCCGAGCCCGACGATGAGCGTCAGCCGGAGCCCGATCGGCCGGCGGGTCCGGCGCGCCGCGGGCAGCGGAGCGGAGACGGCCTGCGCGGCCGTCACCGCACGATGATCCCGCGCCGCGTGGTCACGGGCCCACGCGAACGCGCGGGTTCAACAGGCCGTAACTCAGGTCCACGAGGAGGTTGACCAGCAGGACCCCGAGGGCCAGCACGACGACGACGCCCTGCACAACCGGATAGTCGCGGTAGGTCACCGCCTGCAGCGCCAGCTGCCCGAGTCCGGGCCACGCGAAGACGTTTTCCAGCACCACGACCCCGCCGAGCAGCGCCCCAAACTGCAGGCCCACGAACGTCACGACCGGCAGCAGCGCGTTGCGGAGGCCGTGGCGCACCACCACGCGGCTTTCGCGGAGGCCCTTCGCACGCGCGGTGCGCATGTACGGCTGGCCCAGCGTGTCGAGCAGGCTCGCGCGCACGAGCCGCACGAGCGTGCTCGCCAGGATGACCCCGAGCGTCACGCACGGCAGCACGAGCGATCCAGGCCCGCTGTACCCCGACGGCGGCAGCCAGCGCAGGCGGACCGCGACGATCAGGATGAGCATGATCGCGAGCCAAAAGTTTGGGAACGACAGGCCCAGCAGGCTGCCCACCCGGATCAGAAAATCGGCGAGCGCGTTGCGGTGCGTCGCGGCGTAGGCGCCCAGCGGGAACGCCGCCGCGAGCGCGACGAGCATGCCGCCCACGCCGAGGGCGAGGGTCGGCCCCGTCCGTTCCAGGATCATCCCTGTGACCGGTAGGCCGCTGCGAAACGACGTGCCCAAATCGCCGCGCAGGGCGCCGGCGACGAAGCCGGCGTACTGCGCGAGGAAGGGCCGGTCGGTGCCCAAGGCGTGCCGGATCCGCGCGATATCCTCGGCGCTCGGCGCGGATCCCTGGAACAGCACGACGGCCGGATCGCCGGTCAGGCGGATGCCAAACGCGACGAAGAGCGAAATCGCCGCCAGGACGGCGGCGGCGCCTCCCGCCCTGGCGGCGACGAACCGAATCACGCGGCTAGCGCGTGGACACTTGAAGCAGCCGCACGCGGTCGTCCGGCGGCGCGGCGAAGCCCTCCACCCGCTTGTTGATGCCCCACAGGTTCACGCTTTGCCACAGCGGGAAATCGATCGCCAGGTCGTAGAGGCGCCGGTCGAGACTCTGAAACGCTTTGAGGCGCGTACGCTGGTCATTGGTCGTGCGCTCGGCCCCGAGATACTTCTCGACGTCCGCGTCGCTGAAGACGGGGTTCCAGTATTCGCCCTTGTGGTAGAGCAGGTAGGCCGTGTTGTCGAAGTCGAGCGTCCAGCCGCCCCAGCCGAACTCATAGATCGGACCCGTCTTGGCGTGCGGCAGGACGTCGCTGAAGTAGGTCACCTGCTCCACCGGCGTGAGGGTGAGCTTGAGCCCCACGGCGCCGAGGTAGCTCACCATCGCCTGCGCCGCCTCGCGAAAGTCCGCGTTGTTGCTCGGGAAGCTCAGCGACACGTCGGTGCCGCTCTTGACGCCGGCTTCCGCGAGCAGCGACTTCGCGTGGGCGGGGTCGAACAGGTACGGCTTAAGGGACGGATCGTTGCCGAACGAGAGCGGGCTCTGGAACGTCGAAACGCGGTGGCCGTAGCCCTGCAGAATCGTGTCGATGATCTTCTGCACGTCGATCGCGGCGATCACCGCTTTGCGGAATCGCACGTCGCCCGCCGGCGGCTTGGACGGGTCGAACCGGATCTCGAGCACGGTTGGGCTGCCGATCGGCAGCAGCGTGAGATTCGCGTCGCCTTTGACGACGCTCGCCTGGCTCACCGGCACGCCCTGCGCGATGTCGGCGCGGCCCGCCTGCAGCTCCGCCACCCGCGTCGCCGCCTCGGGCACGAACCGGTACGTGACCGCCGAGACGCGCGGCGCGCCGCCCCAGTACGCGCGGTTTGCGGCGAGCGTGAGGTGATCGTCTTTGCGGTACTCGACGAACTTGAACGGGCCCGTGCCCACCGGGTTCGCGCCGAAGTAGGCGCTGCCGTGGTCCTGCAGGTACTTCGGCGGCACGATCATGGCGCCGTAGCCCGCCAGTTTCGTGATGATCACCGGATCCTTGACCTTCATGACCATCCGGACGGTATACGGATCGACGACCTGGACGTGGTCGATCGACTTGTAGTTGCCCTGCTGGGGCCCCTTGGCGCCTTCCGGCCCCAGCAGCCGGTCGAACGTAAACTTCACGGCCGCCGCGTTGAACGGCTCGCCGTCGTGGAACGTGACGCCCGCTCGCAGCTTGAACACCCAGGTCAGCCCATCGTCGGAGGTCGACCAGCTCGTCGCCAGGCCGGGACGCAATTTGAGGTCGGTGCCGCGGTCCACCAGGCCGTCGAAGATCTGGCAGCCCACCATGCCCCAGGAGAGCAGGAACGTGGCGATCGGATCCCAGTTCTGGGGATCCTGTCCCTGCACGATAACGAGCGAGCGTCCTCGGCTGCCGGCCGGCGACTGTGCGTTGACCGCGCCCCCGGCGCCCACCGCCATCGCTGCGCACAGAACGAACACGAGCACCGTGCGTCTCGTCACAAGACAGCCTCCGCGTGGTGGTGCCCTCTCTACGTACTGTCGGGTCTGGTCCGGCGCCCGATCAAAAGATCGGCTTCAACGACAGCACTTCCTTCATGCCCTCTTCCATCGTGAGGGACGGCAGGATGCGAACGCTGTTCCACTGCGCCAGTCCGCTTTCGGAAATGAACTGATCCACGGACTCCGCCTTCGCGGCTTCGACGATGACGACGGTGAGGTGCTCCCGGCTGACGTAGGGCCCGGCGACAAGATTGACGCCGAGTCGCTTCGCCAACGCCGGTATTTCCGGGGCGCGCGTGAGCAGCAGCTCGCGTGTCTTTGTGTTCGCGGTAGGACAGATTGCAGCGTCGTGCGACGCGAGGAGAACGAAATGCATCGGAATCAACCCCCCTTTGGCGTAGGCTCCGCGCTGCTTCGCGCTCACCCTGGTACGGTCCGGCTGGTGGCCCCAGGGGAATTCGAATCCCCGTTTCGGCCTTGAGAGGGCCGCGTCCTAGGCCTCTAGACGATGGGGCCGTCGATCGGTTCGAAGTATATCAACCCATCGATGCGGCGACAACCTGCCCGGCGCGCGGGGATAACTTCATCCGGATGGGCCTTGAGGACCGCAGGGTATCGCGAACAGATGGGCGAATCCCGATGAACCAGTTGATACATCGGTCAACGTGAACATACACCAGTGAAAACGGCGAAGACGCTCGCGCGGTGGTGTGCCCGGATTGCGGCCTCGGTCGTGGTTCTGGCCGTGCTCTTTGTGCCGCGGGTGCCGCCGTCGACGACGACGCAGGCCCCCGTCGCGCCCATCCAGCCGGCGGCCATCCCGCGGGGAGACGCGCGGTTCCTCGTCGTCGGGTTGACCCAGGACCGTCTGCGCACCGATACGATCGAAGTGATCCACTGGGACGATGTCCACCACCGCGTCCGCATTCTCGGCGTCCCGCGCGACATCAACGTGGCGCTGCCCGGCATCAGCAACACCAAGTTGGTGCACGCCTATTCGACCGGCGGCATCGGCCGCGCCCGCGCCGCGACGGTCCGGCTGCTGAACGTGCCGATCGCGCACTACGTGGTGTTCAGCCTGCCGGCGATGCGCCACATCGTGGACCTGATCGGCGGCGTGCCGATCACCGTCGAGAAGCGGATGGTCTATACGGACAAACTGCAGGGGCTCTTCATCAACCTATCCCCCGGGTATCAGGTGCTCGACGGCGCCCACGCCGAGCAGTATCTCCGGTTCCGCAACGACCCCGAAGGCGACATCGGCCGCATCCGCCGCCAGCAGGTCTTTCTGCGCGCCGCCGTGGCGCAGACCCACAGACCCTCGGTCATGCTCCGCATGCCGCAGATCATTCAAACGGCGCGGGGCGACGTCGAGACGGACTTGACCGCCTCGCAGCTGCTCGGATGGCTCCAACGCGTGCAGCCGATCAAGCCGGAGCAAATCAGCACCGAGTCGATCGACGGCCGTCCGGCGGTCCTCTACGACACGCTGGCGCGCCAGCGCCTCGATTTCTGGGTCCCGAACCGGGACGACCTGCGCGCGAAGGTACGGTGGCTGCTGACCGGCGTGCTGCCGGATCCGAAGCCGTAACGAGCCCCGCACATCGCCGGCGGTCCGCCGGCACAAAAGGTGCCGCCGCGCGGCCGACCGAAGTGGTTGCCTGAAACGTCATCTTAGCGTGGGGGTGAGACGGTGACGAACGGCGTGGCACGGCTTCCCTGGGAATCGTATTACCGGTCCGGGTTGATCTCTCGCCGTCAGTTCGTGAAGCTCACCGCAATGCTCGGCAGCGTCGCGGCGATCGGCGCGACGACGGAAACGCTGGTCCGCCCTGCTCCGGCCGAAGCCGCGCTCGCCGCGCCGGCGAAGCAGGTCCTCCGCTACCCGGACAGGGAGCCGCTTCACTTCGATCCGGCCACCATGGAGGCGCGGCCCGAGATCCTGATCGGGATGGCGCTGTTTGATCCCTTGATCACGTTCGACGCCGGCGGGACCGCGGTCCCGGTCGCCGCGCGGTCGTGGAGCGTGTCGGCCGACGGGCTCACCTACACCTTCCGCCTCCGGCCCGGCATGCAGTGGTCGGACGGGCATCCCGTCACGGCGGCCGATTACGAGTACGCATGGAAGCGCGTGCTCGATCCCGCCATTGCGAGCGACTACGCATCCGCGTTCTATCCGATCAAAGGCGCGTTGGATTACAACAAGGGCAAGGTGAAGACGCCCGACGGCGTGGCGGTCAAGGCGGTGGATGCCCTCACCCTCCGGGCCGTCCTCACCGAGCCGGCGGCGTACTTCCCGCGGCTCGTCTCGACCTGGAACTACATGCCGGTGCCCCGCTGGCAGGTGGAAAAGTACGATAAGAAGTGGGTCGAGGCCGGCAACCACGTCGGCAACGGCATGTTCAAAGTACAGTCGTGGCAGCACGACAAGGAACTCGTGATCGTCGCGAACCCGCGGTATTGGGGGCCGAAGCCCACGCTGCAGAAGGTCGTCTTCACCCTCACGGACGATCCGTTCCGGACCAGCCTGCCGGCCTTCGAGAACAACGAGCTCGACGTGACGGACCAGATCCAACCGGCCGACATCGCGCGGGCGCGGAGCGACGCCACCCTCGGCAAGCAACTGCACAAGTACCGCTGGTCCGGCACGGCCATGATGTTCTGCGACACCACGAACACCAAGTCGCCGCTCAGCAACGCGAAGGTCCGCCAGGCGCTGTACCTCGCGATCGATCACAATCGGATCTCCAACAACGTGCTCCGCGGCATCTACGACCCGGCCACCACCATCACGCCGCCCGGCACGATCGGCTACCTCGCCACGCCTCCGCTGACGGGCGGGGTGGCGCGCGCGAAGCAGCTGCTCGCGGAGGCGGGGTATCCGGACGGGAAGGGCTTCCCGGGCTTCAAGATCATCTGGGGCAAGCTCGTGACCTTCGATCTGGTCGCGCAGGCGCTGCAGCAGATGTGGCAGGAATCCCTCAAGATCAACGTCACGTTGCAACGCATGGAGTCTAAGGAGTACAACGCCGCGTTCAATTCGTACGCGACGCAGCCGTACGACGCGTTCATCGACCGGTGGGGCTCGGACTACGAGGATCCCGCCAACTGGGCGAACATCCTGTTCGAGTCCGACCAGGATTTCTTCCACACGAAGTGGCACGACGCGCAGTACGACGCGGCGGTCCGAAGCGGGTCGGCGGAGCAGAATCCGGCGAAGCGCAAACAGCTCTACGAGTCGGCGGAGAAGATTCTGAACACCGCGCTGCCGGCCGTCCCTCTGTTCCACCTCGGCGTCATCGTCGCGATCAAACCGTGGGTGCAGGGGTTCGCGCTGCCGCCGGCCGCGGGCGCGTGGTACGGCACCTTCGGGCGCGTCAAGATCCTGGACCACTAGCCGTCGCCGGGCGGGGGCCGCGGCCGCGCGGCCCCCGCCCCCTCCGCCATGGGCGCCTATCTCGTCCGGCGGCTTCTCCTCGCCGTCCCAACCATGATCATCGTCTACACGCTCGCGTTCGTGCTGATTCACGCCACGCCGGGCGGGCCCTGGGACAACGCCGAAAAACCGCTCGCGCCCCAGGTGATCGCCAACCTCAAGGCTAAATACCACATGGACGCGCCGCTGTGGACGCAGTACGCGCTCTACCTCGGCAACGCGCTGCACGGCTCGCTCGGTCCCTCGTACGTCAACACCTCGCAGGACGTCTCGGATATCATCGCGGCATTTTTCCCGGTCTCGATGCAGCTCGGCGCGGCGGCGATGCTGTTCGCGATCGTGGTCGGGATTCCGCTCGGCACGCTGGCGGCCATCTACCGCAACACCGTGGTGGACTACGCGGCGACGGGGATCGTGGTCCTCGGCATCTCGATCCCGAACTACGTGATGGCGACGCTGCTTGTCACGATCTTCGCGGTCGTGCTCCACTGGGTGCCGACCGGCGGCTGGCGCGGCCTGCTGGACGTGCGGGTGCTGATTCCGATGACGGCCATCGGCTTCCGGCCGGCGACCACGCTGGCGCGCTACCTGCGCACGTCGTTGCTCGAGGTGCTTCACCAGGACTACATCCGCACGGCGCGCGCGAAGGGCCTCGCCGGCGCGCGCGTCGTCCTCCGCCATGCCCTCCGCAACGCGTTGACGCCGATCGCCACCGTGTCCGGCATCCTCGTCGCGGACGTCGTGACGGGCTCGTTCTTCGTCGAGACGATCACGCGCGTGCCGGGCATCGGGCGCTACTTCGTGACCGCGACGACGGGCCGGGACTACCCGGTGCTGCTCGCGCTCGCGCTCTTGTTCGCGATCATCATCATCACGATGAACATCCTGGTCGATCTGTCCTACGCGCTGCTGGACCCGCAGGTGCGGTACGGCTAGCTCGCTCCTTCAGACCGAGCGGGCGGTGCTCGCCGCCGATCCGCGCCGGCGCGCCCGCCGCGCCCTCGCGCGCTTCGCCCGTCACCGCATGGCGGTGGTGGGCGCGGCGTTTCTGGCGGTCGTGGCCCTGACCGGCGCCGCCGCCCAGACCCTCTCCCCGTACCGCTACGACAAGCAGGATCTCCTGACCACCTACGGATCCCCGGATGCCCGCCACCTCGCCGGGACCGACGCGCTCGGCCGCGATCTGCTGAGCCGCCTGATTTACGGCGCGCGCGTCTCCATGAGCGTCGGCCTGGCGAGCGCCGCGATCGTCCTGTCGGTGGGCGTGCCCACCGGCCTCGCCGCCGGCTACTTCGGGGGCACCTTCGACCTGCTGCTGATGCGCGTCGTGGACATCGTGTACGCCATCCCGTACCTGCTGCTCGTCGTGCTGCTGCAGACGTTCTTCACGGCGTTTCTGCCGTCGATCCGGTCCGGCCCGTTGGTCTGGCTGCGCTCGCTGAACCAGGCGACCGGCGGGGTCGCCGCGATCATCCTCGCGTTGTCGCTGGTGGGCTGGCTGGACGTCGCCCGCGTCGCGCGGGGGCAGACCCTCATGCTGCGGCATCGGGAGTTCGTTCAGGCGGCGAAGAGTCTGGGGGCCTCCGAGGGGCACGTCGTCGTCACGCATCTGCTGCCGAACATCGTCGCGCCGCTCATCATCATGACGACGCTGCTCGTGCCGACCTTCATCATCGCCGAGGCGGGGCTGAGCTTCCTCGGCCTCGGCGTCCAGCCGCCGACGCCCAGCTGGGGCCTCATGATCGCGGAAGGCGTCGACGCGATCGAATCGTATCCGCGCCTGGTGATCGCGCCGGCGCTGGTGCTCGCCGCGACGCTCCTCAGCCTCAACTTCGTGGGCGACGGCCTCCGCGACGCCCTGGATCCCTCATCGGACCGCTGAGAGCCCCGCACGCGACCGTCTCACTGCACGTGCGCCTTCAGGAAGCGCTGCACCTGCGAGTGGGCGTCGGCCGCCGCCGCGGGGTCATATGCGAGATGGACCGGTCGGATGTTCGGGACGTTGCGGGTGCGGGCACGCCCGGGCGCATCGAAAGCATGCGTCGCGCCCGGATAGACCTTGAATTCGACCGGGGCGCCGGCGCTCTGCAGAGCGGCGCCGCGCTCGACGCAGCGGGCCGGCGGCTGCCAGTCGTCGGCTCCGCCGAGCAGCACGAGGAGCGGCGTCGCGATCGGCCCATCCTGGAATGCCGCGCACGCCGGATAGCACGCGATCGCCGCTTTGTATCCGCCGCCGCCGAAATGGGACGCGTCGATAAACCTCGCCGACGACGAGATGAGAGTCGCGGCGCCGCCGTGCGACGACCACCCCAGGACCGCGATCTTGTCGTGGATGACGTCGGGCCGTGTCCGCAGGTAGGCCAGCGCGCCCACACCGTCGCGCGCCTGCGCGTCGAACTTCAGCCCGGATCCGCAGCTCGTGTGCAGGTTGCGTGGAGCCATGCTGTCGGGCATCACGACAACATACCCCTGCGTCTGCAGCCACTGTACCCACTGGATCGCGTCATTGGAGATCCCATCGCAGCCCTGAAGTGCAACGACCGCGGGGAACGGCCCCGGGCCGGACGGGTGCAGCACCGCCGCCGGAATCGCGCGTCACCGGGGGGGAGAGCATGCACCGCTGCGTCATCCTACGGTTCTTGTGGCGAACCGCCGCATCGGTACTCATCGGCGCCGGCCTTGCGGGTTTTGTCGCCGACGCCCGGGGAGTTGCCGACGCCAGGGGTACCACCAACGCCAAGGGAAGCCTGGCGCCTGGGGGCCAACAGGTGACGATGATACCAGGATTGCGCTTATTCTGCCTGGGCTACCGCGGCCGTCCCGATCGCCGGACGGACGGCTCCGGTCCGAAAGAAAGCCTCCGGCCGGCATAGCGAGTGCCCCTCCGGTTTAACGTCCAAATTTTCCAATGGCGATCTGACAAGCGAAACGGCGCGTGGTCCCGCAGGAACTCGACGTACGCGCGAAACTCCGCGCTCATCTCAGGGAACGGCAGCGAAAAGAACACCGACACCGTTGGGTGCGCCGCCAGCCGAGCAAAGGCTCGCGAGGACCCGAGGAAGGCCCGATCGCCGACAGTTTGCATGAGATAGTCGGAAGGGCTCTGAAACAGGAGAACCGCCCGGGCGTGTGGATCGACGAAGCGAAATGCCGCCGTCACGTTCACCGTCAACGATGCCGCCGCGATATCCGGGAGCGGGTGGATGGTCTCCAACTCCTGAAGCAGCACGGCGAGGCCCGCCGGCCCCGCCAACCACTGGTGTCCCATGGCGGTCCCGATCCTTCGCGACCGCAGGGCGGAAAACCGCTCTGAGAAGCGCTCTTTCAGCGGCGCCACCAATGCGGACGATGCGCCCCCGCCCTCGATCAGTTCGATAACGATCTCCTCCGGGCGTTCGAAATCGGTGCACGCCCTGAGAAAATGTTCGATCTGCGCCCAGGGCGCGACGAATCCCCCGCTTCGCAACTTGTGCGCCCCGCCGCTCGAAATGGGCAGACCATCGTAGGTAATCACGCCTCGTCGAGCCATCGCGTCAGCGGGCCGGACCGACGCCGTCGGCTTTCGCGGCGGCGTGCGACCCCGCGGTCACCTCCAGCCGGACGGTCTCTCCCGGCCGCACCCGCACGTATAAGTCCCGGCCGATCCGGACGCTGTGACCGTCGAGCCTGAGATGGTACTCCGGAACCGACCGCGTGGTGCGTGTCACCCATTTCCGGGTGATCGTGCCCTCGAGCACCTGATGGGGCAAGAACAAATCTTCCGCGCTGAGCACGGCGAGGTAGGCGCCGAATCCGCCGAACACCAGTCCGAGCACCAGCGTAAGGAGACCCAGCAGGACGGTGTTCGCCGTCCGGCCGAGGCCGCGGGAGGAAACAGGAAGGGAACGACCCTGCACGACGCGGACGACCTGCCACACCCAAAACAGTCCAAACAGCAGGAGCCAGATCGCGAGCACAACCTCCCGATAGAGGAGGAGTGCTGTGGCCATTGTGCCCATGATGAGCACAAGAAACTGAGGGACGGCCAGCAGTCCGACCCCGAGAAGAAGAAACCATCCCGCCCGCCGATTCTGGCGCCGCAGCCGGCGCCACAGCAGGATGCACACACCACCGGCCAGCAGCACCGGAAAGAACAGCGCCCGCACGGCATCAGCCATTGGCGCCCTTCGCTGGCACGGCGCGCATCGGTGCCTTCACACCGAAATACGTCCCCAGCGCGCCGAGAACCGCGCCCACCACGGTACCTGCGAACCGTTGCAGCGAGACCGTCCAAGTGGCGCCGAGCGTGGACTGCATGATGATCACCGCGGTCACCGCCGCCCAGAATGCCTCCGGGAGTCTCAGCAGCTCAGCCGCCCTCAGCGAGCCTGTCGCGGCAACCGCGGTGCGCAGCGAGCGGGTGAACCACGCAAGGGAGACCTTGTTCCGCGCCGATCGCCCCGTCCTGGTCACACGCCGAGCACGGTCAGCCCGCGGGAGCGGGCCGCGATCGCCTGGCGCTCATCATGCGTCCAGAACTCGACCGGATCTCCCGGCGCTTCGCCGGCCAGCAGCTCGGCCGTCGCAACGTGGAGAGCATCCAGGGCGCGTACGGCCACCGCGAACGGGCTCTTCGCCCCGGTAATCACGGCGTCGTCCACCGCCGCCAGGTCGAGCATCGCGAGTAGCTCTACGAGCTCCTTGCGCTTGATGGCCGTCTGGGCATCGTCGAGGTGGCTGAGCAACCGTGCCCGGTCGATGGCCCGGAACGCTTCCACCTCAACGAGCTGCGAGGACACAACGCGGTCGCCGGCGGCCAGCGGAACAGTCGGTCCCGCCTCAACGAACAGAAGCCGCAGTACGGCGCTAGCGTCGACGTACTTCACCGGGATCCTCGCGAACAGCGCGAAGCGAAGCCTGAATATCCACGCCGCGGCCGGCCGCGGAGACCTTGAGCGCGCTCCAGTTCTGCGTACCCACGCGAAGGCGGCCGGCCTGCGCCAACCGCTCGTGCCACAACGGCATGGCCGGCGGGGGCGGCCCCAGTTGCGCGATGGGATCATTTCGATCCTTCACGATGATCCGCTCCCCGCGGGACGCGATGCGCAGATACCGGCTGAGATGGGCCTTGAGCTCACTCACCGTGATGGCCTTCATGGTCTCATGATAAGGCCATCATGGACCGGGTGCAAGTTCAACGGCGGTGCCGCTCTGCCCGGACGAGACACCGACGGCCGCATGTCGTCGCTCCAACTCCGTGCCCGAGACGCATATCGCCATGTTCACGCCCGAACCGACGGGCGGCGGCATCTGGAGCGCCAATCGCGGCGCGATCACTCTACGCGAAGCGCAGATGAGCACGACGATCCGAACTCCGCGGAGGCGGCCCCCCACTCCTCCGGGAGAGATGCTGGCGGAG
>DASYXS010000171.1:0-17274 GCA_035934535.1 bacterium
CGGTCTGCATACCCCGCGGGCGCCCGCCGGCCGGCGTGGCGGCGGAGCATCGGCGTCCGGCCCACGGCGGGGGGCCGCTCCGTGCCCAGTGCCCCGCCGATCGCCGCCAGCGCCACCGGATCCTCCGGAAGCACGCCGGCACGCAGCGCCTCGGTCAGGACGATCATGCGGGGGTGGCGGATGCGCGCCGCGAGCCGGCCCCACGCCGTCGGCCGCCAGTCCGCATCGACGTAGCCGCGGTCGCGCAGCAGGGCGGCCCGCCGGCGAAACGGGTCGACTTCGCGGTCGGCGAGTGCTCCGAGGTCCCGCCGCAGCGCCTGCCGCTCGCGCTCCACGGCCCGAATCTCCGGGAGGCTCGCGAGACATTGTTCCGTCACGCGGCAGCCCGCGCACGGCATGGCGACGACTTCCCGTCCGAGCCGCGTCACCTCGGCGGTGGCCTCGGGGCCGTGCCGCGCGCGCCGGAGACGGCGCAGCAGATCGTCGAAGCGGTGGCGTGTGGCGAGGCGATCCCCGCACGGACGCGCGGTCAGCGGGTCCCGCGGCAGCGCGGCGAGCCGCCCCCGCACGTCCGCGGCCTCGGGCGCCCGCGCGTACGCCGCAAACGATCGCCGCACGAGCGCCTCCGCGTCTGCGAGACTGGTCCGCGCCAGCAGGCTCAGGACCTGGGAATCGCTCGGAGTGAAGGCGGACCGGATCGGCTCGGGGGCGGCGCCCGACAGCGCGAGGCCCTCGTCCGCGTCGCCCGGGTCCGGCGCGACGATCACCGTGATCCCGAGGGTATCCCGGCCGCGCCGCCCCGCGCGGCCCGTCATCTGATGGAACTCGGTCGCGGTGAGCGATTCCGGCCCCGCCGGGCCGTGGCGATGGAGCGTGGAGAGCACGACGGTGCGGGCGGGGACGTCGAGACCGGCCGCGAGCGTGGTGGTCGCACAGACGAACCGCACCAGTCCCGCTTCGAGAAGTTCTTCGACGCACATGCGCCATCCCGTGAGATGTCCGGCGTGGTGGGCGGCGACCCCGCTTCGCCGGAGGCCGGGGAGGAGGGGATGTCCCGCCAGCTGCGGCACACGCCGGAGCCACTCCTCGATGCGCTCGGCGCGCTCAGGCTCACCCGGCGTGATGTGCGTGCCCAGCCGGCGCGCCGATTCGTCGCATTCGCGGCGGCTGGGAAAGAAGAGGATCGCCGGCGTAAGCCGATGCCTTACCAGCCCTTCCGTGATTGTCGCGAGCCACTGCGGATGCCGCCGGCGGGTGCGGATCCGGGCGGGATCGGGAGGGTGAAGCCGGCCGTCGCCGTCGGCGAGCAGGTACTCGAGCGGCACCGGGCGCGTCTCCAGCGTGATGACGTCGGGCCGCCGGCCGCGGACCGTGGCCATCCAGTCGGCCAGCTGCGCCGCGTTCGGAATCGTGGCCGACAGCAGCAGGAGGCGCGTCGCGGGCGCCGCCAGCAGCAGGATCTCTTCCCACGCGGTGCCGCGCTCCGGATCGGCGAGGTAGTGCGCCTCGTCGAGCACGACGACGTCGGGAACGCCGCGGCCGTCCCCGTAGAGCGAGTTCCGCAGGATTTCCGTGGTGGCGACGACGACGGGCGCGTGCGCGTTCAGCCGGCGCTCGCCGGTGAGGAGCCCGACGCGGTCCTCGCCGTACATCGCCTGAAACCGGCGGTACTTCTGGTTGGATAGTGCCTTGAGCGGCGTCGTGTACCAGATCCGCGGTGAGGCGGTGCCCGACGGGTCGAGCAGCCGGGCGATCTCCTGTTCCGCGATCCAGGTCTTGCCGCTGCCGGTCGGTGCGGACACGAGGACGTCGCCGCGGCCGAGCGCGTCGAGCGCGGCCTGCTGGAAGGGCGCCGGTGCAAACGGCGCGGCCGGCGGCTCGCCCAGGTCGCGGAGAATCTCCGCGAGGCCCCTCATTGTTGGGACCACCGCACAGGAGGGCGATTTTGCAGCGTCGAAACGCAGGCACGCGTGCCCGATGCGCCCACGGCGCCCGTCCCGCGGCGGTCCGCGGGAGACGGGGTGCCGCCCGAGAGGATACGGTGCCTAAGCAGACCGGCTTTTCCGCCGACGAAAAACGGTTTCTCGCGAGCCTGATACGCCAGGTCTGGCGCGCCTGTCAGGGTTTCGTGGCGGTGGTCGTCGAGCGCGGGCCGGGCGAAGCCGTCTACGTCCTCGACAATCTTGTCGACTGGTCCGGCGCGCAGACCGCGCGGCTGCGCGCCGCCTCCGGCCGGTCGAAGGTCATCGGGCCGGAGGCGCGCCACGTCGCCGTCGAACTGCTTCGCGACGTCCGGGCGTTCTGCAGCGGCATCGGGGACCATCTCGGCAACGTGCATCAGACGCTCGACCCCGACGAAATCGAAGATGAAGCCCTGATGATGATCGAGGGATTTCTCTCCTGGACGACGTTGATGGCGGGTCAGCTCGGCATCTCCCGCAATCTGAGACCCCAAACCCTCTGGCACGAGCGTTGACGGGACACCGCCGACTCGGCGGTGCCGCACGATGTCTTCGGTACGGACTCCGGCCGTCTTGAATTACACGTCGACCGGCGGCGGCGTCCGCCGGCGGTGCTCGAAAAGCGCGCCGACCTTGGCCTGACCGTCGAGCGCCGCGAGGTCGCCGAGCAGATCCACGGCGGTCTGCTCGTAGGCGCGCGGAAACGTCTTGTCGCCCTCGGCCGTGATGCCGTAGACGCGGCTCGGGCGGCCCTGACCGCGCCGCAGGCCGCCGGAACGCACCTGGCCGTCCCGTTCGAGAATCGCCAAGTGCTGACGCACGCCCATCGGCGTGATCGCGAGGCTCCGGCTCAACTCCTGAACCGTCATCGGACAGCGGCGTTTGATCAACGCGAGGGTCCCCTGGCGGGTCGTCGAGGGCATACGGCGCTCCTTCGCGCGTATTCTAGCAGAGAGGAAGAACGTGGACAAAGAAGCAATAGGTTATTGTTTCATAAGGGGAGCGGCTCGGTTCCACGAACGGTAGAGCACCCACGACACACCGTCCCGCACCGAGGAGGTAAAGGGTTTGGCCACGTTCATCGACCTTTCAAGCGATACCGCGACGAAGCCGTCCGAAGGGATGCGTCAGTTCATGCTGCGCGCGCCTGTGGGCGACGAGCAGAAGCTCGAAGATCCATCGGTCAACGCGCTTCAGGAGCGCGTCGCGGCGCTGCTCGGCAAGGAGCAGGCCTGGTACCTGCCGTCGGCGACGATGGCCAATGAGATCGCGGTCAAGGTCCACACCAAGCCGGGTGACGAGGTGGTCATCGACCGGACCGCGCACATCGTCAACGCCGAGGCCGGCGGCCCGGCGTTGCTCTCCGGCGTCATGGTCTATACGATCAACGGCGAGCGCGGCGTGTTTACCGGCCGCGACGTCGAGGAGGCGATCCGCAAGGACGACCCGCACTGCCAGCGCACGCGGCTCGTCTCGGTGGAGCAAACCTCCAACGGCGGCGGCGGCACGGTGTGGCCGGTCGCGCGGCTCCGCGAGGTGGCCGAGGCGGCGCGCCGCCATAACCTCCGGACGCACATGGACGGCGCGCGGCTCATGAACGCGGTGGCGGCGTCCGGCGTGGCGGCCAGCGATCAGACGAAGGGGTACGATTCGGTGACGTTCTGTCTCACGAAGGGCCTCGGTTGCCCCGTCGGGGCGCTCGTGGCGGGCGACCGCGAGTTCGCCAAGGAGGCGCGGCGCTATAAGCACCTCTTCGGCGGCGCGATGCGGCAGGCTGGCATCATCGCCGCGGCGGGGCTCTACGCCCTTGACCACAACGTCGACCGGCTCGCCGAGGACCACGCCAACGCCAAGGTCCTCGCGCGCGGGCTCGCGGAGATCCCGGGCATCCGCATCGACGTCGAGCATACCGAGACCAACCTGGTGTTCTTCGACGTCACGGGGCTGGGGATGACGGCGCCCGAAGTGGCGAAGCGCCTCGCCGACGCCGGCGTGCGGATGGGCGCGGCGTCGAAGACGCGGATCCGCGCCGTCACGCATCTCGACGTCTCGCGCACGGACGTGGAACGCGCGGTCTCGATCGCACAGGCGACGCTCGGGAAGGTAAAGGCGGGGGCGCCCGGGGACTAGAGGAGCGGCGCTGGCCGCGGTGGGCGGCCGGGGCGCTGGATCGCGATCCTCAAACGAGATGGAAACGTTCGGGCCCGGCGGCTTTGGCCGCCGGGCCCGTGGCGTTCGGCCGCCGGGAGAAACTTAGGGGTTGCGGCCGTGTTTGGCCGCGAACTCTTCCTTGCTCATCTTGAAATAGTCGGCGTTGATCTCGTTGAAGTTCTTCCACTGCTCCGGAACATCGGCCTCGGCGAAGATCGCCGTGACCGGGCACACCGACTCACACGCTCCGCAGTCGATGCACTCGTCCGGGTGGATGTAGAGCATCACTTCGCCCTGATCCTCGTCCGTCTTGGGGTGGATGCAGTCCACCGGGCAGACTTCAACGCACGAGCGGTCTTTGACGTTGATGCAGGGCTCGGTGATCGTGTAGGTCATCCGGCGTGCCTCCTTCTCTCCCTCGGGGACTTCCCGTTGCCGACCCCCATTATACCGCGAGGCTTCCGCAATGTCCTCCACCGGTAGAGCTGCGAATGGGCGAAACCGCGCGACGTTAGGTGCGGCTTCGCCGGGCTTCCTTCCGCCCGCAGCCGAACATGATCATGAGATGGATCAGCATCACGACTGCGATGAGACGGACCACACCTTGACCCAACGGTGTAAGGAGCCCGGGTGTGTCCGTGAGCCGTCCTGTCAGAGCCGCTATGGCGAGAAATCCTACCCCGACCCGTGTTCGTTCGTTTCCGTTGACGAAGGCCGCCTCTCCGCTGAGAAGGATCGCTAGGACCCACCAACCGCCGTGCTGGTTTCAAGCCCCCACGCCCACGCGGGACACATTCTTGCGCACCAAGTGGCATCCTCCCGGGCGGGCCCAAGGTTTCATCCTTGGCGTGTCGAAACAACACGACACCAAAGACCCTCCGATGCGGCGCGAAGCAGACAAACCCACATGACTTCGGATTCCGCCAAGAGCCGCGACCTCATGCCCGGATCCGGCGGCCCGCCTGTCACCGACCCAATGTCTGATACCGGGCCCGACGATCGGGCCATCCCCGAGCACATTCCACGCTCACACGTGCCGGCGCTCGACGCGATGCTCGGCCGGCCGTTTAAAATCCTCGACGATGGTTTCGTTCGCCTGCTCGACTACATGGGCGACGACGCCGCGGTCGTGCAGGCCGCGCGCATCTCCTACGGTGCAGGCACCAAGCAAGTCCATCAGGATCGCGGACTGATTCGCTACTTATTGCGCCACTCTCATTCGACCCCATTCGAGATGTGTGATATCAAATTTCACGTCCGCGTGCCAATGGATACATGGCGGCAGTGGATACGGCATAGAACGGCCTGCCTTGCCGAGGGCACGGAACTGATTTTTGATCTGCCTCGCGGATCGCGCCGCCGGGGCAGGCAAGCGTATCCGGTGAGAATTGAGGATCTGCATAAGAAGTTTCAGCCGACTGCGAACCGGACACGGGCCGATAAACAGCGCAATCCGTACTATAGAGCCGACCGGGTCCGGGCAATGTGTCTGCGGCAGATGAATGAAGACACTGGTCTTATCCAGCATACGCGCGTTGTTGGCGTTTATCAGAACGGGCTGAAGCCAGTTTTCCGAATGACCCTCTCCGACGGCAAGACAATAGAGTGTACCGCGGACCACCGCTTCAAATTCGTGGACGGCTGGAAGACTCTAACTTCGGCCACAGGGTTGAGACTGCTCGGTGGACGCGCGGGCTGGTCTCACGGACACTACGAAATCTACGTGAATGGCCGTGAGTTGACCAAAGACGTCATACACCACGATCCGTCACGGTTGAACGACCAAGAGGCCAATCTCACGACACTGTGTGCTCCTTGTCATAGAAGAGTTCATCTTGATGAGCTGCCCTATGTGGAGCGACTGGGCGGACCGGTGGTGCACGCCGAGTGGGTGAAGCGTCCTCGACCCGCGTGGAACAAGTTGGTGGCGGCCAAACTGGTTCGCATTGAGCGATTTGAATACATGGGCGAAAAAGAAACTTATGACGTCGAAGTGGAGGGGCCGCACCACAACTTCGTTGCCAACGGCATCGTGACCCACAACTCAGTGAACGAGTACAGCACTCGCTATTCCGTCGCCATCGACGCGACGCAGCAGACGCCGCCCGACGAGTGGCGCGCTCAGTCGGCGCTCAACCGCCAGGGCAGCAGCGGCACGCTGCCGGTCGAGATCGGAGAAAAGCTGTCCGCCGTAGAGCGCGCGCTCCAAGACGAAGCCCGGCGCGTCTACGAGGAACGGCTCGCCGCCGGCGTCGCGCGCGAACAGGCCCGCAAAGACCTGCCGCTGTCCACGTACACCGAGGCGTACTGGAAGATCAACTTGCACAACCTGCTGCACTTTCTCGATCTGCGAATGGACGACCACGCGCAGGAGGAGATCCGGGCCTACGCCCGCGTGATCGGCGAAGAGATCGTCGCCGCGTGGGTGCCGATCGTGTGGGAGGCGTTTCTCGACTACCGGCGCCGGGCGCTGCACCTTTCCGGCATCGAAGCCGAACTGATCCGCCGACTCAACATGAACGACCGCGCCGGCGCGATCACCGCGGCGGAACGGCACGGCCTGCTCGCGCGGCGCAAGGACGGGAGCCTCGCGCGCAATCGCGAGCGCGCGGAGCTCGAGGCCAAGCTCGCCGTGCTGGGCCTCGCGGCGCCCTGGGCCTGACCGGCCCGGGTCGGGCATCTGTGGATTCCCTTGTCGCCTCCCCGTGGTATTATGGCGTCGTCCCCGATATGAAGGAGGGAATGGTGGCTTCGAACCCCGACTCCCGCGCGCGGGTGAACGCGCTGCTGTCCGATTCCGAGGCTCTGTACCGGCACATCCGCACCGTGCTCGACCGTCCGCGCCAGGTCGCGCCGCTCGGCGCGGGACTCCGGCGTGCCGCGGTGCTGCTGCCGCTGGTCGTGGCTGACGCCGGGCCCGCGCTCGTCCTGACCCAGCGCACCGATCAGGTCGAGCATCACAAAGGGCAGATCTCTTTTCCCGGCGGCGGGCTCGACGACGGCGAAGAGCCGCTCGCGGGCGCGCTGCGCGAGACGCGCGAGGAGATCGGCGTCCCGCCGTCCGACGTTCGCGTGCTCGGCGGGCTCGACGACGAGGAGGCGGCCATCTCCGGGTTCATGGTGTCGCCGTTCGTGGGTGTGCTGCCGTATCCGATGCGCCTCCGCGTCAGCGGGGACGAGGTGCACGCGGTGCTCGTCGTGACGCTGCGCACGCTCCTCGATCCGGGCAACGTGCGGACCGAACTGTACCGTCGTCCGCGCGGCGACAGCGTCGTGATGTACTATTATCAGGCGGGAGACAGCGTCGTCTGGGGCGCCACGGGGCGGATCGTCGCCCGGTTCCTCGAGGCGGTCTTCGACGTGCCGCTGGTCAAGGCCGGCAGCCTCCGGTAGGAGACCATGCGGGTCGCGATCTTCTCGGACGTACACGGGAACGCCGCCGCCCTCGAGGCGGTGCTGGCGGAGATCCGCGCCCGCGGGCCCTTCGACCGTATCCTGAACGGCGGCGATTTCGCGTTCGGGGGCCCGCGGCCCCGTGAGGCCGTGGAGCGGCTGATGGAGACGGGCTACCCGGCGGTGATCGGCAACACGGACGAGATGGTCGCGGCTTCGCCCGAGGGCGCCGTTGGCGCCCTCGCCGCCTGGGCCCGGACCCGCCTGACGCCGGAACAGGTCGACTGGCTCCGCGTGTTGCCGCGGCTGCACCGCGTCGAGCCGCCCGGCGGACCGCCGCTGGTGCTGGTGCACGCCACGCCGTGGTCGACGACCGACATGATCGACCCCGCCTCGCCGGGGGCGACCGTGACACGCGCGTTCGAGCAGGCCGCGACGCGGACCCTGGTCTACGGGCACATTCACCGCGCGTACGTTCGGGAGGTCGCCGGCGGGCTGATCGTGAACGCCGGCAGCGTCGGGTTTCCGTTCGACGGCGATGCGCGACCGGCGTGGGCGATCCTGACGCTCGAGCGCGGAGCGTGGCGGGCCGAGATCGTACGCACCGAGTACGATCGCGAGGCGGCCGCGCAGGATCTGCTGACGAGCGATCATCCGGAGGCGGACACCTTCGCGCGCCGCGTGCGCACCGCGCGGCTGTGACGGCGGTGGCGGCGACCGTGCGCGCGGACTACCACATGCACCTCGAGCGCGGCCCCTGGACGCTCGAGTGGATGGAGCGGTTCGTCGAAACCGCGCGATCGAGGGGCCTCACCGAGATCGGCTTCAGCGAGCACCCGCACCGATTTCGCGAGTGCCGCGCCATGTATCCGCCGCGCGACGCGGTGTCGGGGTGGGTCGACGAGCAGTGCACCGAATCGCTCGACGACTACCTGCGGCTCATCGAGGCGGCCCGCCGGGCGGGGCTGCCGGTGAAGATCGCGCTCGAATGGGACTATCTGCCCGGCTACGAGCGCGAGCTCGAGCGGCTGATGGGCCTCTATCCCTGGGACTACACCATCGGCTCGGTGCACTGGATCCCGCCGGAAGAGCGCGGCGGGGTGTGGTGGGGCTTCGACGATTTGTCGCAGACCGAGGAATGGACGCGCCGCGACGTGCTTGACGCCTACCGGCGGTACTTTGCGCTCATCGCCGCGGCGGCCGCGACACGCTTCTTCGACGTGATCGGGCATGCGGACGTGATCAAGGTGTGCGGGTACCGTCCCGCCGCGGATATCCTCGATCAGTACGAGGCGGCCGCGGAGGCGTTTGCCCGCGCCGGGGTGTGCGCGGAGATCAACACCGCCGGGCTGCGGAAACCGGTCGGCGAGTTGTATCCGGCGCCGGCGTTTCTGGCGGCCTGCCGCGGCGTCGGCGTCCCAACGCTCATCAACTCCGACGCGCACACGCCCGAGGACGTCGGCCGGGACTTCGACCGCGGCGCCGCGCTGGCGCGCGCCGCCGGGTACGGCGAAGTGGCCACGTTCGCGGAACGTCGGCGCACGATGGTGCCGCTGTCGTGAGCGAGCCGCGCGGGGGAGACGACGCGAACGCCCGCGCCCGCCGCCTGAACGAGGCGCGGTTCACGGCCACGGCGCGCGCGTATTCCTCGAGTCCGGTCGCCGAGCGCCGCGACGAGACCGAGGCGCTTCTCCGGTTGGCGGCGCCGGCGCCGGCCGACCGGGCGCTGGACGTCGCCTGCGGTCCGGGGGCGCTGCTCGCGGCGCTGGCGTCCGTCGTGCGCTACGCGGCCGGGGTCGACCTTACCGCCGCGATGCTGGAACAGGCGCAGCGCCGCCTTCAGGATCTCTCCGCCGCCGCGTCCGTCGGGGGCGTCGCGCTGGTCCGCGGCGCGGCCGAGCGCCTGCCGTTCCGGGACGGGGTGTTCTCGCTTGCGGTAACCACATACGCCCTGCACCATTTCGGTGAGCCGCGCCTGGTGGTGCGGGAGATGGTGCGCGTCGTCGGGCGCGGCGGACGCGTGCTCATCGGCGACCTCGTCGGCGCCGACGACGACGGCGCGCGGGCGCTGCAGAACGAGATCGAGCGCCTGCGCGACCCCGCGCACATGGCGATGCACAGCACGCGGGAGATGGAGGGGCTGCTGGTCTCGGAAGGTTTGACCGTCACCGGCCGCGCCGGAGGCGCGACGGGCCGGGAGTTGGGGGAGTGGCTGCGCATTGCCCGCACGCCCCCGGACCGCGCGGGGCGGGTCCGCGACCGCCTGCTGGAGTCGCTCCCAGGCGACCGCGCCGGCCTGAACGTCTCCCTCGACGGCGACACGGTGCGGTTCGTCCACCGCTGGGGGATCATCGCCGCGCAGAAGCCGTAACATCAAAGCATAACAACATGTTAACGCCCCGCATTCGCGCCTGTTCGAGCGTTCCTGGTATACTAACCCGTACATCGCTCATCTTTGGGGGCGTGGTAGGTATGGGTCACTTCACCGCACCGCTGCTGCAGCCGCGCGTCGTCGCCGATTTGATCGGGCTGTCGCCCGCCTCGCTGCGGCGCTGGGACGCGGCGCTGCTGCCCGGCGCCGACCGGCGTCCGCGGCGCTACTCCTGGGCCGAAGTGGAGATCCTCCAGCGCGCCGTCCATCATGCGTCGGGCCGGGGCGGCACGCCGGCCGCGTTTCAAGGCATGCGCACCGGAGGTCCAGCGGTAGGGACGGCACGCGGCGGCGCGGACGGCGTTGGGCGCACGCGGGCTACCGGGCGCCGCCGCCGGGCCCGGCGGAGCGTCGTGACCGTCGCCCTTCCGCGAAGCGCGCGGCGGCGGGGGCGCCGCACGGCGCACTAACGGGGCCGCCACCCCGGAGGCCGACGGCATGAGCGTGTATCTCGACTACGCGGCGACGACGCCGGTGGACCCGCGCGTGCTCCAGGCGATGTTGCCGTATTTTACCGAGCACCCCGGCAACGCCAGCAGTCTGCACGAGTTCGGCCAGGAGGCGCGTGCCGCGGTCGACCGTGCCCGCGTCGAGGTGGCCTCGCTGCTCGGCGCGCGTCCCGGCGAGATCATCTTCACCAGCGGCGCCACCGAAGCGGACAACCTCGCCGTCGTGGGCGTCGGCCTGGCCCCGTCTGCGCGGGGCGGTGCGGCCCGCGGCCGGCACGTCGTCACGTCCGCGATCGAACACCACGCGATCCATGAGGCGTGCCACTTCCTGCAGGAACGCGGGTTCGAGGTGACGGTCGTACCGGTCGGCGCCGCGGGTATCGTGGACCCCGACGACGTCCGCCGGGCCGTGCGGCCGGAGACGTCGCTCATCTCGATCATGGCCGCCAACAATGAGATCGGGACGCTGCAGCCGCTGGCGGAGATCGGGACGATCGCGCGCGAGTACGGGGTGCCGTTCCACACGGATGCCACGCAGCAGGTCGGCGCCCTGCCCGCGCGCGTCGACGACCTGCGCGTCGATCTCCTGTCGCTGTCCGGGCACAAGCGGTACGGGCCGAAGGGCGTCGGTGCGCTCTACGTGCGGACGGGGACGCCGCTCGTCCCGCTGCAGCGCGGAGGCGGCCACGAGCGGGGCCGGCGCGGCGGCACGGAAAACGTGCCCGGCATCGTGGGATTGGGCGCCGCGCTGCGCATCGCCGGGGTCGAGATGGACGGCGAGGCGGAGCGGCTCACCGCGCTGCGCGACCGCTTGATCGCGGGGGCGCTCGCGATTCCCGGCGTCGTGTTGAACGGCGATCCCGCGCGCCGGCTGCCCAACAACGTCAACCTGTCCGTCGAGGGGACCGATAGCCAGTCGCTCGTCATCGCCCTCGACCTCCGCGGCGTCGCGGTGAGCGCGGGATCCGCGTGCACGTCCGGGACCCTTGAGGCGTCGCACGTGCTCAGCGCCCTCGGCGTGCCGGCGGAACGCGCGATGTCCGCGGTGCGCCTCACGCTCGGCCGGCCGACCACGGCCGCCGAGGTCGACGAGGCGCTGGCGGCATTGCGCGCGGTCGTCGCGCAGCTCCGGCAGGCCGCGTAGGCCGCGCCGGAACGCATCCGGCCCCGCCGCCTCGCGGCCGCGTTGACACACCTTAGCGCTTCTGCAATCATGGGCGTTAAGCGCCTTCGGGCGCGGCGCTCACAGCGGTTCTCTTCCAGAGGGGCAAATCGATGTCGGGCTACGTCCCCGTTCTGGTGCACTTCACGCTCGCGCTTCTCCTCGCCGGCACGCTGATGGGTCTGCACATGGCGGTCGGGGGCCGTCGCGCGACGCTGCAGAAAGGCCTGCCGTACGAAGCCGGCGTGTGGCCGGCGGGCAGCGCCCGCCGCCGCGTTCCCATACGCTACTATCTCATCGCGATGCTCTTCATCCTGTTCGACGTCGAAATCGTCTTCGTCTATCCGTGGGCGGTGCTGGTTCGGGAACTGGGGCCCGCGGGCATCGCGGAGATGTTCACGTTCCTCGGGCTGCTCGCCGTCGGCTACCTCTACGTATTGAAGCGGAGGGCGCTCGAGTGGGAGTGATCGCATCGCAGCGCGACGTCGAGCGCAACGTCCTCACGACGACGGTCGGCCGGGTGCTCAACTGGGCGCGGGCGGGCTCCGTCTGGCCGGTTCAGTTCGGCCTGGCCTGCTGTGCCATCGAGATGATCTCGAGCGCCGCCTCGCGCTTCGATATCGCGCGGTACGGGTCGGAGCTGTTCCGGGCCTCGCCCCGGCAGGCCGATCTCATGATCGTGGCCGGCCGCGTCAGCCAGAAGATGGCGCCGGTTCTGCGCCACATCTACGACCAGATGCTTGAGCCGAAGTGGGTCATCGCGATGGGCGACTGCGCCAGCACCGGTGGACTTTACAACAACTACGCGGTCGTACAGGGCGTCGACAAGGTGGTGCCGGTGGACGTCTACATCGCCGGCTGCCCGCCGCGGCCCGAAGCGCTCCTCCACGGCCTCGGCCTGCTCCAAGACTTGATCGCGCGCGGCGCCACCGCCGGGCAGGAGGCGCATCGTTTGCCCGCGCCGCAGGCACAGAAGCGGCCGGCAGGAGACCGCGAAGCGGGCGGAGGTCCTGCGTCAGACAGGAAAGTCCCGCGGCAGACGGGGCAACGCTGACCACCGGATGGATCACCAGGCCGTGAATCGGGAGTCGCTCCTCGACCGGCTGCGCCCGCACGTGCCGTGGGGCCTCACGACGCCGAGGGAGGAGCGGGGCCGCGCGATCATCCTGGTGACGGTCGGCGCGCTGCTCGACGTGCTCGGCGCCGCCCGGGACCGCCTCGGGCTCGACATGCTGGTCGATCTCACAGCCTGGGACCGCGTCCCCGCGTCGCCGCGGTTTGAGGTCGTCTACCTGCTCGGCCGCGCCGGCTCCGCCGACCGGCTGACGGTGAAGGTGCGGGCGGACGGTGACCCGCCGCGCCTACCGACCGCGACGGGCCTCTACCGCGCGGCCGCCTTCGCCGAGCGCGAGGTCTACGATATGTTCGGCGTCCTCTTCGACGGCCATCCGGACCTGCGGCGCATTCTCATGCCCGACGACTGGGAAGGCCACCCGCTGCGGCGCGACTATTCGCTGTCCGAGGAGCCGGTCGAGTTTCACGGCCACACGCCGAAGGTGCCGAGCGCGATCATTCCCTACTTCCCGCCGGGGAGCGGGTCCGGGTCGGGAGGCACGACGCCGCCCGGCGCTGGCGCCGGCGGCGCGGAATGAGCGACGCCGAGGTGCTGACGCTCAACGTGGGACCGCAGCACCCGGGGACCCACGGTGTCCTCCGCGTGGTCGTCGAGCTGGAGGGCGAGATCATCCGGCGCGCGACCCCGGAGATCGGGTACCTCCACACCGGCATCGAGAAAGAGATGGAGGCTCGTACCTACCTCCAGAACGTCACGCTCGTCGACCGGATCGAGTACCTCGCGAGCTACAACGAGGAGATGGCATTCTATCAGGCGGTCGAGCGGCTGCTCGGCGTGGAGCCGCCGCCGCGGGCGCGCGCGATTCGGATCTTGATGTGCGAGCTGAATCGCATCGGCAGCCATCTCATGTTCCTCGCCGCCGGCACGCTCGACGTGAACGTCACGAGCGTGTTCATGTACGCGATGACGGACCGGGAACGATACCTCGATCTGTCGGAGATGCTGTCGGGCCAGCGCATGATGCCCGGGTACTTCCGGCCCGGCGGCGTCGCCCAGGATCTCCCGGACGGGTTTGTCGCCGCGGCGCGGACGTTTCTCGACGGCCTGCCGGGGCGGCTGGACGAGTACGAGCGGCTGCTCAGCGACAACCTGATCTGGCGGGAACGGCTCGAAGGTGTGGCGCCGCTCTCGCGCGAGGACGCGATCGCGCTCGGCGCCACGGGGCCGGTGCTCCGCGGATCGGGGGTCGCGCACGACTGCCGGAAGGTGCTGCCGTACGGCGGCTACGACGAATACGACTTCGACGTCCCGGTCCGCGCGGAGGGCGACGCGTACGCCCGCTACCTCGTGCGCATGGAGGAGATGCGGCAGAGCCGGCGGATCGCCCTCCAAGTGCTCGACCGCCTGCCGGACGGACCGATCATCGTTGACGACCGCAAGATCGCGCTGCCGCCGCGGGCGGAGCTCGCGCGCAGCATGGAGGCGGTGATCCACCAGTTCAAGCTGGTGAGCGAGGGGATTCATCCGCCCGCGGGGGACAGTTACGTGGCGACCGAGTCGCCGCGCGGGGAGAAGGGCTATTTCATCGTGAGCGACGGCAGCAACCATCCGGTCCGGGCGCACGTCCGCGCGCCGTCCTTCTACAATCTGCAGACGCTGCCCGCGATGGTGGAGGGCTATCCGCTCTCCGACCTTGTGGTCGCGATCGCGAGCATGGACATCGTGCTCGGGGACATCGATCGATAATGGCGCGCGTGCTCACGGCCGATACCCTCGAGGCGATCGCCCGGGCCCGCGCGCGGTACCCGGGCGCGCAGTCGGCGCTGCTGCCGGCGTTGCACGCCGCCGAGGCGCAGGTCGGGTACCTGCCGGAGCCGGCGCTGGCCGACGTCGCGGACGCGCTCGGCGTCCCGGTCACGGAAGTCGCCGCGGTCGCGACGTTCTACTCGATGTTCCACACCGAGCCGGTCGGGCGGCACATCGTTCGCGTCTGCACGAACCTCTCGTGCCATCTCAACGGCGCGGATCGGGTGATGGACCGGCTGTGCGACCGGCTCGGGATCCGGCCGGGAGAGACCACGCCGGACGGCCGGGTCTCGCTCGAGGTCGCGGAGTGTCTCGCCGCGTGCGAAGAGGCCCCGGTGCTGCTCGCCGATGCCGACCGCATCGCGCGGGTCACGCCCGACGGCGTGGACGACCTGGTCCGGAGGCTCCGCACCGATGCCTGAGCTGATTCTGACCCGGCACCTCGGGCCGGAGCGTGCGTCCATCGACGCGTATCTGGCGACCGGCGGGTACCAGGCCGCGGCGCGCGCGCTCAAAGAATTCACGCCGGACCAGGTCACCGAGATGGTGGAGCAGAGCGGCCTGCGGGGGCGCGGCGGCGCGGGCTTCCCCACCGGCCGGAAGTGGAAGCTCACGCCGAAGCGCGAAGGGGAGGCGCGGTATCTGGTCGTCAACGCGGACGAGGGCGAGCCGGGCACCTTCAAGGACCGCACGCTGATCGAGGGCGATCCGCACGCGATCCTCGAGGGCAGCCTGATCGCCGCGTACGCGAACGGGGTGCACTACGCCTACATCTACCTGCGCGGCGAGTTCTTCCTCGGGTACGAGCGGTTGAGCCGGGCGCTCGCGGACGCCTACGCGCGGGGGTACTTCGGCGCGAACATCCTCGGCACCGGCTTCGACCTCGAGGTGACGATCCATCGCGGCGCCGGCGCCTACATCTGCGGTGAAGAGACCGCGCTGCTCGAGAGCCTGGAGGGCCGGCGCGCGTTCCCGCGGCAGAAGCCGCCGTACTACCCCGCGGTGCGCGGGCTGTACGACCGGCCGACGGTGCTCAACAACGCCGAGACGATGGCGCACCTCCCGCACGTCGTCGCGATGGGCCCGGAGGCGTACAAGGCGGCGGGACCGCCGATCCTCTATTCGGTGTCGGGCCACGTGGTGCGGCCCGGCGTCAAGGAATTGCCGATCGGGACCTCGCTGCGCCAGATCATCTTCGAACACGCTGGCGGACTGCGTCCGGGCCGGACCCTCAAGGCCGTCTATCCCGGCGGCTCCTCGTCGGCCATCCTGCTGCCCGAGCACCTCGACGTGCCCGCGGACTTCGATTCGCTCGCGAAGATCGGGACGATGCTGGGGTCGAGCGCGATCATCGTGATGGACGACACGGCGAGCATCCCGGCGGTGATCGGGCGGGCCGTGGAGTTCTACCGCGACGAATCGTGCGGGAAGTGCACGCCGTGCCGCGAGGGCACCGTCTGGCTCAGCCAGATCTTCGAACGCGTCCTCGGCGGGCACGGCCGCATGGAGGATCTCGATCTCCTCGACGGCATCAGCCGCAACATGACCGGCACGTGCTTCTGCCTGCTCGGTGAGAGCGTGCCGCCGAGCCTGCGCGCGTCCCTCAAGTATTTCCGCGACGAGTACGTGCAGCTGATCGAATCGGGCGGCCGCGGGGCGGCCGCGGTGCCCCTGCGCGGAGAGGGCGTGCCGGCGTGAGCCCCGAGGAGCGCCGCGGCACGGAGGCCGACGAGCGCGCCGTGACGGCGCCCCGGCCCGGCCCGACGACGGGGCAGGGGACCGAGGCGACGCGGCGGCCGGTTCCGGCCGCGCCCGCGGCAGGAGGCCGCGACGCGGCGCCGGCCGCGCCGATGGTGCATCTCACGATCGACGGCCGCGCGGCGGCGGTCCCGAAGGGCACGACGGTGTGGCACGCCGCGCGGCAGCTCGGCATCGAGATCCCCGTGTTCTGCTACCACGATCACATGCCGCCGATCGGCGCGTGCCGGATGTGCTTCGTCGAGGTCGAGAAGATGCCGAAGCTCGCGACCTCGTGCACCCTCGAAGCGGGCGAGGACATGGTCGTCCGCACGAACACCGACCGCGTGAAGCAGGGACAGCGGGGCATCCTCGAGTTTCTGCTGGTCAACCACCCGCTGGACTGCCCGATCTGCGACAAGGGCGGCGAGTGTCCGCTCCAGGACAACACGCTCAAATTCGGGCCGGGCGCGAGCCGCTTCGTCGAGACCAAGCGCACCTACGGCAAGCACGTGCGCATGGGGCCGGCCTTGGTGCTGGACCGCGAGCGCTGCGTGTTGTGCTGGCGGTGCGTCCGCTTCGGCGAGATCGTCGCCGGCGACGACGCGCTGAAGGGCTTCGAGCGCGGGTACCACAGCCAGATCGCGACGCCGTTCATGGACCCGGTGGAGAGCAAGTTCATCGGGAACACGATCGCGATTTGTCCCGTCGGCGCGCTGACGAGCGCCACCTACCGGTTCCGGTCGCGTCCGTGGGACAACCGGCACGCCCAGAGCGTGTGCCCCCACTGCGGCTGCGGATGCGCCGCGACGCTCGACGTGCGAGACAACGAGGTCACCCGGATGCGGGCGCGCGAGCATCCGGAGGTCAACGATGTCTGGCTGTGCGACAAGGGGTTCTTCGGGTACGAGTTCACGGGCAGCGCCGACCGGCTGCGCGCGCCGCTCGTGCGGGACGGCGGACGCCTGCGTGAGGCGGCTTGGAACGAAGCTCTCGACCGGATCGCGGCGGCGCTGCGGACGACGCCCCCGGATCAGATCGGCGTTATCGGCGGGGCCTCCGGCACGAACGAGGACGCGTACCTGTTGACGCGCCTCTTCCGCGGGGTC
>DASYXS010000040.1:0-10155 GCA_035934535.1 bacterium
CCTAGTACGAGAGGACCGGAGTGGACGCACCGCTGGTGTACCGGTTGTCCTGCCAAGGGCAAGCGCCGGGTAGCTATGTGCGGACGGGATAAGCGCTGAAAGCATCTAAGCGCGAAGCCCACCCCAAGATGAGGCCTCTCATCGGGTAACCGAGTAAGACCCCAGGAGGACTACCTGGTTGATAGGCCGGGGGTGTAAGGGCCGTAAGGTCTTGAGCCTACCGGTACTAATCGGTCGAGGGCTTGAGGGTATGAATTGTAGGGGCAGCTGTATGGAGCTTGCACCGTGGCTCGGAGTCGCAGGCAAGGGCTTCTGATGCACTAAGAAGCCCGGGATCCGAACGCACGAGCCATGGGCGAAAATGTGCGGACGCCCGTCTATGCGTCCGCATCAGGTTCCCGGCGGCGTTGCCGGAGGGGCCACACCCGTTCCCATTCCGAACACGGTCGTTAAGCCCTCCAGGGCCGATGGTACTGCGCCGGCACCGGCGTGGGAGAGTAGGTCGCTGCCGGGGTTATGTCGGTGGGGGGAAGGTCAATCCTTCCCCCACCGCATCTCCTTCGAATCTCGAGCAATACGGCGTTCGTCAGCCGTCACGAATTGAGCCGTCACACACACGTGAGGGACACAGTGGTCATTCTGTTGCGCACGTCGCTCCACAGCCGATCGGTGCGCCGCATCATCGTGGAGGAATCGGCATGTCGATGATCCGCCCTCCTCTGGAGACGCTCTTGGATAAGGTCGACAACAAGTACGCGCTCGTCATCGGTGTGGCCAAGCGCGCCCGTCAGCTCAAAGAGGGCCAGTTGCCGATGGTCGATATTCCGAGCACGAACCCGGTCACGGTCGCGCTCGAGGAGATCGCCGCCGGCAAGGTGCGCGCGGAGAAGCCGTCGGAGAGCATCAAAGAAGACTGACGAGCGGGTCGCACACAGAGGGCTCGGGCTTTAGGCCCGAGCCTTTTGCCTTTCCGGCGTCCTGAAGGGCCGGCCCGCTCTCAGGCCGTAGAGGTCTGCATGGCGGGCTATTCGAACAAGCCGTTGCTCGCGAAACTCGGACCGGCCGTGGATGGCAGAGCGATGGTGGTCTTCTTCACCAGCAGCCGCGGCACGTTGATTCGCCGGTTCTCCCGCCTCGCCAGATCCGTCCACCCCGATGGCGCATTGTGGGTCGCCCGGCCGACGGCGGCCTCCGGAATCGCGACCGATCTCACCGAACGGGTCGTTCGCGGCGCGGGCCTGCGGCACGGCCTCGTCGACGTGAAGGTCGCGGCGCTCGATGACGTCTGGTCGGGTCTCAAGTTCGTCTTCCGTCTCAATGACAGACCCTTGACGCTCCGCGCGGCGGCACGCGGACGCAGCGGGCGGGTGGCGGTCGCAAGCCAGGTGCCCGTCTGACAGAGCGCAAACGCATCGGAGGGGTCCATCGTGGAGAGCGGCTGGCAATTTCGTAAGGCGCTGGTCACGAGTCACCGCGGCGTCGTCGCGGCCAAGCATCCGCTGGCGGCGCGCGCGGGCGTGGAGATGCTGAACCGCGGGGGCAACGCGGTCGACGCCGCGGTTGCGGCGGCGTTTGCGATCGGCGTGATCGAGCCGTGGATGAGCGGGTTGGGCGGAGGCGGCTACATGGTCGTGGGCCGGTCGGCCGGCGCGTCCGGACCCGCCCTGTCTGACGCAGGACCTCCGTCCGCTTCGCGGCCTCCTGCCGACGCGGCCGCCGTGGTCGAGTTCGGCATGCGCGCCCCGCTCGCGGCGCACGCCGAGATGTTCGAGCTCGAGGACGGCTACGACACGGAACTGTTCGGCTGGCGCCGCGTCCGCGGACAGGCCAACATTCACGGCCCGCGCTCGGTCGCCGTGCCCGGCGTGCCGGCGGGCCTCGCGCTCGCGCTGCAGCGGCTCGGGACGATGCCGCTCGGGACGGTGCTGCGGCCCGCGATCGCGCTCGCGCGCGAGGGCTTCCCGGTGGACTGGACTACGACGCTCCAGGTCGCGCTGGACGCCGCGACGCTCGGGCGGTACGAATCCGCGGCGTCGCTGTTCATGCCGGGCGGGCTGCCGATCGTCCCGGCCACGACGCCGCGGCCGCGCCTGCTCAAGCAGCCGGACCTCGCCCGCACGCTCGAGGCGCTCGCCGCCGAGGGCGCGGACGTCTTCTACCGCGGGGCGGTGGCCCGGCGGATCGTCGAGGACATCCGGCGCCACGGCGGCATCCTGGACGTCGAGGACTTCGCGCGGTACGAGGCGCGGGTCGCCCCGGCGCTCGTCTCGCGCGCGCTCGGTTACGACCTGATGCTGTCGTCGGGTCCGAGCGGAGGCGCCACGCTTGCGGAGATCGCCGGTCTCATCGCGGGATCGCCGCTGGGCCGGCTCGGCCACAACACGGCGCCGTACCTGCATCTTTTGATCGAGGCGACGCGCGCCGCGTTCGACGACCGCCTGCGGCTCTTGTCGGACGACGGCGGGTGGGACGTGCTCAGCGGCGACGCCCATATTTCGACGCGGCGGGCGGGGATCGGGGCGCGCGCCGCGGCGCCCGCGGGGACGGGTGCCGATCCAACGAGCACGACGCATCTCTGCGCGGCGGATGCCTCCGGCACGATGGTCTCGCTGACGCAGACGCTGCTCTCGCGGTTCGGGTCGAGGGTGCTGGTTCCGGGGGCCGGGGTTCTATTGAACAACGGGATGATGTGGTTCAACCCCGAGCCGGGCCACCGCAACTCCGCCGCGCCGGGCCGGCGTCCGCTCGCCAACATGACGCCGGCGGTCGTCGGCGTCGACGGCCGGCCGGTATTCGCGGTCGGCGCGTCCGGCGGCCGCCGCATCATCGACGCCGTGCTGCAGCTCGTGCTCAACCACATGGAGTTCAGGATGGACGCGCAGGCCGCGATCGACGCGCCGCGCATGGACGCGAGCGGCGACGAGGTGATCGTCGACGCGCGCATTCCCGCGGCGGTGCGCGACGACCTGGCGCGGCGCGGACACCGGATCGTGGCGGCCGAGGAGACGATGGCCCCCAGGTTCTTCGCGAGCCCGGTCGCGGTGGCGCGCGATCCGTCCTCCGGAGCGCTGACCGGCGGCGCCGACCCGTACCATCCGGCGGCGGCCGTGGGCGCGTAGTTACCGCGGGCCCCCGGCGGCGGCGCGGCGGCCGGCACGCATGACGGCGGCGAGCGACTGGCGGTGCCGCAACATCTCCTTCCAGGGGTCCGGCCCGCCGAGCCACCGCGCGTAATTTCCGAGATTGTAGTGCGCGGGATCGAGCCTCGGCGAGACTTCGGACCAATCGAGGGGCATCGAGATCGGCGCCTTCGGGCGGCGCCGCACCGAAAACGGCGCCACCACGGTCTGCGCGAATCCGTTCCGGAACGGATCGAGGTAGACGCGCCCGCGGCGCGCCCGCACGCGGGCGGCCACGGTCAGTTCCTTGGGGTGCGCGTCGGCCAGAATGCGCGCGAACGCTTCCGCGAACGCGAGCACCGCGGCGTTATCCGGGCCCGGCCGGAGGGGGACGAAGACGTGCATGCCGCGGCCGCCCGACGTTTTCGGAAACGACTTGAGACCGAGCGCGTCGAGCCGGCCCTTGACCAGGATCGCCGCCCGAGCGGCGTCGGAGAATTCTCCCGATGTCGGATCGATATCGAAGCACAGCCAGTCCGGCTTGTGGGGGGCGCGCCGGCGGCTCAGCCAGGCGTGCACCGGGATGCAGCCGAGGTTGACCAAGGCGAGCTGTGTCTCCAGCCTGCCGCCGACGACATAGGTGGTGGAGCCCGTCTGATCGCGCACGCGCTGCGCCGGCGTGCCCGGCGGCAGTCCCTTCGGCGCCTCGCGCTGATAGAAGCACTGCCCCCCCATCCCGTCGGGGCACCGTTCCAGGATGAGCAGCCGGTCTTCGACGTACGGCCGCAGGCGCGGAAACACGGCCCGATAGTATTCGGCGAGACGCCCCTTGGTGTAGCCCTCGTGCGGCCAAAACACTTTATCGGGGTTGCTGATCGCCGCGGTCCGGCCGCCCCGCGTCCGCGTGCGGGTCACGATGTGGCCGCCGGCAGAACGACGTCGCGCGCATTCTTGTCGTCGCGCAATCCGAGAAACGCCGGCTGACGGAGCTTGCGGTCCGCGGTCCATTCCTCGTAGGCGATCTGCGCGACGAGGCGCGGTTCGACGTACGTTGCGCCGCGTTCCCGCGGAGGATTCTCGAACGGCGGCGTCCGGCGCGCGAGGGGCCGGAACATCCGGTACAGGGACGCCAGCGTGCGCGCGGTGAAGCCGGTCCCGACCTTCCCGACGTATCGAAGCCGGCCGTGCCTGTCGTACGCTCCCAGCAGCAGCGCGCCGAATTGCGTCCGCGCCCCCTGCGGCGCGGTGTACCCGCCGATGACGAACTCGTCCTCCTGCCGCACCTTGACCTTGAGCCACTTGTTCGAGCGGCCCTCAATGTACGGCGCGGCGGTGTCCTTTGCGATGATCCCTTCGAAGCCGCGCCGCTTGGCGGCTCGGTAGGCGGCCACGCCGTTCGCCGCCATCCGCCGTGCCCGGTGGACCGTTCCGCGGACCCCGACGACGGCCTCGAGCGCGGTGCGCCGGACCGGCAGCGGCTCCCGCCGCAGATCCTTGCCGTTCTTATAGAGGCAGTCGAACACGACGTACGAGCGAGGCGCCCGGCCCTGCTGAAGCAGCTGAAAGCGGGACACGCCGCGGGGGTCGAACGCGGCGACCTCGCCGTCGAGGAGCAGGGTGCGCGTCGGGAGGTCCTGCACCGCCCGCGCGACGTCGACGAACGCGGCCGTCCGGTCGTTGTCGTTCCGCGACAAGAGGCGGACGCGGCGTCCTTCCTTATACGCCAGGATCCGGTAGCCGTCGTACTTCTCCTCGTAGACCCATCCCGGCCGGTGAAACGGATCGCGGACCAGCATCGCGAGCATCGGTTTGGCGCGAAAGGGAATGCGGCCGGACGCGGCGGAGACGCCCGGCGTTCGGCGCGCGCGCTCCACGTTCACGCCGATCCCGACGGCGCCGCCGATCGGCGCACCCGGCGGCGGGTTCGCGGTGCAGACGCGGACGGCGGCCGCCGGGCCCTGCGTGTCGTCGCGGCGGCGGAGCGGACCGCGGACGGCTCGACGGTCTCACGCCGCTTGATCAAGAGCCACGCCTGCCGCGGCCGGCCGGCGACGCCCAGCCCCGTTCGTACGAGCACCCAGGCGCCGTTGAGCCGCCGTCCTTCCAGGGTAAACCGGAGCTCGCCGCGGCGCAGCGCCGTATCGACATTCGGGTCGTCGGGACGCCAGACGCCCTCATCCCAGATGACGACCGTTCCCGCGCCGTACTCGCCTTCGGGGATGCGGCCTTCGAACTTCGCGTAGTCCAACGGATGATCTTCGACGCGCACCGCGAGCCGCCGGGTGCCGGGATCGGTCGACGGGCCCTTCGGCACAGCCCACGAGAGCAGCACCCCGTTCCACTGCAGCCGAAAGTCGTAATGCAGCGTCCGCGCGCGGTGCTTGTGGATAACATAGCGAAGGCGCCGCGGGGCTCCGGCGCCACGCTCCCCTCCGCGCGGCCGCCGCGCGGCGCCCGGCGGCTCGGGCGTCGCGGCAAAGTGTCGCTTGCGCCGGTACTTCTGCAGGCTCATCGCACGCGCTCCGGTTCTCCGCGTCTTGCCTCTCAATCTTAGCGTACCCGCGAGCCGCGCGCGATTGCCGGGTATCGCGCGAGATATCCACGGCTTGTCCACAAGAACGATCGTTCCGGATTGTTTGCGCGTTCGTGATGTGCTACAGTCTCGCATGCCGGCGAGCGCTGCACGTGGGTGAGAGTGAGGTAGCTCTTCGGAGCCAACCCGGCTTAACCCGTGCGGTCTCGCCGGCGCTACATTTCCTCGAAAAACCGCATCACCGCGCGAATACCCTTGTGGAAGTGCTCGAGATCCAGACTCTCGTCGGGGCTGTGGGCGTTCGCGTCCGGCAGCGACCATCCCGTGACGACGACCGGGAGCCCGAGCCGTCCGGTGAACTCGGACACGATTGGAACCGACCCACCCATGCGCACGAAGACCGCCTCGCGGCCGAACGCGTCCGTCAGGGCGCGCTTCGCCGCGGCGATCGCCGGCGCGCTCGGTGAGATGACCACCGGCGGCGCGCCGTGGCGCGTCTTGACCTCCACCCGCACGCTCTTCGGCGCGACGGCGCGCACGTGCGCGGCAAAGACGTTCGCGATTTCGTCCGGGCGCTGATCGGCCACGAGGCGCATGCTCACCTTGGCCGCGGCCCGGGCGGGGATCACCGTCTTGGATCCGGCGCCGGTAAAACCGCCCGGCATTCCGTGGATGTCCAACGTCGGCCGGGTCCACATGCGCTCGAGCGCGCCGTAGCCGGGCTCGCCGATCAACGCCGGCGCGCCGATTTCGTCTCGGAGGAACGCCGCCTCGTCGAACGGCAGCCGCTCCCACCCCGCCTTCTCTTCGGCCGGCGGCGGCACCACGCGATCGTAGAAGCCGGGGATCAGGATGCGGCCGTTCTTGTCCTTGAGCGCGGTCAGGATCTCGACGAGGGCCTGGAACGGATTCGGCGCCACACCGCCGTAGATGCCGGAGTGAAGATCCCGCGCCGCGCCCGAGACCTCGATCTCCGCCCCGACGATCCCGCGCAGGCCGAGCGTGATCGCCGGAATTCCCGGCGCGGCCATGCCGGAGTCGAGCACCAGGCAGGCGTCGGCCCGCAGCCGGTCGGTATGGCCGCGGACGTACGCCTCGATGCCGGCCCCGCTCGACTCTTCCTCCCCTTCGATGAGCAGCTTGACGTTGATCGGCAGCCTGCCGCTCGTCTGCAGGTACGCTCTGATCGCCGCGAGGAGCGTGAGGATCTGTCCCTTGTCGTCGGCCGCGCCGCGCGCAAACAGCCGTCCGCCGCGGACGGCCGGTTGGAACGGCGGCGACGTCCAGAGCTCGATCGGATCGACCGGCTGCACATCGTAGTGGCCGTACCCGAGGAGGGTGGGGCGGCCGGGCGCGCCGAGCCACTCCGCGTAGATCAGCGGGTAGCCGGCGGTTTCGATGACCTCCACCGGCAGGTCCATCGAGCGGAGATACTCGGCCAGCCAGTGGGCGGCGCGACGCGTGTCGTCGCGGTGCTCCGGCAGCGTGCTGATGCTCGGAATGCGGAGCAAATCGCTGAGCTCGGATTCGAAGCGCGCGCGGTGGGCGTCGGCGAACTCGACGGGGCTGGGCATCGCGTCCTCCTGACATCGCGAGACGGCGTGAAGGCGTCGGTGGTTCGGGTTCCGCGCGGACGGAGAGCGCTCCTTTGGCCTATGCTATAATGAGCCGTGCGCGGCGGCGTAGCTCAGTTGGTCAGAGCACGCGGTTCATACCCGCGGAGTCGGGGGTTCGAAGCCCTCCGCCGCCACCATGAATTCCACTGCACCGGATGGCACGGCGTTGCCAGAAGTGACGTCCTGCTTGGGTTCCCGCTCTTCTGACGGTAGAACAGAACTGCACCGCGCTGCATCGGACAGAGCGCCGGACACGTGCAGCGTGAGTGGAGCGCCGTGAAAGGCGCGAGTCCTCTAGCGGGGGAAGATCCCGCCCAAGGAGTCGTCGGGACGCCTTGGTAGCTACGAAGGCACGGCAGTCTGGTAACGGGCCGCCGTGAAGCCCTTCGGAAAGGAGTCTGGGAGAGCCAGACTTCGCAACCCTGCGGGCTGCAGCGTGTAGCGAGACTTCGAGCAGGCCTCGAAAGGCACGATGCGAGAGCCGACCCGCCCAATCCGCTGAGCCTGTAGCCGCCGCCCGGCGGTTAATCGACACGATCGAGGTGGGAGATGGGCCGTGAGTGGTTCCACAACGTCCGCGAGGGGGGCATTCCGCGCACACTGGCCGCCGGCATCCGCGCACGTGTGTTTCCCGGTACGCACGTGACGCTCTCCGTCGTCGAGATCGAGCCGTGGTCCGAGTCGCCCGTGCACGCGCATCCCAACGAGCAGTGGGGGTTGTGTCTCGAGGGTGAATGGATTCGGATCCAGGACGGCGTCGAGTATCCGGTCCGGGCGGGCGACTTTTGGGAGACACCGCCGAACGTGCCCCACGGGGGGCGCGCGCTGGCCAGCCGCTGCGTCGTGCTCGATGTGTTCGCGCCGCCGCGGGACGATTATCACCGCGCGGGCGCGGGCTACGGCGATGCCGACCTGCGGGGGCTGGCGCCGGGCGGGGCGTAGCCGGATGGCACGCGATCCGCTCGTGGCGCAGGTTCGCGAGACGATCCGGACGCACGCGATGCTCGCCGGCGGCGAGCGTGTCGTCGCGGCCGTGTCGGGCGGACCGGATTCGACTGTGCTGCTGTCCGTGCTGGCCGCGCTGCGAGAGGACCTCCGCCTCGATCTGCACGTCGCTCATCTCAACCACGGGCTCCGGCCCGAGGCGTCGCTCGACGCCGCCGCGGCGGCCGGGATGGCGGCGTCGCTCGGCTGTTCCTACCACGAGGCGACCGAGGACGTCGCGGCTGCGGCCGCGCGCGAGCGGCGGTCGATCGAGGACGCCGGCCGCGAGGCGCGGTACGGGTTCCTCGTCGCCGTCGCCGCGCGGATCCAGGCGGCCGTGATCGCGACGGGGCACACCCGGGACGACCAGGCGGAGACGGTGCTGATGCGCCTCATTCGGGGGAGCGGGCCGAGAGGACTCGCGGGCATCCCGCCGGTGCGGCCGCACGGCGCCCTGCGTGTGATCCGTCCGCTGATCGAGACGCCCCGCGCCGAGATCGCCGGCTACCTCGCGCGGCACGGGCTCCAGGCGCGCGCGGACCCGTCCAACCGCGATCTCAGCATGCTGCGCAACCGCGTTCGCCTTGTCCTTCTGCCGATCCTCGAAGGGTATAATCCCGATGTGCGTGGCGCGCTCGCGCGGCTCGCCGGCGTGATCCGAGAGGAAGCGGATGCGCTTGACGCGCTGAGCGCGCCTCGGGTCGAGGCGGTGCTTCGCGGGACCTGCGCGTCGGTGCTGATCGCTCCGGACGCGTTTGGGCGGCTCCCGGTCGCCCTCCAGCGCCGGGCGCTGCGGGAGGCGATCCGGCGGGTGCGCGGGAACGGCTCCCCGCTCGCGTTCGTTCATATAGAAGGGGCCCGTTTGGGGGTTCTCGTCGGCCGGACCGGCGCGGTGTGGGAAGCGCCGGGCGGGGTGCGCATCTTTCGACGACCGGACGCCATCGAAGTGACCGCGGAGCGCGCGCCGGACGATGGCGCCGGGCGCGACGGCTCGGGGTGATCGCGCGCGTTTTGGCAGGGATGACGGCTATTGAGGGTAACGTCGTGTGCTATAATTCATTGAAGTCGCGGTACGCTCAGGCTTCCCGGCAGATGGCACCGGCGGGCCGGCTCCCGCGTGGAGGTCCCCGCGGTGTTCAATAAGTACGTGCGGAATTTGCTGGTTTGGGCCCTCATCCTGGTGGTTGTGCTGTATCTTGTGCTGCCGTTGTACCATCAGCGCGCGCCCCGCGAGGAGATCTCCTACAGCGAGTTCATCGACAAGGCCCGCAGCGGTCAGGTCGCGCAGGTGACCGTCAGCGACGAGAGCGTCTCCGGGCAGCTGAAGGATGGCCGGTCGTTCCGGGCCTACATTCCGTCGGGCGACGCGTCGTACATCGATCTGCTGCAGTCCAAGGGCGTCACGATCACCGTGGAGCCGCGGTCGCGGTCGTCGATGTGGCCCAATCTGCTGACGACGATGCTGCCGTTTATCGTGCTGGTCGGCCTGTGGATGCTGATGCTCCGTCAGGCGCAGTCGGGATCGAACCAGGCGATGTCGTTCGGCAAGAGCCGCGCCCGCCTGCACACCGAGGCGAAGACGCGGGTGACGTTCGAGGACGTGGCGGGGGTGGACGAGGCGAAGGAGGAGCTGGAGGAGATCATCGAGTTCCTCCGGCATCCGAAGAAGTTCCAGGCGCTCGGGGCCAAGATCCCGCGCGGCGTGCTGCTCGTGGGGCCGCCGGGGAGCGGGAAGACGCTGCTCGCGAAGGCGATCGCCGGGGAGGCCGGGGTGCCGTTCTTCTCCATCTCCGGCAGCGAGTTCGTGGAGATGTTCGTGGGGGTGGGCGCGAGCCGGGTGCGCGACCTGTTCGAGCAGGCGAAGAAGTCGGCGCCGTGTCTGGTGTTCATCGACGAGATCGAC
>DASYXS010000052.1:0-38038 GCA_035934535.1 bacterium
CACTTTTGAAGCAGCAGGACGGTCCCGCCGGCCCCCGGCGTGCCGTCCGGTACCACGAGGACCCCGGGCGCTTCCAGCAGGCTCGGGTTTTCGGTCCCGTCGATGAAACCGGTGAGATCGTGGTCGTAGCGGTAGGGCCAACTCGACGTCTCGTCGGCGACCGACGCGACACCGGCCAGGGCGGCGATCGCCTGGCGCGACTCATCGAACACGACGTCGTAGGCGCTGCCGGAGAGCCAGAGCACCGCGTCGTGCTGCGTCGCGGGCATGACGTACCCGTCGGCTCCGCGGATGGCGCGGTTGAAGCCCGCGACGCCCGACGGCGTCCCGTCGGGCACCAACCCGCGCCACAATTCCGGCCGGAATCCCGAAACGAGATTGATGCCGCCGATTGTCGTGCGGGGTTCTCGGAGGTTGGTCATCGCCGTGACGAGGTCGCGGGGGTGTGTGCCGCGCCGGAGGTCGAACTCGAGGTAGGCGTGAGAGGGGGTGCCGAGGGCGAAGATTCCACTTTGAGGCGTACTCATCGTGTCCTCACCGTTTCCCATCGGTAGAGTGGGTGAACTCGGAGTTCCGAACCCGATGCCCGAACCCCTTGCCGTCGAGAACGGTGCGGAATAGCAGTGGATCGCCCGCGGCCGGGTGAGTAGGGGCCCCACCCGGCCGCGCAGAAGGCGACGTGAATGAGCGGCAGCGCGGACGTGGTCATCATCGGCGGCGGGATCGTCGGTATCTCGGCCGCCTATTTCCTGGCCGAAGCCGGCGTGCGCGACGTCGTCGTCCTCGAGCAGGCCACGGTGGGCGCCGGCGCCACCGCTCGGGCGGCCGGCGTCATGTTGGTGCAGAGCGGCTCGGATGCCGATCTCGCCTTTCAGTTGGAGGCCATCGCCGTCCACCGGCGCTTCCACGACGAAGTTGGGACCGACGTGCGCGCGTCGGGATCACTGCTGCTCTGGCGCTCGGCCGGCGAGGCGCAGGCCGCGCGGGACCGGGTCGGATTTCACGCGGACCGCGGCATCACGGTGGAGGCCCTCGGCCCCGACGACCTTCGCCGGGAGTTTCCGTATCTCGCCGCCGATGACGTGGTCCTGGGGACGCACACCACCGCCGATCAATGGGCCACCCCGCTGGCGACGGTCCGGCGGCTCGCCGGCGCCGCCCGCGACCGCGGCGTCGTCATTCGGGAAGGCTCCCGCGTTGTCGATGTCGAGACCGACGGCAACCGGGTGCAGCGGGTCGTGACACAAGACGGCGGCACGGCCGCGGGGAGCGTGATCAACGCCGCCGGCGCGTGGGCGCGCGATCTCGGCGAATTGAACGGCGTGCGGCTGCCGGTGTCGCCGCGGAAGCGCCAGGTGTTCGTCCTCGAGCCCCCGCCCGAAGTTCCGTCCGACTCGGTCTTTATAATGGAAGAAGCAGAGGACTTCTACTGCAAGACACGCGCGGAAGGGCTGATCATGGTCTGCGGTCAGCCTCCCGGGGAAACGTTCGACGACGTGGTGGAATGGGGTTACCTCGACGACGCCCTCTCCCGCACCGAGCGGCGGATCCCCGCGGCCAGGTCGATGCCCATCGTCGCCGCCTGGGCCGGGATCCGGCCCGTCTCACCCGATGGGAAGCCATCTTTGGGACCGGCGCCCGATCTCGAAGGCTACTATATCGCCGGAGGTTTCGGCGGCCAGGGCTTCACGCAGGGCCCGCTCGGCGGCCGGCTCGTGGCGGAGCTGATCACAACGGGCAGGCCGAGTCTCGATCTGACGCCCTTCCGGCCCGACCGCGCCGTCCGTCCGTCCCGGTCTCGCTGACGCCGGGCCCCCCGAATCCCCGTGTGGATCGACGCGCACCTGCATCTCGACGCCGCCGAATTCGAGTCCGACCGTGACGAGGTCGTGGCGCGTGCCGCCTCCGCCGCGGTTGGATGGATGGTCTCTGCCGCGACGACCGTCGCCGGCGCCGAACGCGTCGTCGCCCTGACCCGCCGTTATCCCGCCGTTCGGGCCGCGGTCGGCGTGCATCCGGAGCGCGCCGGCGAGGTGGATGCGGCCGCCATCGACGCGCTCGAGCGCCTCGCCCGCGATCGGGCGGTCGTGGCGATCGGCGAGATCGGTCTCGATTACGTGCGCGGCGTCGCGACCAAGACGGCGCAGATCGACGCGTTTCGCGCGCAGGTCCGGCTGGCGCGCCGGCTCGACCTGCCGGTCGTGGTCCACGATCGCGAGGCGCACGACGACGTCGAGGGGATACTAGGAGAGGAAGGCGCGTCGAAGGTGATCCTTCATTGTTTTTCGGGCCCGCCGGAGATGGCGGCGCGGTGCGCCGCGGCGGGATGGATGGTCTCGCTCGCGGGGCCGGTGACCTTCAAGAACGCCGGGAGTCTCCGGGACGTGGCGCGGGCGCTGCCGGACGACCGGCTGCTGGTCGAGACGGACTCGCCGTACCTCAGCCCGGTGCCGGTGCGGGGCCGCCGGTGCGAGCCCGCCTTCGTCGTCCACACGGCGCGCGCGATCGCGGCACTGCGCGGCGTCCCGCTGCGCACGTTCGAGGCCGTTGTGGAGCGGAACGCCAGCCGCGCCTTCGGCGTTTCCGAAGAGAGGTCTCCGTCAGGGAGCGACGAACGGTCGGCGGAGAAGGAGCGGTGAGAAGCGGGATGAGGAGACGGCAGGAGGCCGCGAAGCGGCCGGAGGTCCCGCGGCAGACCGGCGGGCGCCGCCGCCGCGGGGTCGCGCTGCTGCTTGTAATGGCGACCGCCGTCGTGTTGGCCGGTATGCCCGGCGGACCGCCCCCCGCCGCCGCGCTGACGTTTCCGTCGACCGCGGATGAGGTCAAGTTCGGCGCCCAAATCGCCAAGTCGATTGAATCGCAGTTCCGCCTGATCAACGATCCGACGCAGGTGGCCCGTCTTCAGCGGGTGGGCGACGCGGTCGCCCGCGTGGTGGAGCGCCAGGACCTCCCGTACCGTTTCAAGATCGTCTCCGTGCCCGGCATCAACGCGCTCTCGATCCCCGGCGGATGGATTTACGTCACCGAGGGAATGATGCGGTTCGTGCGCTCCGACGACGAGCTCGCGGCCGTGCTCGCGCACGAGATGACCCACGTCAACCACCGACACTACTACATCCAGGCGGACCGCGAACGGCATATGACGCCGGCCCTGCTGGTCGCGCTGGCGCTGTCCGTGCTCGCCCATTCCCCGGCGCCGCTGCTCGGCGCCCAGATCTCCCTAGCGGCCGTCATGAACGACTACCAGCGCGACCTGGAGCACGAGGCGGATCTCAACGGGGTGACGTACCTCACGAAGACCGGCTACTCGCCCGTCGCGATGCTGACCTTGATGGAGCACCTGGCGCAGGAAAGCCGGTTCACCGCGCACCCCGATCCGACGGGGCTCGAGGACCACCCGCTTCCACAGGAACGGGTCGATTATGTCCGGGCCGACCTGCTGAGCCGTCACATTCCGATCGTGCGCCGGCCGGTCGAGGGGTACCTCCGAATCGCGCTCGAGCCGCCGCAGCCCGCCGCCGGCGCGCCGGTGACGATCCGCGTCGACGGCCAGCCCATCGTCACACTGGGGGCGGCCGTCGACGGACAGGCCGCAGCCGACCGGGCGCTGGCCCTCGCGGTACGGCTCAACACGTTCTTCAATCGGGATCCCGAACCGTTCGACGTCCGGGCGGTCGCGGCGGGCGGCAGATGGAGCGTCGTCGGCGGAGAGATGCCGCTGTTTGAGGTTACCCCGCAGGATGCCGGGTTTGCACAGATGTCGGCCGAGGCCCTGGCCGAGGACATCCACGCGAGGCTCACGCACGTGATCGCCGCCGCGCCCTACGTCCGGAAGTTCTGAGTGGAGGTCCACGTCGCATTCCTGCCGCAGGAGGCCGGCGACGTGCGCTGCCGCGTCGCCGTGGTGATCGACGTGCTGCGGGCGACGACGTCGATGCTTACTCTGCTGGAGCGCGGCTGCGCCGAGGTCGTCGTCGCGCCGAGCGTTGAGGCCGCCCGCCGCTACGCCGCGGAGAGCGCCCGGAGACGGGTCGTGTCGGCGATCGAGGCCGGGCGCCGAGGGGGAGATGACCCGCCCGCCATTTCGGCGCGGCCGGTTCGCACGGCCGGAGAAGAAGGCGGGCTTGCGCCGGCGGGCTTCGAGTTCGGCAACAGTCCCTCGGCGTTTGCGCGGGCGGACGTCACGGGGAGCCGGTTTGTGATCGCGACGACGAACGGCACGAGAGCTCTCCACGCCGTGCGCGGCGCTCCGGCCGTGTTCACCGCGTGTCTGCGGAACCGCGCGGCCGCGGCGCGCGCCGCGGCCGACGCCGCGCTCCGGGGCGGCTTCGATCTCACCGTGGTCTGCGCGGGCCGGGAGGGGCGGTTCAGCCTCGACGACGCGTACGCCGCCGGCGGGGTCGTCGAGGCGGTCGCGGAGCACCTCGCGGGCCGCGCGGCGTACACCTCGACCGACGCGGTGCTCGCGGCGCGGACGCTCTATCACGCTTGGTCCGACCCCATCGACGTATTCCGGCAGACGGCGGGCGGACGGAATATCCTGGCGATTGGACTCGAGGAAGACCTCTGCTACTGCGCGGTGCGGGACTGCTCGGAGCTCGTCCCGCGAGTCGGGGAGGGGCTCACGCTGCTGGAGTGAGGCGCGTCCGGCTGCGCCCGGCCGTTGCGGCCGCTCCACCGCGCGATCTGCCAGGTCGCCTTGAGCATGCGCGTCCAGCACGGACCGTCCCTGCAGGACGGGTCGAAGGAGATCCTCTACGTGACGGCCGGTGAGACCGAGCAGGTCACCATTTCCCCGATAACCCGGCGGTTCCTTGGCGTGGCGGCGTGCGTGCTCGCGGCCGCGGTTGGGATGGGCGCGGTTGGCGCGACGGCGGCGCACGCCGCGGAAGTGCTCCTGCGGGTGGGTGACACCACGGTGCCGCCGGGAACGATCATCGACGGAGACGCGGTCGTAATCGGCGGCACGCTCGACGTAGGCGGGACGGTGACCGGCAACGCCACCGCGGCGGGAGGGTCCGTCCACGTCAGCGGACACGTCGGCGGCGACGTCCGCGCCTTCGGCGGCAACGTCATTCTCGACTCCACGGCCCTCGTCGGCGGGACCGTCCAGTCGGCGGGCGGAAGCGTGCGGATCGCTCCGGGCGCAATTATCCGCAAGGCGCCGCCCGGCTACCCGGCACCGGGGACGCCGCCGGCCCCGTCGGTGCCGCCGATGCCGTTCCCGCCGTCGCCGTCCCCCGGCGCACCATCGCCGCCCCCGTGGCTGTTCCCTGGAGTGCCGTCGTGGATGCCGCCAGCATTCTTCGGCATCCTGGCCGTGTGGAAGCTCGTGGGGGGTGTCCTGCTCCTCCTCGCGCTCCTCGCCTTCGTCGGGACCGCGTGGATCACGGCCGCCGCGTTTCCAGGCGTCACGGCGGCGGTTGCGGGTGCCCTCGAGGGGAGCCCGGCCGCGTCCGTCCTCGCGGGCGTGCTGGTGTGGCTGCTCATCGCACCGGTCGCCGTGCTGCTCGTGTTGAGTGTCGCGGGCATCCTGCTCGTGCTGTTGCTCGTTTCCGCGCTGCTCATCGCGATTCAGTTGGGTCTCAGCGCGGTCGCGGTGCTGGTAGGGCACCGCGTACGGCCCGGACGAGTCGCGATCGAGGCGGCGGTCGGCGCTCTCTTGCTCGCGATCGCGTTCGCGGTCCCGCATCTTGGCTGGCTGGCGGGGTTCGCGGCGACGACGTGGGGGACCGGCGGCGTCCTCGTGGCGATCGTGGAGCGGCGCCACCACCGCGGTCCCGTGCCGCCTGCGCCGTCGACGCCGTCCGCACCCCCGCCGCCGGCGCCCGCATCGCCCGCAGCATAGCGGCAGGCCGCGCCCGCGTGTCTGTTATAATAGAAAGGTAACGCGCGCCCGTAGCTCAGCGGATAGAGCGCCGGCCTCCGGAGCCGTAGGTCGGGGGTTCAAATCCCTCCGGGCGCGCCAGATTTTTCCGGTCCAGCCCGGAGACATAGGTGACAGATCGTACCTAACACACAGGTAACACTTTGGGCCCGAACGGATTTTCGAGCGGTTCCAGCACGCGCGTCTCCAGGTCAAAGTAGCCCAAGTCATAATCCATAAAGCTGACGAGCCAGATGTCGTCGTGCACTTCTTTAATGCCGACGGCTTGTCCCGCAAAGACCTGGCTGATGTTGATCTTCTTGTTGCCCAGACAGATGCGCCCACACTCCGTGATGACGATAGTTTTGTCGTGGAGCGGATAATCGATATTCGGCAAGCCCGTGTAGGGACGGGGGGAGGGCTGGTAGACGTCCGCCGGACATTGCATATCCAGCGCTTCGTGCGGGCGTTCGTTGTTGAAGACGTCGATGAATTTATCAAAGCGGGCCTGCTGTTGCAGAAAGTTGGCCGCGGCGGGCTTCGTGGCTTCTTTCTTGAGCGTCAGGTGCATGCGTTCGTGCCGGCCGGTCTGGTGGGGCTGGCCGGGCTGGATGCGTTCGATGCCAATGCCGAGGCGTAACCACCAGACCGCCAGCCGGCTCAAGTTGAATAACGCGTGCGCGGACGAGAACGGGACGCCGTTATCGTTGCGGATGTTGGCCGGAAGCCCGTGTTGTTGAAAGAGCCGCTCAAACACCGTAAACGCATAGGTTTCTTTGGTGGACGAGAGGGCGTCGCAGGCCAGTACAAACCGGCTGGCGTGGTCGGTGACCGTGAGCGGATAGCAGTAGTGGTGATTCCCCAGCAGGAACTCGCCCTTGTAGTCGGTGCACCACAATTCGTTCGGCCGGTGCCCGAGCGACAACGGGGTGCCCTGCGCGCGACGCCGCACCCGCCCGCGGCGCTCGACGAGGCCGTGGCGATCCAGGACCGCATGGATGGTGCTTTTGGCGGGGATGGGAATCCCGGAGAAGCGGCGCAACAAGCGCGCACGGATTTACCGCGCGCCCCAGCTGGCGTGCTCGCGTTTGACATTGAGAATGTAGTTTTCGACTTGAAAGGGCAGCTGGTTGGCGTAGCGATAGGGCCGCCGGCTGCGGTCCGTGAGCCCGTGGATCCCACACTCCTGATACCGATCGAAGATCTTGTAGCCGGTCTTGCGCGAGATCCCAAACTCTCGGCACAGGTCCGCCATCGCCTCACCGGCCAGCCGGCGCGCGACAAACTGCATTCGTTCGTCCATCACCGAACACTCCTTCCAGGGCATCGCTCCCCCCCTTTCAGAGGGGGAAGTGTTACCCATGTGTCCGGTACAACCTGTTACCTATGTCTCAGGCCGGTCATCCGGGGTTCTAGCATGTAGTCGTGCTGGCGTTCGGTAGTATCTGATAACGGATTGATAACGGGGGCTGAATCGCGGAATTAACACCGCAAAGTGATCGATGTATGAGCGTCGGCCCTGTCCTATTGTTTGACAAATCCACCCTCGAAGGTCTGAGCGTTGATGAATCAGTCTGGCTCGATCAGTTTTTCTTTGCCAACATCACGCCACTGTTCTTCGTGGAGACACTGGCAGATATTGAGAAGGAAATCAAAGATGGGCGTACCTCCGAACAAGTCGTCGGCAATCTCGCAGAGAAGACGCCGACAGGTGGACTCCCTAACGTCCGGCTTGTGCAGCGTGTGGGAGTACTTGTTGCCAATTGCGCGGAGTTCGGAAGCTATCCTCGCACTATCGGATCTAACATGTTCTGAGTTACTTCGTACCATCGCTCGCTCAGTGTCTTCAATAGGGCGGGGAACGTCGAAAGGGTGATCTGGCCTTCTGGAAGGGATTGCCACTTTGGCGGCCCATACCGTTCGACGATTTCGCGCCGGGCTTCCTTAGTATTAGTCTTCGAGGGATTGCGTCGAATGAACGTCGGGGCGCATGCCTGCCGCGAGGGGCTATTGTGCGAGTCCAGGAACATTTCGTGAAGGTCCACCCGGCACTCGGTGACCACAGAGGGGAACATGAGCAGTTCGCCGCCATTTGCACTGTTTAGCACTAAGCGTTATCTGTGGGGTTTAGCCATTCTCGTAATAATTGGGGCGTGGGTCCTCCGATGGGGACGCTTATTATTTATCGTCGGTTTCGCGCTTCTACTGATTGGGTTGTACGCCCTGGTCTTTCCTAAGATTCTTCCTATGGCAGACGACGACGCGTCCCCGCACGAGTCGGACTTTGCGGCTCGCAGAATTGCCGCGACTTGTGCCGCGGTGGGGTTTCTACTACTCTTAGTTACCGTTGCCGTATTCGTGTCTTCACCGAGTCCTCGGCGTTTGCCACTTCAGACCGGAGCTTCCATGCCCGCGGCGTCACAGAGTCAGGCAATATTGCTCGGGAAGAAATACACTCTTCTTGATGAGACCATCGCCTTCGATTCTGTAGATTCATACAACAAGGCAGCCAAGGCCTCGGTCAAACTCGATCAAGCCGGCTTCTCTCAACTGGTCCATGGCGGCCACATCGTTAACCTGCCTGCGGGGACAGTTGTCTTAAGTCTCAATTCCAACGGTGCTCGGGGGCACATAATAGAAGTGCGTGTCCTGTCAGGCCGCCAACTGGGCGAACGGTGGTGGGTTTGGCACAAGACGATGGCGCGTCCGGTCGATAACTAGCGACCGCTCAACGACGTGATCATCGCGTTAGGCAGGGCCCCTATAAATGCTGGTTGATACAAGGATAGATGCGGATGCCGGTTGTACACACCCTCGCCGAGCTGGACAAGACCTTGCACGCGGCGCGGCCGCGATTCCTCGAGCTCCGGGTCGAGACGGAGGGCGGGGCGGCCCTGTACGCACTGTTGAACGGCGACGCGGGGTGGCTTATGTATCTTCGAGAGAACGGTGATCCGGGATTCAGTTCCCGCAATTCGGAGTATACAGGTCCCGCCGAGCGAGTGATTGAGTACCGTCTCGACAACGGCCAGATTGACGAATATCCGGCCTCCTGGGCGCTATCCGCCGGGGAGGTAAAGAAAGCGATTCAGCACTTCTTGCTCACGGGAGAGCCTGCGCCGTGGATTGCCTGGCACAATGATTCCGGCGACGGCGTTGTTATCGGGCGCCCGGCATAGGATTCTTCGCGCGGCGTTACTCGAAGCCGGTGGACTCCCTCTGCAGTATCATTTCGAGGGGGCACGCCGATAGGCAGCGGACCACGCCGTCCCCGATTTCGCGCAGGGTGGCGATCAGTTGGAGCGCTTCGGGATCGGTCCGCCCCTCCTGCGCCATCCATTCGGCGAGCCCCTCCATGGCGGCGCACAGATGTGACAGGCCTGCCCGGATTTCCTCTTGCACGCCGGCACGAGGCTGCTCAACACCACGAATAGCCCGGACCGTCCGCATGGTCTGGGCCAGCGCGAGATCGTGTTCAGCGTGAGGTCCGTAGAAGTCGCTCCAGAAATCGCTCCTTAACGGCGACACATGTACCTCCGCACCAATCGAGGCTTCACTCGACACAATCTTCTGGCGCGGGGCGCGCCGCGCCTGCTCAAATCTCATCGAAGTCCTCGAAATCTCTCGTCAAATTGAACCGATGGTTCAAGGAAACTTCGGGATCGCCGAGAATACACGTCTCAAATGCCGCAGACGCCACCGCGGTTCGGCGCCGGTGAAAATCCGTTGGGGGGCCCGCACGTATGCACCTGAAGGATTTTGTGCGCGATCTCGCAGACTTGATTTGGCAACGAGAGCAGCAAACCGCGCAGGCCGTTGAGGACTCCGTGTTGACATATGTCCACGATGCGGTGACCGCTGAATTGGACTACCGGCGGCGCATGCGCGAGCTGGATCGCAGGCTGGGTGAACTGGAAGGCATTCCACAGGCCGCCACGACGGGCTGACTGGCCGGCTCCGGGCGCCGAGAGACAAGCGTCGCGGTCGGCGGCCTTGGGTCTGTTCCGGAGGGTGCGACATTCTTGCGCTCCCTCGTCGAACAGCGGGTCCCCGTCCGCCTCCGGTGTCGCGACGGATACGAGGTCTCAAACGCCGTCATTCAGGCCGCGGATGCGTTCGGCTTACTCGTCACGTCGCCGAACGGACTGGAGTTGTTGTATACCGACGCCGTCGTCTCGATTGCCCACGCAACGGCAGGTCCCGTGTACTTCCCGGCGCGCGGCAAGACAATGACAAAAGCGAGGAGGCGGTAGTCCGCCTGCCTCAGCCGACGGAACGGCGGCCTGCGGAGCCGCCGGCCGAGAAGTCAAATCCCTCCGGACGCGCCGCGACCGATTGATAGAGCAGATCAAGCACCCTCACGGCGCCGACAAACGACGCCACCAACCCGAGCGCCAGGAACTGCTGCCACGTCAATCCCGTGCCCAGGGGGTCTAGCATCACCGGCTCCTTCCGGTTCCGCCGGGGCGTTCGAGACGCCGCTTCGCCGGAGACCGGTTACACGATAACCCTGGGCCCGCGATGCCGATATGATTTCGATCACAGGTCCGGCCGCCTCGCTATAATGCGGATATGCTTTTCTTCAAGGCGTTTGTGATCGGGCTCTCGATCGCCGCCCCCGTCGGTCCGATCGGCGTGCTGTGCATCCGGCGGACGCTGGTATTCGGCCGCCGCATCGGCTTCATCTCGGGGCTCGGCGCCGCGACCGCCGACGCGTTCTACGGCGCGGTCGCCGCGTTCGGGCTCACCGTGCTGTTCCGCTTCTTCGTGCAGAACGCGCGCCCGCTCCATCTCATCGGCGGGATCTTGCTACTGCTGATCGGCCTCCGCACGATGCTCGCGCGGCGCGACGTGGCGGTCTCCGCGGGCACTCCGGCGCCCTCCGGCGGGCTCCTGCCCGCGTACGCGTCGACGTTCTTCCTGACGATCACCAATCCGATGACCATCATCAGTTTCGCCGCGGTCTTCGCGGTGATCGCGCCGGCGGGCGGCCTCGACTATGCGGCGGCCGCCGTCACCGTCGCGGGCGTCTTCCTCGGGTCGGCGGCGTGGTGGCTCGTTCTCAGCGCCGGGGTCGGCGCCGTCCGGCAGGCCGCCGGCGCCCGGCTGCTCGCGTGGGTGAGCCGCGTCTCCGGCGGCGTGATCGCGGGCTTCGGCGCGACCCAGCTCGTCGAGCGGACGTAGGCGCCGCGCCCGCCCCTTCACATTCTCCGCCGCTCTTCACAACCTGACGGAACTTTTCTCCCGCTGCCTGCGCTTCCATTTCGATTGCGCGCAGTGAAGAAACCGTGAAGGCGGGAGGAGAATGGAGTGAAGACGGTTCGGCAGTATCCACTGATCATCGCGCTGATTGCGGTCCTGGCCGCGGGGGTGACGTTCGCAACGGTCCGGATGCACGCGTCGGCGCAGTCCCAGCCACCGGCGCAGACGGGGCAGCAGCACGGCAATCGCGTGTTCGGCACGATCCAGTCGGTCTCGGCCGGCTCGTTCGTCGTGACGGGCCGCGACGGCAAGGCGTACACGGTGAAAACCACCGCGGCGACGAGGGTTCTCGCGCCGTCGAACGCCGGCCTCCGCGACATCAAGGCCGGTGACACGGTCCGGATTATGGCGCAAAAGGCGGACGACGGCTCGTTCACCGCGGTGGCCGTGCAGGCGGTGCCGGCCGGGCTGAGCTACGCGGCGCCCGGACGCGGCGGCGTCCGCGAAACGAGTTCGGGCCGGGTGTTTGTCTCCGGCGCCGTCGCCGGGGTGACCGGCACCTCGCTCTCCGTCGCCGCATCGAACGGCTCCGCGACGACGGTCGCCGTGCCGGCGTCGACGAAGATCTCGCGGCTGATCAGCGTGCCGGTGACCAGCCTCGCGACCGGCGCGCACGTGGCCGCGATGGGCACGCTCAATCCGGACGGATCGCTCTCGGCCTCGACGATCATGGTGGTGACGGGAAAGCGGTAAGGCGCCGGCTTCTCACCGTTTGACCCCGAGGACGACGGCCTCGCCCCACGCGAACGCGAGGTCGTCGTTCTCGGCTCTTATCTGAAACTCCGCGTGCGCCTCGGGGCTCGCGTTCACGAACTCCGCCCGCAGCGCCGCCGCGTCGGCCGCGCTCATGCCGGCCCGGCGCGACCACTCCGCGAAGTGCTGCGGGATCGCGGTTTTCTCGACCGCCTGCACGGTGAGTCCGGCCGACTCGAACAGCACCCGCAGGCGGCTCGGCGGTACGTTCAGGACGTGGGACCGGTCGCGCCGCTCTTCCCAACGGTTCATCAGCTCGTCGAGGGCCGGATCTTCCGGCGCGCAGGTGTCCTCGATCACAACGCGGCCGCCGGTGCGGGTGACGCGCACCATCTCCGCGATCGCGTGGGCCAGATTGGGGAAATGATGCGACGCGTACCGGCACACGACGAGGTCGAAGGTGTCGCCGCGGAACGGCAGCGCCTCGGCGTCGCCGAGGCAGAACGTCACGTTGGCCAGCCCGCGTTCGTCTCGAAGCCCGCGTGCCTCCCGTACCATGCCCGCCGTGAAGTCGAGGGCCACGACGCTCCGGGACCGCTCGGCCATCGCAAACGCCGTGAAGCCGGTGCCGGTTGCGACGTCCAGGACGCGGTCGGTCGCGGCCGGAGCGGCCAGCCGCTTGAGGATCTCCAGACCGCTCGACTGCTCGTGGCGCCGGCTGACCGTGTACCAGCCGGCCTGCCGGCCGAACTGCGACTGGACGGCCTTTTTCGCTGCCTCCGCGTCGTGCACTCGCACCCTCCCGGCGACGCCGTCCCGACTCGCTGTCCCGCGTGAGCGGGGGCAGGAGCCGGGGGCAGGAGCCGAACGATACCGCGCGAATCAACGGCCCCGTGACGCTGGACGCGTTGCACGGGTCGCCGCTACTCTTGGTTCTCACGCTGGCCGGAGACGCCCTCTGCTTTGTGTTCGCCGTCTTCGGCGAACTGACCGGGCGCCGCCGGATGCCGCACCTGTTTTGGTGGATTCTCTGGTTGGCGCAGGTCCCCCTGGCGATCGCCGCCGTCGCCGGCATCGGGTTGTTCGCGACGGGCGCGCGGCCCCGCACCCCGTATCACTTCATGTACGACGCGCTGATCCTCCTCACGCTGCTCGCTCTCTACCTGCTGAGACCGGGCGGCGCGCTGCGCGCCGCGCTGGACGAACGCACCTACCGTGAATCGCGCTGGATGGCGCTGCTCGTGCTCTTCCTCGGGGGACTCGTCGGGCGGGCATACATGACCGGCACGCTCGGGCGCTGAGCGCTATGTTTTCACGAGGACGTTCATGCGTTCTCGTGCGACCACCAGGATCTGCGCTCCAGGATGCCGGCGCCACAGCGCGCGAAGCCGGCGGCGCGTCGGGTTCGGCAACCGGGCGTACCGGTGTCGGGCCACGGCCCTCTCGAGATGTGCGGGGCTGTCGAGATACGCCAGGTGCTCGAACACCTCGACCGCGTCGAGCCGAAAGAGGCCGCGCCTGACAACCTCTCGGATGGCCCGGTCGGCGGAGCGAAAGTCCGCCAAGGATCTTCTAATCTCGAGGGACCCGGCGTAGCGCCGCCGGTCCCTCGTGAGACAGAACACCTGGTCGTGCCGTGTCCGGATAGCCGCGAATCGGTCAGTGCGCAGGTCGACCAGGATGCCGTCCGGACGGAGCAGGCCGCGGGTGACGATCAGGGCATGAACCATGCCCTCGCGGGGCACTCATCACAACGATCCGGAGAACACCGCCACGTCGAAGCGGCGACCGGCGACGCCCGGGCGTTCGGCGGTTCCCGGCCGGTAAAGGATTCGTTTCCTGAGCCGCGGCGCGGTCAGCCGGATGGCTCGAGCAAGGACGGCCGCGTCGGGGTCGACCGCGTACACCGATCGGGCCACGCCGGCGATCTGCCGCGTCAGCCGTCCTTCACCGCAGCCGATATCGATGACGCGGGCGCCCTGAAGCGGCGCGCGGCGCGCCAACGTCCGGATGACGGTCCGCTCCGGATCCCTACGGTACCCTCTCACGCCGCGCCCTCGGCATAGCGCTGTGCCGTTCTATTGCACCGGAAGATGTGACGCCGTCCAAGCGTTGATGCCGCCGACGAGATCGGCGACATCCGGCACGCCGTGCTTCTCGAGCAGGCTCGCCGCGATCGAGGAGCGATAGCCGCTCGCGCAGTACACCACAACCTGCCGCGGGCCGCTCGGAACTTCCGCGATCCGCTCAAGCAGGTGCTGCAGCGGGATGTGCAAGCTGCCGGCGATGCGGGCGTCGCGCCGCTCGGCGTCTCCGCGCACGTCGAGGACGACCGGCGGCTCCGGCGAGGCGAGCAGCTCTGCGAGAGCCTGCGCGGTCACCCTCGGCAGCCGGCGCATCAGGTCGCGCCGCGCGCCGATGGCCTCCATGCCGTGCTCCAGATATCCCGCGAAGTGATCGAACCCGATCCGCCCGAGCCGCATCGCCGCCTCGGGCTCGCGGCCGCCGGGCGCGACAATGACGATCGGCCGCTCCCGATCCAGCAGCGTCCCCGCCCACGTCGCGTACTGCCCGCCGAGACCGATGTTGACGCTGCCGAGCAGATGCGCCCCCGCGAAATCCGCCGGGTCCCGCGCGTCCAGCAGCTGGGCGCGGGCATCGCGCAGCCGGAGCGTGTCGTCGAGGCCGAGGCCCTGCAGGCCGCGCGCCAGCGCGCGGTCGAGTGTTGGGTGTTCCTTGGTATTCAGGATCGCATCGTACGTAAAGTACGAGGGGGCGTCCGGCTGGTCCGCGGTGATGATCTTGATGAAATCCTCCCGGCTCATTTCCTGTAGGGCGTAATTGTACCGGCGCTGGTCGCCGATCGTGGAGACGGTCTCTTTGCTGATGTTCCGGCCGCAGAGGGAGCCGGCGCCGTGGGTCGGGTACACCAGCGTGTCGTCCGGCAGCGCGAGCAGCTTCGTGCGCAGCGAGTCGTAGAGCATGCCGGCGAGCTGCTCCGCCGACCATCCGAGCGCGGCCCGGAGATCCGGCCGGCCGACGTCGCCGATAAACAGGGTATCGCCCGTCAACACGGCCTGCGGGCGCATGCCGTCTTTTTTGAGATTGAAGACGAGGACACAGATCGATTCGGGGGAATGCCCCGGCGTCTCGAGCGCCGTGAGGCGCACTCCGCCGAGCGACACCGCGTCGCCGTCGCCGAGCGGCGTGAAGGCGTACTCGGCCTTGGCCTGACGGCCGAGGTAGATCGCCGCTCCGGTACGGTCGCGCAGCTCGAGGTGCCCCGCCAGAAAGTCCGCGTGAAAATGCGTCAGCAGCACGTGCCGGATCGTGAGCCCCAGCCGGGCGGCGTCGTCCAGGTACTGGTCGATATCCCGCTGGGGGTCCACGACCGCAGCGGCGCGGCTCTCCTCGTCGGCCACAAGGTATGACGCGTGGGCGAGGCAGCCGAGGTAGTACTGCTTGAGGATCATTCCGGCTGCGGCACGATCCGAATGTACGGCCGCGGCGCCTTCCACCCGCCGGGATAGGTCTTCTTCGCGTCCTCGTCGGAGACCGACCCGGCGATGATCACGTCGTCGCCGCGCTTCCAGTTTACGGGCGTCGCGACCTTGTGCTTCGCGGTCAACTGCAGCGAGTCGATGACCCGCAGCACCTCGTCGAAATTCCGCCCGGTCGTCATCGGATACGAGATCGTGAGCTTGATCTTCTTGTCGGGTCCGATCACATACACGGTGCGGACGGTCTGGTTGTCGGCCGGGGTGCGGCCCTCGCAGGATCCCTCGAGGTCGCCCGGCAGCATCTCATACAGTTTCGCCACCTCGAGGTCGGTGTCGCCGATCATCGGATAGTTGGGCGCATGGCCCTGCGTCTCTTTGATGTCGTTCGCCCACTTCTCATGGTTGCCGACCGGATCGACGCTGAGTCCGATGATCTTGGTGTTGCGCCGGTCGAACTCGGGCTTGATCTTGGCCATGTAGCCGAGCTCTGTGGTGCAAACGGGCGTGAAGTCTTTGGGATGCGAGAACAGCACGGCCCACGAGCTGCCGATCCAGTCGTGAAAGCGGATCCGGCCTTCTGTCGTCTCCGCGTCGAAATCCGGGGCGACATCGCCCAACCGAAGTGCCATGTCACACCTCCGAGTTGTGCGTCTCATATTACCGCAAGATCGGGCGCGCATCCGATAGAGAGAGGCGCCGGTCGTCCGTGGTTCGTGGCGGCGGCGCCCCGTCCCTGGCGGCCTGTCCGGATTACGGCGCTTTGGCCGCCGGAAGGACCGTGATGCTCGGACGTCCGACCGGCAGTGTCTGGACGGACGGGTCCCACAGCAAGTAGATCTTGCCGTAAGTGTCGACGATCGAGTTGACCACCTTTTCTGCCTCCGCGGGCGACATGTCCAGTACCGCCGCGGAGACGAGCGGGATTTCCACCCGGTGATAGTGCCACAATGCCTTCTCGGCCGGCGAGAACTTCGCGTAGGTTGCCGAATTCACGATCGTCTCAACCCCCACGAGGTGCGCGTCCGGGGCGGCGCTGTCGTAGAGCTGACACTCGATGAGGCCCCCGGCGACCTGCTTGCAGAAGTGGTGGGCGAGCATTTCCGGTTTGCCGGGGAAGTGCATCTTCGCCGTGATGTGCAGTGTCCAGCCCTCCGTCGGCCTCGGGCTGTCGCCGCCGGCCGCAGCTCGCGGGCCCATGCCTCCCGCGGTGAGCACCGCCACCGCCGCGATGGCGGTGAATGCCAGCACGGTCATGACCGTGCGCGATCCGATCCGTCTCATCCGTCTCCCTCCTCTCGGTGTGCGCTACCCGGTCCGCTCGACCGGCGCGCCGACCAGGCTGCCCCACTCCGTCCATGAGCCGTCGTAGTTTCGGACGCGTGGGTATCCGAGCAGGTATGTGAGCGTGAACCACGTGAGGGACGAGCGCTCGCCGATCCGGCAATACGCAATGACCTCGTTGTCGGGGTGGATGCCTCGGCTCTCGTAGAGCCGGCGGAGATCCTCCGGGCCCTTGAACGTTCCGTCGTCACGGACGTTGTGGCTCCAGGGGATGTTCTGCGCGCCAGGAATGTGGCCGCCACGCTGCGCGCCTTCGTGCGGATAGGCCGGCACCGTGATCACTTCGCCGCTGAACTCTTGCGGCGACCGGACGTCCACGAGCGCCACGCCGGGGTCTCCGAACCGTGCCAGCACCTGATCGCGAAATGCGCGGATGCTGAGGTCCGGATTTTTCGCCCGGAAAGCGGCACGCGGGTAGGACGATACGTCCGCGGCCATCGGGCGGCCCTCGGCGACCCATTTCGCGCGGCCGCCGTTCAGAATCCGCACGCGCTGGACGCCGTACATTCGGCACAGCCAGAAGGAGTATGTCGCGAACCAATTGTGCTTGGCGCCGTATAGGACGAGGGTCGTCGCGTTGTCTACGCCGTAGGCGCCGAGGAGATGCTCAAACTGTTCTTTGGTGATCCAATCGCGGCGGACGCGATCCTGCAACTGCGTCTGCCAGTTGAAGTGGACCGCGCCCGGAACGTGACCGTGGTCGTACAGGGTGACGTCTTCGGAGACTTCGGCCACGCGGACCGCCGGGTCTTGGAGATGGTCCCCGAGCCACACGGTGTCAACCAGGACTTCGTCGTGCGCGTATCCGTCCGGCATCGATCGTGTCCCTCACACGTGGTGCAATCGGCGTCTGCCGCGTTGGGGCCAGGATACGCGAGAGCCGGAGAGCGCGTCACCGGGAGAAATACGTGTTTTCCGCGGCGGCGGTACCTGTCTTTCGGCCTAGGCACCGTTGGCGACGAGGACCGGGGCTACGCGATCAGGTCGAGGGCACCCCGTCTGCGCGGAACGGGCCGGCCCGAAGACCGTGCTCGACCGCCCAGGCGGCGATCTGGGCGCGGGAGTTGAAGGAGAGCTTATTAAGGATGCTTTGCACATGGCCTTCGGCCGTGCGTTCGGCGATCACGAGGCGCGCGGCGATCTCCCGGTTGGGCAGCCCTTCGGCAATGAGCCCTGCCACTTCGCGCTCGCGGGCCGTCAGCGGGGTCCCGATCGCGCCCGGTTGAGCCGCGGTCTCGCCGCGGCCGGCCGGCGCCGTGGAGAGGGCGAGTGCCTCCGCTGCCGCGCCGTCGGCGGCCAGTCCTCGTCCGCAGTGGCTCGCCGCGGCAAATGCCCGGTTTCCGCGTCGGGCCCGCACGAACGCGGTAATCTCTTCGAACTCCGCATGCTCCGCTGGTTCGAGGCGGACTCCGGCAGTGTCAAGGAGACCGCTCACCGCGCCGAGCACCCGCGCGACCCGCTCATGTGGCGCATCTTTCGAGGCCGCGGCAAGCCCTGCGATGGCCATGATCACATCGCGTGGGCTCTTGAGGTCCCTGGCGCACACCAAACTCTCGCGGAAGAGTTCGCGCGCCTCGGCGATCCTGCCCTGATGGAGCCTGATATAGGCCAGATTATGGAGGAGGTGCGAACGGCCCCGCGCCTCTCCGACTTCCTCGTACAGTTTCATCGCCCGCTGGGTCAGCATCTCCGCCCGCTCGTAGTCGCCCTTGCTTCGCGCTATTTCGCCGAGGCAGTCGACGGAGTTGGCTTGTCCGCGGCGGTAATTGACCTGCTCGTACAAGTGCACGCTTCGCGCCATCATGTCCGTGGCTTGATCATACTCACCGTTGCTCTGCCGCACGTGGGCCAGGGAATGAAGGGCCTGCGCGGCAGCGTACGCGTCGTCGTACTGCTCGGCGAGAGAGAGCGCGCTCGAACACAGGGCCGCGGTGCGTTGATAATCCCCCTGGCGGTAGGCTAAGATACCGGCGGTGTTGAGTGCTCGGGCCCGCAGTCCAGGTTCCGCAGTGCGCCCCGCCGCAATCATGCTCTCCAGCCACGCGCGCGCTTCGGCGTAGTAGGCGCGCATCTCCCAAAATCGCTGCAGATGCACCGCCAACCGCAGCCCCGGCTCGACTTCCGCTGCGGTGCCGCGGCTCCAATCGAGTGCGCCTCTCAAGTTGGCGTACTCTCGGTCCATGCGGTCCAACCATGCCTTCTGCTGCGGTCCATCCAGTTCGGCGCTGCCCTGTTCGGCAAGCGCGAGGTACCAATCGCGATGGCGCCGGCGGATCGAAGCGGCCGTTCCCGCGTCATTCAGGTGTTCCTCACCGTACTGCCGCACCGTCTCCAGCAACTCGTACCGCGCCTCGCCGTCCCGGATTTCCGCGAGGACGATTGATTTGTCCACCAGCGACGTCAACAGGTCCACGATCTCCGGCGCGTCGATGCCGTCATCGGCGCATACCGTCTCCGCGGCCTCCAGCGTCCATCCGCCCGCGAATACCGACAGCCGTGCGAGCAGCGTCCGCTCGCGCTCGGTGAGGAGGTCGTAACTCCAGTCCATCGCCGCGCGCAGGGTCCGATGGCGCGCGAGCGCCGTCCGGCTGCCGCCGCTCAGCAGGTGGAAGCGGTCATCGAGGCGCGCGGCGATCTGTTCCACTGACAGCGCCCGCACGCGGGCCGCCGCGAGCTCGATCGCGAGGGGAATCCCGTCCAATCGGTAGCAGACCTGCGCGACCGCCCGGGCATTGTCCGCGGTGACCTGGAAGCCCGGCCGGGCCGCCGCGGCGCGTTCGGCGAAGAGGCGCACCGCCTCGAATTGCGCGAGGCGGTCATGAGGCGGCGGATGAACAGGGTCCGCGACGGTGAGCGACGGAACGCGCCAGATCGTCTCTCCGGCCACGCCGAGCGGCTCGCGGCTGGTGGCCAGAATCCGCAGGGCGGGACACTCCCGCAACAGCGCGCCGGCGAGGCCGGCACAGGCGCTCAGCAGATGTTCACAGTTGTCGAGCACCAGCAGAAGCGTCGTGTCGCGAAGGGCGCCGGCGAGCGTGTCCGTGACCGCGCGGTCCGCATGCTCCGTCACGCCCAGCGCGGCGGCCACGGCATGCGGGACGAGGCCGGCATCGGAGAGGGCCGCGAACTCCACGCTCCACACGCCGTTCGGGAAGCCCGCGAGGCGCGCCCTGGCGACTTCGAGTGCGAGGCGGGACTTGCCGCAGCCTCCGGCGCCAGTGAGCGTGAGGAGCCGGGTCCCGCCGAGCAGCCCGCAGACTTCGGCGATCGCGCGCTCCCGCCCGACGAAGCTCGTGAGCGGGGCGGGCAGGTTGTTGGGCCCAAGGGGCGCACCGGCCATACCGAACCCTCGTCTGGACGCGGATTTCGCCCGGATCGGCGGTCACGTTCGGCGGAGCCCGGCACGTTCCTTGACAGCGGCAGGGCGGTTTTGGTAAAGTCATTTGACAAGTTCTCGCATACAGGCGATGAGGAGGCCGGGCCGCGGTTGCCCGGATCCGAGAGAGCTGGGGCAGGTGCGAGCCAGCATCCGGAACCGTGACCGCTCACCTCCGAGCCGCGGAACCAAAGGCCGTTCGTCCCGCGAAGACGGGACGCGCCGCGCCGAGTAGCATCCGCCGGACCCCGCCGTAACCGGGATGAGAGCCGTTCGAGCCGCCTCCGGCCGGACGGAACTAGGGTGGTACCGCGGGAAGCCCCGTCCTTAGATGGCTTTCCGCGGTTTCGTATTTTCGGCGGGCGGAAGACACAGGGGAGGAGCGGTGTAATGGCGCGTCAGGCGACGTCTACGGTGAAGCCGGGTCCGGCTGCCACGGTGAAGCGCATGCTGGGGTCGCAGGCCTTGATCGAATGCCTGCACCGGGCCGGCGTCGAGGTCATCTTCGGCCACCCGGGCGGCGCGGCGCTCCCGCTCTACGACGCGCTGTACGACGCGCGCGGCATCCGGCACGTCCTCGTGCGGCACGAGCAGGTCGCCGCGCACGCGGCCACCGGCTACCACCGCGTTACCGGCAAGGTCGGGGTGTGCATGGCGACGTCCGGGCCGGGCGCGACGAACCTAGTCACCGGCATCACCGACGCGATGATGGACTCCGCCGGAATCGTGGCGATCACCGGCCAGGTCAGCACGCTCGCGATCGGCCGCGACGCGTTCCAAGAGGCCGACGTGACCGGGATCACGATGCCCGTCACCAAGCACAACTGCATCGTCCAGAAGTCCGCGGAACTGCCGCGGCTCGTGCTGCAGTCGTTTCTCATCGCCGGCAGCGGCCGGCCGGGTCCCGTCCTCGTCGACATCCCGCGGGACATCGCCGCGGCCGAGCACGAGTTCGAGTTTCCGGAGCAGGTGACGCTGCGCAGCGGCAAGATTCCGCCGGCGATCCCGAGCCCGAATCAGATCGCCGCCGCCGCAGCCCTCCTCGGCGGGGCGTCGCGCCCGCTGATCTACGCCGGCGGGGGCGTGATCACCGCGAACGGCGCCGGGGAGCTCACGGCGCTTGCCCGCAAGGCGCGCATCCCGGTCACGACGACGCTGATGGGCAAGGGCGCCTTTCCGGAGACGGATCCCCTGTCGCTCGGGATGCTCGGCATGCACGGCACCGCCTACGCGAACCACGCGATCAACACCGCGGACGTGGTCCTCGCCGTGGGCGTGCGCTTCGATGACCGCGTGACCGGCCGCGTGAAGGACTTTGCCCCGCACGCGAAGTTCATCCACATCGACATCGATCCGGCCGAGATCGGCAAGATCAAGCCGGCCCATGTGCCGATCGTCGGCGATGCGCGCGAGTCGCTGCGCGTGCTGGCCGCGCAGCTCACCCCCCCGGTGTGCGAGCCCTGGCACGCGCAGCTGGCGGAGTGGAAGGCGCGCTACCCGCTGCGGTACCGGCAGAACGGCGACGGGATCAAGCCGCAGTTTGCGATCGAGGAGATTTACAAGATCACCGAGGGCCGGGCGATCGTGACGACCGACGTCGGCCAGCATCAGATGTGGGCGGCGCAGTTCTACCTGACGACGGAGCCGCGGACGTGGGTCAGTTCCGGCGGCCTCGGGACGATGGGCTTCGGGTTCCCCGCGGCGCTCGGCGCCCAAGTCGGGCGGCCGGACGCGCTCGTGTGCGCGATCGTCGGCGACGGCGGCTACCAGATGACGATGCAGGACCTCGCGACCGCGGTCGAGTGGGGGCTGCCGATCAAGGTCTACATCGTCAACAACGGCTCGCTCGGCATGGTCCGGCAGTGGCAGCAGCTCTTCTACCGCGAGCGCTACTCGCACGTCTTCCTGAAAAACCCCGACTTCGCCAAGGTCGCGGACGCCTTCGGCGCCGTGGGCATCAGCGTGCGCCGGCCGGAGGAGGTCGGGCCCGCTGTGCGTCGGTCGCTCGAGGTCACGGACCGGCCGTGCGTCGTCGACATCCTCTGCGATCCCGAGGAAAACTGCTACCCGATGATCCCGTCGGGCCAGTCCATCAAGGAGATGATCGTTGAAGATGATCGCATCCGCGACTGAGGCCCTCAACGGCACCTCGCCGCGGACGCAGCGACCGATGAAGCACACCATCTCCGTGCTGGTAGACAACGCGCCCGGCGTGCTGATGAAGGTGGCCGGGCTGTTCCGCCGGCGCGGCTACAACATCCACAGCCTGGCCGTCGGCGTGACGGAGCAGCCCACCGTCTCGCGGATGATCATCGTCGTCGAGGGCGAGCCGGAGATCCTCGAGCAGATCATCAAGCAGCTCAACAAGCTGATCGAGACGATCAAGGTCAACGACGTCACTGGCTTCAACACCGTCGACCGCGAGCTGGCGCTCATCAAGCTCAACGCCACGCCGCAGACGCGGATGGAGATCATGGAGATCAGCAACGTCTTCCGCGCGAGCGTCGTCGACCTGACCGAGAAGACGATGACGCTCGAGGTGACGGGGCGGTCCGACAAGATCGACGCGATCCTGTCGCTCCTTTCGAAGTACGGCGTGCGCGAGATGGTCCGTACGGGCCAGGTGACGCTCGTGCGCGGCACCCAACCGACGTAACACCCGGGCGGAGCCCCCAAGGAGGCGGCGCACAAATGCCGGCCAAGGTCTATTACGAGCAGGACGCCAACCTGAACGTGCTCCGCGGCAAGCGGGTCGCGGTGATCGGGTACGGCAGCCAGGGCCACGCGCAGGCCCAGAACCTGAACGACAGCGGCGTGACGGTGGTGGTCGGCCTCTACAAGGGCAGCTCGTCGTGGGCGCAGGCGCAGGCCGACGGGCTCGAGGTCGCGACCGTCTCGCAGGCCGCGGCCCAGGCCGACATCATCCAGATCCTCATCCCCGACGAGATCCAGGCCCGAGTCTACCGCGAGGAGATCGCGCCGCACCTCACCGCCGGCAAGGCCCTCGGGGTCTCCCACGGCTTCAGCATTCACTTCCACCAGATCGTGCCGCCGGCCGACGTCGACGTGTTCATGATCGCGCCGAAGAGCCCCGGCCACCTGCTGCGGCGCATGTTCGTCGAGGGCAAGGGCGTCCCCTCGCTGCTCGCGGTGCACCAGGACCACACCGGCAAGGCGCGCGCGATCGCGCTCGCGTACGCGCACGGCATCGGCAGCCTCCGCGCCGGGGTCATCGAGACGACGTTCCGCGAAGAGACGGAGAGCGACCTCTTCGGCGAGCAGACCGTGCTGTGCGGCGGCATCTCCGAGCTCATCAAGGCAGGGTACGAGACCCTCGTCGCGGCCGGCTACGCGCCGGAGATCGCCTACTTCGAGTGCCTGCACGAGATGAAGCTGATCGTCGATCTCATCTACGAGGGCGGCCTCGGGATGATGCGCTACTCCGTCAGTAACACCGCGAAGTTCGGCGACTTCACGCGCGGCCGCCGGATCATCACCGACGAGACACGGGCCGAGATGCGCCGGATCCTCTCGGAGATCCAGAGCGGCGTTTTCGCCAAGGAGTGGATCTTGGAGAACGAGGCGGGCCGCCCGGTGTTCAACGCGCGGTACCGTCAGGAGGCCGAGCACCCGGTCGAGGAGATCGGGCGACAGCTGCGGGCGATGATGCCGTGGCTGAAGCGGGACGTGCCGGCGAAAGCCGGGCCCCGGAAAACCGAGGCCCGGGCAAAGCGGTAGGGGGCGACGCCGGCGCACCCCGCCGGCTAGTGTCGCACGCGGATCACGGCCCCGCATTCGCGGGGGCAGAGGGGGCGGAGAGACCATGGCCGAGATGATCCGGATCTTCGATACGACGCTGCGGGACGGCGAGCAGTCGCCGGGCTTCACCATGAACACGCAGGAGAAACTCGAGGTGGCCCGCGCGCTCGCCGCGCTGCGGGTCGACATCATCGAAGCCGGCTTCCCGGCGAGCTCCCCGGGCGACCTCGAGGGTGTGCAGCTGATCGCGCGGGAGGTGCGCGGGCCCGTGATCGCGGGACTCGCGCGCGCGAACCGCGGCGACGTCGAGGCGGCCATCGAGGGCGTGCGGGAGGCGGAGCGTCCGCGGATCCACACCTTCATCGCCACCTCGCCGATCCACATGGAACACAAGCTGCGCATGACGCCGGACCAGGTCTACGAGGCCTCGGTCGAGTCCGTGCGCCTCGCGCGCCGCGCCGTGGAAGACGTGGAGTTTTCGGCCGAAGACGCGAGCCGGTCCGACCCCGCGTTTCTCGTGCGCGTCTTCGACGGCGCGATCGCCGCCGGCGCGACGACGATCAACGTCCCGGACACGACGGGCTACGCGACGCCGGAAGAGTACGCGGCGCTCCTCAAGTTCTGCATCGAGAACACCAAGGGCGGCGACCGGGTGGTCTGGAGCGTGCACTGCCACGACGACCTCGGACTCGCGGTCGCCAACTCGCTCGCCGCGCTGCGCGTCGGCGTACGCCAGATCGAGGGCACGATCAACGGGATCGGCGAGCGCGCCGGCAACGCCGCGCTGGAAGAGATCGTCATGGCGCTGCATACGCGCCGCAGCCACTACGGCTGCGAAACCGGCGTCGACACGACGAAGATCTACCGCACCAGCCGGCTGATCAGCGCGATCGCCGGCGTGCCGGTGCAGCCGAACAAGGCGATCGTGGGCGACAACGCCTTCGCGCACGAGGCCGGGATCCACCAGCACGGCGTCCTGATGAACCGCGAGACCTACGAGATCATGACCCCGCAGACGATCGGCATTCCGAGCAACAAACTCGTGCTCGGCAAGCACTCCGGCCGGCACGCGTTCAAGAACATGCTGGAGGAGAACGGCCTCAAGCTGAGCGACGCCGAGGTCGAGCGCGCGTTCGTCGAGTTCAAGGTGCTGTGCGACAAGAAGAAGCAGGTCTCACTCGAGGACATCCTCTCCCTCGTCGAGAGCGAGGCGCAGGGCGCGCCGAAGACGTATACGCTGCGGGCCTTCCACGTCTCCACCAGCAGCACGCTGCCGCCGATGGCGTCGGTCACGCTCGCCCGCGGGCGGGAGCTGTTCACCGAGGAGTCGAGCGGGGACGGTCCGGTCGACGCGATCTACAACGCCGTGAACAAGATCGTGGGGCTCTCGCCGACGCTCGCGGACTACGCGATCAAATCGGTGAGCGGCGGCACCGATGCGATCGGCGAGGCGACGGTGAAGGTGCGGGACGGCGACGGCCTCTTCGTCGGCCGCGGCACCAGCACCGACGTCCTGGAGGCCAGCGCCAAGGCCTACCTCGCTGCGGTCAACAAGCTCATCTACGAGCGCCAGCACTGGATGAGCAACACCTACGGATAGGCGATGCCGGGCGGCGCGCGCATCGCGCTCTACGACACGACGCTCCGGGACGGCACCCAGGGCGCGGGCATCACCTTGTCCGCGGACGACAAGCTGCGGATCGCCGAGCATCTCGACGCTTTCGGGGTCGACTACATCGAGGGCGGCTGGCCGGGCAGCAACCCGAAGGACATGGAGTTCTTCGAGCGCGCCCGCGGCCGCGCGTGGCAGCACGCGCGGCTCACCGCGTTCGGCAGCACCCGCCGCCCCGGTATTCCGCCGGAGCGCGACGAGAACCTGAACCTGATTCTCGCCGCGGGCACGCCGGCCGCGGCGCTGTTCGGCAAGTCGTGGGACCTGCACGTGCGCGAAGCGCTGCACACGACGCCCGGCGAGAACCTCGCCATGATCGAGGACTCCGTCCGGTATCTGCGGTCGCGCGGGCTCGAGGTGGTCTACGACGCCGAGCACTTCTTCGACGGGTGGAAGGCCAATCCGGAGCACGCGCTTGCCACGCTGCGCGCGGCGGAGCGTGCGGGGGCGTCCGTGGTCGCGCTCTGCGACACGAACGGCGGGTGTCTGCCGCACGAGATCCGGGCCGGGGTCGAGGCGGCCCGGCGGGCGATCGACGGGCCGCTCGGGATCCACGCCCACAACGACGGCGAGCTCGGCGTCGCCAACACGCTGGTGGCGGTGGACGCCGGGTGCGTGCACGTCCAGGGCACGATCAACGGCATCGGCGAGCGCTGCGGCAACGCCAACCTCGTCTCGATCATCCCGAACCTCCAGCTCAAGATGGGCTACCGCTGCGTCCCCGCCTCCCAGATCGCGCGGCTCGGCGAGGTGTCGCGCTACGTGGCCGAGCTGGCCAATATCGCGCCGAACGAGTATCAGCCGTTTGTCGGGCTCAATGCGTTCGCGCACAAGGGCGGCGTGCACGTCAGCGCCGTGATGGCCCACCCGCCGACCTACGAGCACATCGCCCCCGAGACGGTCGGCAACGCGCGGCGCGTTGTCGTGAGCGATCTGTCGGGCCGCGCCAACGTGCTCTACAAAGCGCAGGAGATGGGTATCGATCTCTCGCGCGACCGGCCGGAGGTCCGCCAGATCCTGGCCGAGCTGAAGCGGCTCGAGCACGAGGGGTACCAGTTCGAGGCCGCGGAAGCGTCGTTCGAGCTGCTGATGCGCCGGATCATGGGCCAGCACCGGCCGTCGTTTACGCTGCTCGGGCTGCGCGTGACGGTCGAGAAGCGGGACAGCGGCGTGTGCGCGGCCGAAGCGACGATCAAGGTCGCGGTGGACGCGCAGGAAGAGCATACGGCCGCCGAGGGCGACGGCCCGGTGCACGCCCTCGACCGCGCGCTGCGCAAGGCGCTCGGCCGGTTTTACCCGGAGATCCAGCGGGTGCGCCTCGTCGACTACAAGGTGCGCGTCCTCAACGCGGACGCGGCCACGGCCGCGCGCGTGCGCGTGCTCATCCAGTCGACCGATGGCGCCCGTACCTGGGGCACGGTCGGCGTCTCCGAAAACGTCGTCGAGGCGTCGTGGCAGGCGCTGGTCGACAGCCTCGAATACGTGCTGCTCCGCGCCGCGATCGCGGGCGGCGTCGCGCCGTCGGCGGGGGACGCGCACCGGGCCGGCGCGGTCTCGTGAGCGCCCGCGCGATGCAGGTCGCGGTCGTGCCCGGCGACGGAATCGGCCGCGAGGTGATCGCCGAAGCGGTCCGCGTCCTGCGCGAGGCCGGCCGGCGGTTCGAGATCGCGCTCTCGTTCGAGGAAGGCATCGCCGGGGGCGCCGCGATCGACGCGACCGGCGGTCCGATTCCCGACGAGACCATCAATCTGTGCGCGCGTTCGAACGCGATTCTCCTCGGCGCGTGCGGCGGACCGAAGTGGGACAAGGGGCCGCGGCACCTGCGTCCGGAGCAGGCGCTGTTCACGCTGCGGCGGCGGTTCGGTCTGTACGCGAACCTCCGTCCGGCCGTGGTTCGCGGCCCGCTCGTGGGCGCCTCGCCCCTGCGGCGTGATGTGGCCGAGGGCGTGGACATCCTGATCGTCCGCGAACTGACCGGCGGCCTCTACTTCGGGCCGCAGTCGCGCAGCGGCGAGGGCGAGGCCCAGACGGCGCAGGACACGCTGCCCTACTCCGCGGGCGAGATTCGCCGCGTCGTTCGCGCGGCGTGCCGGATCGCCCGTACGCGTCCGCGGCGCAAGGTCACATCCGTCGACAAGGCCAACGTGCTCGAGACGTCACGGCTCTGGCGCGAGGTCGCGGCCGAGGTCGGCCGGGAGTTTCCCGAGGTGACCCTCGAGCACATGCTGGTCGACAACTGCGCCATGCAGCTCGTCCGCGACCCGCGGCAGTTCGACGTCATCGTCACCGACAACATGTTCGGCGACATTCTCAGCGACGAGGCCGCGGGCGTGATGGGCACGCTCGGCCTGATGCCGTCGGCGAGCCTCGGCGACACCGCGCCCGGACTGTTCGAGCCGGTGCACGGCACCGCGCCCGACATCGCGGGCCGAGGGATCGCCAATCCGCTGGCCGCCATCCTGACCGGCGCCTTGCTGCTGCGGTACGCCGCGGAGCACGAGGCCGCGGCGTCGGCGATCGAGGCCGCGGTGGTCAAGGCCCTCGCGGACGGCTGCCGGACGGCCGACATGGCCGGCGGCGGCCCGGCGCTGGGGACCGCGGCGATGACGGACGCGGTTCTCGCCCGGCTCTTCTGAGGCCGCCGCCCGTGCTCGAGCTCCGTCCAAACTGCGAGTGCTGCGATAAAGACCTGCCGCCGTCGGCGCCCGACGCGATGATCTGCTCGTTCGAATGCACCTTCTGCCGCGCCTGCGCGGAGACGCGGTTGGGTGGACGGTGTCCCAACTGCCGCGGCGGCCTCGTCGCGCGTCCGATCCGCCCCGCGCCCGTCCTGGCGGCGCATCTCGCCTCGACGGTGCGCGTCTTCAAGCCGCCGGGCTGCGGGCAGCCCGCCGCCGCGCGTTAGTCGTCTCGCCGGTCTTCACGGGGTATGAAGGTCGGCTTGCATTCGTCCGGGTATCGGAACTACAATAATCCTGTCGTGCCCTCGGATTTGCGCGTCGTGATGATGCCCGCGGCCGCCGCCCTCGCCCTCGGCTACGGGGTGGCGGCGGCCGTTGTAGGCGGCACCAGATCCTGGCGGCCGTGGCCTCTGGTCGCGTTCGCAGCCGGCGGCATCGCGTTTCCTCTGACGGTCTTCCTCACCTCGTCCATCCAGGTCTTGCTCGCGTCCGTCCTCGGTTGGGGGCCCGACGCGATCGCGATGACGCTCGGTCCCGGGATCGCCGGCGCCGTGGTGACCGCGGTGGTAAACGAAGTGTTTACGCTGGCCGCCGCGCTAATCGTCTGGCGGTGGTCGCGCGGCGGGACGCTGCTCGGCTTCGGCGCCGCGGCAGGCGCCGGGTTCGCGGTCGTCGGCGCCTACGAGATCATCCACCTTGCGCTGATCGCGCGCGCGCTGCCGATTAGTTCGGCGTCGAGTTTCGCCGTCTCGCTGGTGCAGCAACTCGCGTTCGTGGCCGCCAACAGCGCATCGACCGCGCTCGCCGCGTTCGGCGCGCTGGGACGGCGTGCCGGTTTCTATCTCGGCGCGGCGGTGCTCTTTCAGGTCCTCTTCCTCGTCTTCGGGCTCCTGTTCGAACTGCGCGTGTACTCCAACATGGTCTGGACGGTGCTCGACGTCGCGGCCGCCGTGGCGTTGGTCGCCGGGGTCCTGATCCTCGGCCGGCGGCGCCCGGCCAGCGCGGCCCTCGCTCCCGCGGCCTGACCGGCCGCTTCCGTGGACGTACATGTCACGGCCCGTGCGCGCGCCGCGGACGGGTGGCGGGCGCTGCGCGCGTTTTTTGCCGAGGGCGCCCGCCATCTGCCCGCGGCGATCGCGGCCTTCGAGGAGGCGGAACGGCTGCTGCGCCGCGCAGGGGCTGAAGTCGGAGCCGCGGGCGACATCGAGGGCGTGTTGATCGGCCTGTCGATCGCGCTCCGGCTGCGGCGCCGTCCGGAGGACGCGCGCCGGGCGGTGGTGCTGGTGCAGGAACTCCTCAACATCGTGCGCCGCCGGTCGGGTGAGGCGGCCGCGGTGGCGCTCCGCGCGTACCTCGAGGACGCGTACCGGGATCTCGCGGAGGTGACCGGGGACGGCGAGGCCGTGCGCGCGGCGCAGGACGGCCTCGAGGCCTGCGACCGGACCCTTGCCCTCGCCCGGCGCTTTCACGCGGCCGACGCGGTGGCGCACGCGCGGGCCACGAAGGCGCTGCTGCTGCGGCGGCTCGCGGCCGTGGAGCCCGGCGCCGACACACGCGCGCTGCTGCGGGACGCGGACCGTCTGACCGCATCCGCGCTTGCCGGCTGGCCGGCCCGCGACGCGGAGGGGCTCGCCGCGTTTCGGGCGGACGCCGCCGAGGGCCTCGTCGACGGAACCAGCCTGCGGCCGTCCACGGTGGACCGGGCGGAGGGACTGCTGCGCCAGGCCGCGCGCGGCGTTCCCGCGGAGAACCGGTATCTCGCCGCGCGCGTGGCGCGCGCGCGCGCCCGGATCGCCCTCGCGGGCGACCGTCCGGACGCGCTCGACGCGGTGACCGCGGCGGCGGCGGCGTTTCGCGATCTCGGCCTCACGCGCGAGGCCGAGGAGGTGGAGCACTGGCTCTGACCGAACAGCGCGGCGGTTTCACGCGTCAGCGTGGCAGAGAAGGGGAGGCCGGGGCCGTGAGCAGTCGCGCCGTGGTGAATCCGAAGCTGCGGGAGCCGCATACGGACGCGCTCTTTCGGGCGGTGCTGCAGCTGCGCACCGTCGAGGAGTGCTACCGGTTTTTCGAAGATCTCTGCACGATCGGCGAACTGAAAGCGCTCGCGCAGCGCTTCGCCGTGGCGCGGATGCTGGCCGAAGGACGGACCTACCAACAGATTGCCGCGCGCACCGGCGCCTCCTCGGCGACGATCAGCCGCGTGCGGCGGTTCCTGACGTACGGGGCGGACGGGTACGCGCTCGTGCTCGAGCGCCTGCGGCGGCGTGGCCGGAGCGCGCATGACGGCGCGTAGACCGGGGGTGCTGCTCCCGGCGGCGGTCCTGCTGCTGCTCGCGGCCGCCGCGGGGTGGGCCGACACCCTCGACGACCGCGTCTACGCGATCGCGAGCCAGTTGATGTGCCCCGTTTGCACGGGGCAAACCGTCGCGGAGAGCGACTCGGCGGTCGCGCGCGAGATGCGCGATGTCATCCGCGCGAAGCTGCAGGCCGGCGAGACGCCGGATGCGATCCTGAACTTCTTCGTTGGACAGTTCGGCGAAAGCGTGCTCGCGGAGCCTCCCCGCCGCGGGCTGTCGCTGCTGCTCTACCTGGGGCCCGCGGCCGGTGTCGCCGCCGGGCTCGCAATCGCCGTGCTGAGCATTCGCCGGTGGACGGGCCGGCCCGGCGGCCGGCCGGCCGTCGAGCCACGCGCCGGCGCCACGGTGCCGCCGTCCGCGGACTCGACCGCCGACGGCGACGCCCGCGCCGCGGAGCGCGCCCGCCTCGCCCGCGAACTCGAAGCCCGCGACCGCTTCTAACCGTCCGGCCGCCCGCGCCGGTCCCGGGCTTTGACCGATGACCGTGGCTCGGCCGGCCCGCGCGGCGGTGTCTAGGTTCAGATAGATCCGACTACACCTGACACTCGGTGCAACGGCGGCATCGGGGGCGCTTCCGGCCGTTGGGCGGTGGCTATACTGGCACCACTATGGCCATCCTCCAGCCGTTCCTACGCCGGCGCGTCCGGGCGGCGCCGTCGCTCTCCCACGAGGCCCGGCAGCGTCTGCGGTGGATGGAGTTTTATGGGGCGCACGGGCGCGCGGTGCGGTTGACGTGCCGGCACTTCGGCATCAGCTCGGCCACGTTCTACCGGTGGTGGCGGCGCTACGATCCGCGGCGGCTGGCCAGCCTGGAAGATGACCGGGGGACCCGGCGGCCGACGCGCGTCCGGCAGCCGATGACGGCGCCCGAAGTGGTCCGGCTGATTCGGACACTGCGGGAGCGGTATCCCCGGTGGGGGAAGGCCAAGCTCGCCGTGTTGCTGCGGCGGGAAGGGTGTACGGTCTCCGCCTCCACGATCGGCCGGACGCTCACCCGGCTGCGGGCGCTGGGCCAACTCGAGGAGCCGGCCGTCGTGCGGGCGGCGCAGCAGCGGCGGCGGCGACGCCGCGCGAGGCCGTATGCCCAGCGGTTTCCGTGGGGGTACGTACCGCGACAGCCGGGGGATCTGGTGGAGATCGACACGACGCCGGTGACGGTGAGCCCCAAGGTGCGGCGGATCCACTTCACGGCGCGCGACGTGGTGAGCCGCAAGGACGTGCTGGCGGTGGCGGCGCGGCCGACGAGTGCGGCGGCGAGCCGGGTCCTGCGGGAGGCCTGTGCGCGGTTTGGCTTTCCGGTCCGGGCCATCCAGATTGACGGCGGCTCGGAGTTTCGGGCGACCTTTGAAGCGGCGTGCGCGGAGCTGCGGATCAAACTCTTTGTGCTGCCGCCCAAGTCCCCCCGCCTCAATGGGCACGTGGAGCGGGCGCACCGGACCCATCAGGAAGAGTTTTACGATCTGGTGGAGATTCCCGAGCCCTTAGCGGAGCACCAAGCCTTGCTCCGGCGCTGGGAGGAGACCTACAACAACGTCCGGCCGCACCAGGCGCTCGGCTACCTCACTCCGAACGAGTACCTCGCTCAATGGCAGGCGGCTCAGCGATGAAATTGGAGGCCGGTGTAGTCGGATCTACTGGACCAGTACAGGCGGTTGACGGCTCCGGCCGCCCGTGCTAGGATAGCCGTGCTTCATCACTCTAGCGCTTTATCGAGGTAAAGTACCATGCCGCCCGACCCGCGCGAACGCTGGCAGCTGATCCCGTCCGGCACCCGCGACTGGCTGCCGCAGCAGGCGGCCCGGCTCCGGGCGGCGACCGCCGGCGTGCTCGCGGAGGCGGCCCGCTGGGGATACCGTGAGGTCGTCACGCCGACGCTCGAGTACCTCGACGTGCTGGTGCGCGGCGAGGGCGCCGACGCCGCGGACCGGCTGTTCAAGCTGGTGGACCGGGGCGGCGAGCTGCTCGCGCTCCGGCCGGAGATGACGACGCCGGTGGCCCGCCTCGTCGCGACCCGCCTGCGGGAAGAACCGGCGCCGCTGCGCGTGGCCTACGCCGGGTGGGTCTTCCGCGGGCGGGAGACCGGCTCGGCGCGCCTCAGGGAGTTTCCGCAGGCCGGGTGCGAGCTGATCGGCCCGCAGAGCGTCGACGCCGACGCGGAGATCGTGGCCCTTGCCGTCGGCGCGCTGCGCGCCGCGGGCGCGTCGGGCTTCTCGGTGAGCCTCGGACACGTCGGATTTTTACAGAACGTGCTCGCGGGCCTGGACCTGTCGGAGGAGGACGCCGCCGGCGTACGCGCGCTGCTCTACCAAAAGGATTTCGTCGGCCTGCGGGATCTGCTCGAGCGCCACCGCGCCCCGGCGGACCGTCTCGACGCGCTCATGGCGCTGCCGGCCCTGCGCGGCGCCGGCGCGCTTGAGGAGGCGCGGCGGCTCGTGCACACGCCGGACGGCCGGGACGTTGTGCGCGACCTCGAGCGCCTCGGCGAGGCGCTCGCGGCGCACCGGGTCGACGACGCGGTGACCATCGATCTCAGCATCATTCGCGACTTCGACTACTACACCGGCATCGTGTTTGAGGGACACACGGCGGCGCTCGGCGCCCCGCTGCTCGGCGGCGGCAGGTACGACCGCCTCCTCGAGCGCTTCGGCCTGCCGGTCCCGGCGACGGGATTCGCGGTCCGGCTCGAGCGCGTGCTGGCCGCCGAGATCGCGCGCACGCCGGACGACGCGGCGCGGGCGTGGGTACCGGACGCGGTCGTGGCGGCGGAAGCCGGCTGCGGGGCCGAGGCCGCGGCGTGCGCCCGGGCGCTGCGGGCGCACGGGCTCGCCGTCGCGTTGGAAGTGCTCGGCCGGCCGTGGGACCAGGTGGCGGCCGAGGCCGCGCGGCGGGGCGTCGCGCGTGCGATCCTCGTCGGCCGGGATACCGCCAGGGTCCGGGAGGGCCGGGCCCCCGAGCGGACGGTGCCGGTCGCCGACGTGACGGGCGGCCGCGGCGCGGCGGCGCGGGGAGGCGCGTCGTGACGCCTCGACCGGAGCCGACGCCGTTCGTGACCGTCGCGGTGCCGTCCGGCCGCCTGCTGGACGGCGCGATGCGGATACTGGAGGCGGCCGGCTACCTCGACGGCGACGCGTGGCGCGAGAGCCGGCGTTTGATCGTGCAGGGCGCCGAGCCGGGGATGCGGTGTTTGATCGCCAAGCCGGTCGATCTGCTGACCTACGTCGAACACGGCGCCGCCGATCTCGGAATCGCCGGGAAGGACGTGCTGCTCGAGCAGGGCCGCGACGTCTACGAACTGGTCGACCTCGGCTTCGGGGCGTGCCGCGGCGTGCTGGCCTTTCCGGGGCGGCTCGCGACGGCGTGGGAGCGGCTCACCCCGCTGCGCATCGCGACCAAGTATCCGCACGTCACCGAGCGGCACTTCTGGGGACAGGGCCGGCCGGTGGAGATCATCCCGATGCACGGCACCGTCGAACTGGCGCCGCTCGTCGGCCTGGCCGACGGGATCATGGACCTTGTGATGAGCGGGCGCACGCTGCGCGAGAACGGCCTCGTTGAGGTGGCGGAATTGTTCCAATCCACCGCGCGCCTCGTCGTGAACCGGATCAGCCTGCGCAGCCGCGCCGACGCGGTCGCCGCGATGATCGATCGCGTGCGCGCCGCCGTCGCGCCGCCGGTGTGAACGGAGGGAGAACCATGGACGTGGTTCGGCTGGCCGAGGCATCCCCCGAGCGTCTGCAGCGGATTCTGCGCCGATCGAGCGCGGAGATCTTCGACCCCGCGCGCGTCGCGCACGTCGGCGCGATCATCGCCGATGTCGAGCGGCGCGGCGACGCCGCCATCGTCGACTACACGGCGCAGTACGACGGCGTGGCGCTCACACCGGAGCGCCTGGCGGTGGCCCGCGACGAGGTACGCCGGGCGCACGAGGCGATCGACGACGGCCTGCGCAGCGCGCTCGGCGCGGCGATCGAGCGCACGCGGCGCTACAACGAGCGCCTGCGGCCGCCGGGGCTCACGCTCGACGAACTCGAGCCGGGGCTCACCGCCGGCGTAAAGTGGTCGCCGGTGGACGGCGCCGGCGTCTACGTCCCAAGCGGAAAAGGGACGTTTCCGTCGACGCTCGTGACCCTCGTGACCCCGGCGGTCGTCGCCGGCGTGGACGAGATCGCGGTCGTCGTTCCGCCGCGCCCGGACGGGACCGTCGATCCGGCGATTCTCGTCGCCGCGGACCTGCTGGGCGTGCCGCAGGTCTTTCGGTGCAACGGCGTCGCCGGCATCGCGGGGCTCGCGTTCGGCACGGCGACGCTGCCGCGCGTGCGTCTGCTCGGCGGGCCCGGAAATCCCTACGTGACCGCGGCGCAGATCGCCGTCCAGGCCCGGGGCGTGCGGCTCCTGTCGGTGCTCGGGCCGACGGAGTCGATGATCCTCGCCGACGAGAGCGCGGATACGGACCGCCTGGCGCTCGACCTCCTCAACGAGGCGGAGCACGGGACGGACTCCGCGGCGCTGCTCGTCACCATATCGGAGGCGGTGATCGACGACGTGCAGGAGCGTCTGCCGGGGTATCTCGCGCAGCTGCCGGAGCGCCGCCGCGCGTTCGCGGAGGCCGCGATGCGCGATTACGGGGGGGCGATCCTCGCCCGCTCGATGGAGGAGGCGCTCGCGTTCGTCAACCTCTACGCGCCGGAGCACCTGCAGATCGCGACGCGCGATCCGCTCGGGACGCTCGGCAAGGTCCGGCATGCCGGCGAGGTGCTGCTCGGCCAGGACACGCCGTTCTCGGCCGGCAACTACGCGATCGGCGTGCCGGCCGCGCTGCCGACGTCGGGGTTTGCCCGCGTCGCTTCGGGGGTGACCGTGATGAGCTACCTCAAGGCGACGTCCGTGGCCGCGCTCGACGCACGCGGCCTGGCCGCGGTACGGCCGGTCGTCGAGCGCCTCGGCCGGTACGAGGATTTCCCGGCGCACGTCCTCGCGGTCACCGCGCGGGGAGTGGACGCATGAGTCCCGCTCCGCGAAACGACGGTCCGCGTGTCTCCGAGGATGCGGCCGCGGGACCTGGCGGCCGCGCGGGCCGCGCGTCGCGCGCGACGGGGGAGACGAAGGTCGAAGCCCGGTGGGACCTCGACGGCGCCGGCCGCGCGGACACCGCGACCGGCGTGCCGTTCCTCGACCACATGCTCGAGCAGATCGCCCGGCACGGCCGGTTCGACCTCAGCGTCGCGGCGTCCGGCGACCTCGAGGTCGACGCGCACCACACCGTCGAGGATGTGGGGATCGCGCTCGGCCGGGCGTTCAAGGAGGCCGTCGGCGCCGGCGCCGGGATCTTCCGGTACGCCTCGGCGCACGCCCCGCTCGACGAAGCCCTGGTGCTCGCCGTTGTCGACGTGAGCGGCCGGCCGTACCTGCATTACGCGGTGCCCGTCACGCGCCAGCGCCTCGGCGCCTACGACACGGACCTCACCGAGGAATTCTTCCGCGCGTTCGCGGTGAACGCCGGGATCACGCTGCACATGATGCTGCTGCACGGCCGGAACGGCCATCACATCATCGAAGCCGCCTTCAAAGCGCTGGCGCTCGCGCTCGACCGCGCGACGCAGCGCGATCCGCGCGTCGCCGGCGTGCCGTCGACGAAGGGCACGCTCGCGTGATCGCGGTCGCGGACTACGGCGCCGGCAATCTGCACAGCATCGGCATGGGCCTGCGCCGGCGGGGGCTCGAGGTGCGGGTGACCGACGACCCGCGCGTGCTGGACGCGGCCGCGGCCCTCGTCGTACCCGGGGACGGCGCCTTCGGCCCGGCGATGGCGCGCCTGCGGGAATCGGGGTTCGCCGAGCGGATCGCCGCCTACGTCCGGTCGGGCCGGCCGTTCCTCGGCGTCTGCCTCGGCATGCAGCTTCTCTTCGAGGAGAGCCTCGAGGGCGGCCCGCACCGCGGGCTCGGCGTACTGCCCGGCCGGGTCGTGCGCCTGCCGGAGACGGTGAAGGTCCCGCACATGGGCTGGAATCAGCTGCGGGTCGACCGGCCGTCGCCGCTGCTCGAGGGCGTGCCGTCCGGCGCCTACGTGTATTTTGTGCATTCCTACTACTGCGCGCCGACGGATCCCGCGCTGGTCGCCGCGACGGCGTCCTACGGCGCCGACATCGCGGCGGTGGCGGGCCGCGGCAATGTGTGGGCGACGCAGTTTCACCCCGAGAAGTCCGGAGAAATCGGCGAGCGGATCTTGAACAACTTCGCGCGGTGGGCCGCCGGTGTTGGTGCTGCCGGCGGTTGACATCCGCGGCGGCCGCGCCGTGCGGCTGATCCAGGGCGAGCGGCACCGCGAGCGCGTGTACGACGACGATCCCGTGGCGGCGGCGCGGCGCTGGACGGCGGCGGGCGCGCGCTGGCTGCACGTCGTCGATCTCGACGGCGCCTTCGGAGGCCGGCCCGGCAACCCCGACGCGGTCGGCCGGATTCTCGCCGCCGCGGGCGTGCCGGTGCAGGTCGGCGGGGGCGTGCGCGATCTCGGGACGATCGAGCGCCTGCTCGCCGCCGGCGCGGCCCGCGTGATTCTCGGGACCGCTGCGGTGAGCGCGCCGGATCTGCTGCGCGCGGCATGCGCGCGGTTCGGGGATCGCATCGCCGCCGCCGTCGATGCCCGGGACGGGCGCGTGGTGACCGAAGGATGGACGGCCGCAACCGCGCTCACGGCGGTCGACGCGGCCGCCCGCGTGGTCGACGCCGGAGTGCGGCGCATCGTCTACACCGACACGCGCCGCGACGGCATGCTCGGCGGGCCGGACCTCGCGCCGCTCGGGGATCTGCTCGATGCGGCCCGCGTGCCGGTGATCGTGGCCGGCGGCGTGACGTCGGTCGACGACGTGCGGCGTTTGCGGCGGCTCGAGCCGTCGGGACTCGAAGGCGCGATCGTCGGCCGCGCCCTCTACGAAGGCGGCGTGCGGCTCGAAGATCTGCTCGCGGCGGCCGCCGGACCGGAGGACCCCTGATGCTGGCGCGCAGGGTCGTCGCCTGTCTGGACGTGAAGGACGGCCGCGTCGTGAAGGGCACGCGCTTCGTGAACCTGCGCGACGCCGGCGACCCCGTCGAGCTGGCCACCGTCTACGACCGTGAAGGCGCCGACGAGGTCGTCTTTCTGGACATCACGGCGAGCCACGAGGGCCGCGGGATCATGGAGGACGTCGTCCGGCGGACCGCGGAGGTGCTGACGATTCCGTTCACCGTCGGCGGCGGGCTCGCGACGGCGGACGACCTCCGCCGCATGCTGCGCGCCGGCGCGGACAAGGTCGGCATGAATACCGCCGCGGTGCGGCGCCCCGATTTGATCCGCGAGGGGGCCGAACAGTTCGGCAGTCAATGCATCGTCGTCGCGATCGACGCGAAGCGCACGGTGGCCGGAGCGGCGGGTCCGGTTGAGTGGGAGGTCTTCACGCACGGGGGCCGGCGTGCGACGGGCCTGGACGCCGTGGAATGGGCCGAGCGCGCCGCCGGGCTCGGCGCCGGTGAGATTCTGTTGACGAGCATGGACCAG